>CAYOEF010000297.1:0-2514 GCA_964402805.1 uncultured Rhodanobacteraceae bacterium | reverse complement strand
GCCGCGCGGCGAGGCCATCAGGGCCGGTGTGACCTTGCCGCCGCCGCGGCTGGCCGAACCACCGCGACCGTGGAAGAACGTCAGCTCGACGCCCGCCTCCTCGGCCACTTTGAGGAGTTCGTCCTGCGCGTATTGCAGCGACCAGCGCGCAGCAAGGATTCCTCCGTCCTTGCAGCTGTCGGAATAACCCAGCATGACGAGCTGGCGGTTGCCGCGACGCGCAAGGTGCGCGCGGTACACCGGGTCGGCAAGCAATGCGCGCAGGCTGCCGGGGCCGTGCCGCAGATCATCGACCGTCTCGAACAGCGGACCGACATCGAGCGGCACCGAACCGTCCTCGACAAGGCCGCCATGCCGGGCTAAAGCCAGCACGGCCAGCACGTCGGCCGCCGAACGCGCCATGGAAATGATGTAGGGGCCGATGGCGCCGGCACCGTAGCGGCGATGGGCATCGGCAAGGGTGGTGAATACGGCCTTCAGGCGCTCGCCCGCTGCCGCGTCGCCGATGTCGAACACGGCCTCCCCCGCCGCAAGCGGGCGCAGGCGTTCGCTGCGGTGCGCGGCATCGCGCGTCGCCCAGGCGGCGTCACCCAGCAACACCGCCAGCACGTCGTCGTGCACGCGCGCATCCTGGCGCACGTCGAGCCGCGCCAGGTGGAAGCCGAAGGTGCGCACGCGCCATTGCAGCCGATGCACCTCGAACAGACCGGCGTGCGTTCCCTTGTTCCCGCGCAGGCTGGCGACGATGATCGCGATGTCATCGGCGAAGTCGGCAACGTCCCGGTAGGCGCCGTCGGCATCCCGACCGGTCGCGGCAAGGCGCGCCGCCATCAGGCTGAGCAGGCAGCGGTAGGGCATGTTGCGATGCCGCGGACGGATGCGTCCGGCGGCGGCAGGCAACCACGCACGGTAGGCATCGAGGCGTTCACGCAAGGCGGCGGACACGCCGATGCGGTCATCGGTCTGGCTGAGCAGTCGACCCAGGCGTTCGCAATCAGCCTGGTAGCGGGCAATCACCATCGAACGCTGCGTGCGCAGGGTATCGGCGATGGTGTCGGCACCGACGTTGGGATTGCCGTCCATGTCGCCACCCACCCAGGAGCCGAAGCGCAGCACCCGCGGCAACTCCGGCTCGCCGATACCGTACACGTGTTGCAGTTCCCGCTGGAACGACTCGTAAAACGCCGGCAGCACGCGGTACAACGGCTCGGCAAGATAAAAGCTGACGTGCTCGAACTCATCCTGCACGCTGGGCCGGACCGGCGAGGCCTGCGCGGTCTGCCAGCTGGTGGTCAGCGCGTTGCGCAGGCGCTCATGGCCGGCGGCGATTTCATGCGGCGTCCGCTTGTCGTTGAAGCCGTCGACCAGCGCGCGCACGATCGCCTGCTCCTTTTCCAGCAGCGAACGCCGCACCGCTTCGGTCGGATGCGCGGTGAACACGGGCTCGACATCGAGGCCCGCAATGCAATCCATCAGTTCGCCTGCCTGCACGCCGCGCGACTTGAGCGTCGTCAACACCGCGGCGAGGGACTCGGGTTGCGGCCCCGCGCCGGCGATCTGATAGTCGCGGCCACGCCGGATGCGGTGCACACGCTCGGCCGTGTTCACGGCCTGGAACCAGATCGCGAAGGCGCGCGCCAAGGCTTCGGCATCCTCGGGCGTCGTGCCGTCCAGCAAGGTCTTCAGCGACGCGATGCCGGCACCCGCCTCGCGACGGTGGATCGCGGCGGTACGCAGGCGTTCCACCCGTTCAAAGAAGGCCCGCCCTTCCTGCTCGACCAGGACGTCGCCGACCAGGGCGCCAAGTCCGCGCACGTCATCGCGCAGCGGCGCGTCCTGACGTGGCAGGCCGGCGTCACGCAAATCGTCGGGATAGCTTGTCGTGCTCATGACGCTTTCTCGATGGCCATCCCGCGATCATACGCGGCACCATCGTCCATTCCCGCCGCGCCCGATATGGGGATGTTGCATGTGGACGGTGGCCCGTTCCGCACTCGCCCTGCTTGCGCCGGCCACGCGCGATATAATCAGCAATCAGGTTTTCGATTGCCGAGGGGCGTTGCAACCGCACGGCGGTGAGGCTCGGCAGAATGTCTGCAACGGCGCCCGCTCTGCCCGTCCCGCACGGGCCCCGGATTTCCGGGTATCCACATTGCACAGGAGCCGACGCCGCATGAACGCCATAGCAAACGATTCCCGCACCACGGACTACAAGGTCCGCGACCTTTCCCTCGCCGAACTCGGCCGCAAGCGCATCCGCATGGCCGAAGACGAAATGCCCGGGCTGATGGCGGTACGCGCCAAATACAGCACCAGCAAGCCGCTCGACGGTGTGCGTCTGACCGGCTCGCTGCACATGACCAAGGAAACGGCCGTCCTGATCGAAACCCTGATGGCCCTCGGCGCGCGCGTGCGCTGGGCATCGTGCAACATCTTTTCCACGCAGGACGACTGCGCCGCGGCCATGGCCAAGGCCGGCGTGCCGGTGTTCGCCTGGAAGGGCGAGACGCTCGA
>CAYOEF010000296.1:0-2541 GCA_964402805.1 uncultured Rhodanobacteraceae bacterium | reverse complement strand
GCGCCAGCCAGTCCATGCACGCGGATTCGAGATGGTCTTCCTTCATGCTTGCCCCCGTGGTGCCCCGGCCGGTTGCCCTGTCACCACCCGAGTTTACCGGCGTGATGGAATGCTCATCCAAAAGCGATGTTCAAGCTCAAGGTTTGCCAAGAAGCTCGACCAGCCGCGCCTCGCAGGGGGAAAGATCGTAACCGCGGCGTTGCGAGACCGCGAACGTGAGCGGACCGAGGTGCCAGGCGCGGCGTTGAAGTTCGACGAGCTGTCTGCTCGCCAGATCCGCGGCGACCAGGTGCCGCGGCAAGTGTCCCCAGCCGAGGCCGGCCTTCAGAAGATCACGCTTGGCGCCGAGATCATTGACCAGCCATTGGTGCTTGCCGGCGACGCCCTGCTGGCTCTTCTCCGCTCCCGGCTGGTTGTCTGTCACGACGATCTGGATGTATCGGCCAAACTCGTCCATGGGAATGGGTTGCGGTATCGAAGCGAGCGGATGCGACGGCGCACATACCGTCACCATCTCCGCTTCGCATAGCCAGCAGCGTTCCATGGCGTCCGGGTTCAACTCCGGCACGTTCATGATCGTCACGGCCAGCGCACACACCCTTTCGAGCACCAGGCTCTCGCCGCCCTGCATGCTCGTGATCCGCAGGTTGATCGCCGCGGTGGGGAACTCCTCTTGCAGCGTCCGCAAACCGTCGATCAGGTGGGCGCGCGGGAAGTAGGCATCGATCGCCACCGAAACCTGCGGCACCCCGGCATGGGCGATGGCGCCGGCGCGGTTCTTCATTTCTTCCGTGCGTGAGATCACCGCCCGTGCATCCGGTAACAGGCTGCGTCCCGCCGCGGTGAGCTGCGCCTTGCGCGCGTTGCGCTCGAACAATTCGACATCGAACGCGCTTTCCAGCGCCTTGATTGCATGGCTGACGGCGGACTGCGCGCGCCTGAGCTTGCGCGCCGCACCCGAAAAACTCCCTTGATCGCATACCGCAACGAACGCACGCAGTTGGTTGATGGTGACGTTGTCGAGCATTGCCATCTAAAACATAGATTATACGCAGCAATATTTAGTCAATTGTATTGATGTGTCAAGGAGTCCAGATTGGTGGCCACATCCAATCCGAAAAGGAGGCAGTCATGAGCTACGCAATCATCGGTTTCGGCGCCATCGGCCAGGCCCTCGCCCGCGCTTTTGCCCGCAAGAACATCGAAGTCACGGTCGCCAGTCGGCGCCCGCCCGCAACCCTGTTGCCGCAGGCGCAGGCGATCGGGCCCACCGTCGTTCCCGGGACGCTGCAGGAAGCGATCAAGGCGGACGTGATTTTTCTGGCCGTTCTCTTCGAGGGGCATCGTGAAGTCGCCAAAAACCTGGCGAGTTGGCAGGGCAAGACGATCATCGACGCGATGAACGGGTTTGGCGTTTCCTCTGCCGTCGTCGCCCAAGCCTTCCCGGGTGCCCGGTTGGTGAAGGGCTTCAATCATCTGTTCGCCCGCACCCTGGCCACCGATCCGCAGGTCAAGGGCGGCCGGCGGGTCGTGTTCCTGTCGAGCGACGACGAAGGCGCCGCGGCATCGGTGGCGGCGCTCGCCGAACGACTCGGCTTTGCGCCCGTCAATCTCGGCAAGCTCGACGAGGGCGGCACGCTGGTGCAGGCGCGCGCGGACAAGTGCTGGGGGCCTTTGATTTTCCAGGACCTCTTCAAGAACGAGGCATGAGCGATGGTCGGCCATCACGGCCGGATCGTGATTGCCCTGCAGCCTGCCTCGCCGCTCCGGAAACCTTGACCCATCTACTGAGCAACATCCCATGTCCAGCAAACTCGATTTCTCGAAAGAACTCAGTGGCCGCCGTGCCCTGGTCACCGGAGGCACGCGCGGCAACGGCGCGGCCATCGCGCAGCGCCTTCTCGAGGCCGGCGCCAAAGTCGTGGTCGCTGCGAGAGCCCCCAACGATGATGCACCCGCGGCGGCAACGTTCGTCGCCGGCGACGTCAGTACCAGCGAAGGTGTGGAGGCCGTCGCGACGCAGGCGCTCGCGGCGCTCGGCGGCCTCGACATTCTCGTGAACAACGCGGGCGGTGGGCGCGCGTTTTTGGAAGGGTCATGGACGATTCCCGACCAAGCGTGGCACGACAGCTTCGCGCTCAATCTCTTTGCAGCGGTCCGCCTCACGAACGCGGTCCTCCCGGCGCTCCGTGCGTCGCAGGCCGCAGCCGTCGTGAACATTTCTTCGGCGGCCGCGACGATGCCGTTCGGCCCCTTCGCGCATTACGGCGCCGCCAAGGCGGCGCTCGAGTACTACTCGCGCACGCTCGCGATGGAACTCGCGCCGAGCGGCATCCGCGTGAACGTGGTGTCGCCCGGCGTCATCGCAACGCCGGGTTCCGCCGAGTTTGCCAAGTCGACGCCTGGGTTTTCCACCGATGACTGGGTCCGGAACATTCCGCTGGGTCGCATCGGCGCCACCGAGGACATCGCCGAGGTCGTCGCACTGCTCGTGTCGGAGCGCGGCAAGTTCCTGACCGGCGCGAATTACCGCGTCGATGG
>CAYOEF010000295.1:0-2558 GCA_964402805.1 uncultured Rhodanobacteraceae bacterium | reverse complement strand
GAGGACGCCCTGCAGGCGACCCGTGCGGCGGTCGAAGAAGGCGTGGTGCCCGGCGGTGGCGTGGCGCTGATCCGCGCGCTCAAGGCGATCGAAGGGCTGACGGGGGCCAACGACGACCAGAACCACGGCATCGCCATCACCCGCAAGGCGCTGGAGGCGCCGTTGCGCGAGATCGTGAGCAACGCCGGCGAGGAAGCCAGCGTGGTGCTGAACAAGGTCCAGGAAGGCGAGGGCAACTTCGGTTACAACGCGGCGACGGGCGAGTTCGGGGACATGATCGAGTTCGGCATCCTGGACCCGACCAAGGTGGCGCGCACGGCGCTGCAGCACGCGGCGTCGGTGGCGGGCCTTGCCATCACCACCGAAGCGCTGGTGGCCGAGGAACCCAAGGACGAGAAGCCGGACCTGGGGGCCGGTGGCGGCATGGGCGGCGGCATGGGCGGCATGGGCGGCATGATGTAAGCCGTTCCACCCGCGTGTTCCACCCCACGAGAAACCCCGCTTCGGCGGGGTTTTTCACAGGTGGGAGGCGATCCCTGGCACACCATGCGAGGACAGGGCCGGGCACGGCGTACCGTGCCCCTACCCCCGTCGAAGGGCGATGCCTAAACACAGGGTTTCGTAGTGGCACGGCGTGCCGCGCCCCACCTGCGTCGAGGCGCACACGAATTTCGTATGGGCACGGCGTGCCGTGCCCCCGTCACCCGGTGTCCCCGCCGCCCCACGCCCCCGCCATCAAGGCCTTCGCCACCACGGGCAAGCGGTTGCGGCCAGCGTCGGGCGACGCATCACCCCGGCCCCAGGCGACCGGCGCTTGCAGGCTGGCATACTGTGTCGACGACAGTTGCGGGAGTGATGGCCATGACGCGACACGTGCGCATTGCGATTCTGGGGGCCGGCACGGCCGGCCTGACGGCACTCAAGGAAGCCCAGCGCTACACCGACGATGTGCTGCTGGTCAACGACGGACCGTATGGCACGACTTGCGCGAGGGTCGGTTGCATGCCGTCCAAGGCATTGCTCGAGGTCGCGCATGCCTGCGCGCGGGGTGGCTGGCTGGCGGACGCCGGCGTTCATGGCGCCGGTGACGTGGCGGCCGACCTGGGCGAGGTAATGGCCCACGTGCGCACACTGCGGGATCGTTTTGCGGCCGGGCCGGCACGCACGGCGAAGGACCTCGGCGAACGCAACATCCACGGCCGCCCGCGGTTTCTCGACGCGCAGACCCTGGAGGTCAACGGTGAGCGGATCCAGGCCGACGCCACCGTCATCGCCACGGGTACGCATCCAGTCGTGCCCGAATCATGGCGCGCCGTGGGTGACCGCCTGGTCACCTCGGACGGGATCTTCGAGTTGAAAAAACCTGGCCGCCGGGTCGGCGTGGTCGGGCTTGGCCCGATCGGCACCGAGCTTGGCCAGGCGTTTGCGCAGCTCGGCTGCGACGTCCATGCCTTCACGCGCGGCGCAGGCATCGCCGCGCTCAGCGACCCGGACGTCAATGCAAGCCTGCTCGAGGTACTCGGCGCGCAAATGTCGATTACGACCGGGGCCACGGTCGATGTACGGCCGGGCGCCGATGGCGTGGTGCTGGATGATGGCAGCGGTTCGGTCACCGTCGATTGGGTGCTCGCCGCGTTGGGTCGACGCCCCGATATCGAAGGGCTTGGCCTTGACACCCTTGGCGTGGAACTCGACGACCGCGGCGTGCCGGTCTTCGACTCATCGACGCTGCGCGTGCGCGACCTGCCCGTTTATATTGCCGGAGATGTTTCCGGGTTGCGTCCGCTGCAGCACGAAGCTGCCGACGAGGGGCGGATTGCGGCCTGGCATGCCCTGAACCCGGATGCCGAATGCCTGGCGCGTCGCGTGCCGCTTGGCATCGTGTTCACCGAGCCCGGTGCCGGCCATGCCGGACTGACGTATCGCGAGCTGCCGTCCAGCGGCGTGGTGACCGGTGACGTCGATTTTTCCCGTCAGGGGCGGGCCTTGATGGCAGGGCGCAACCGGGGTGTGTTGCATGTTTATGCCGATGCCAGTGATGGCCGGGTTCTCGGCGCCGAGGCGGTGGCGCCGGATGCCGAGCACCTGCTGCACCTGCTCGCGTGGGCAATCCAGCAACGCCTGACAGTCAACGACATGCTGCAGTTGCCGTTTTACCACCCGACGATCGAAGAGGGCTTGCGTACGGCCTTGCAGGGGGCGCGTCGCGCGCTCGGGGAACAGCGCCACCAGCCGGACCTGCCGCTGTGCCATCCGCCGGTCGACTGGGCGCTCGGCTGATTGGTTTTCCCGCCGGCAGCGCGCGGCTGGCCGACGCGTGCGGCGCGGACGACTGCCTCAGCGCCGCATGGCGCTGAAGAACTCCTCGTTGGTCTTGGTGTTGCGCATCTTGTCGAGCATGAACTCGATGGCGGCCAGTTCGTCCATCGGGTGGAGGAGCTTGCGCAGGATCCAGATCTTCTGCAGGAGGTCGGGCGGAATGAGCAGGTCTTCGCGACGGGTACCGGAGCGGTTGATGTCGATGGCCGGGTACACGCGCTTCTCGGAGATGCGGCGGT
>CAYOEF010000294.1:0-2584 GCA_964402805.1 uncultured Rhodanobacteraceae bacterium | reverse complement strand
TGTTCCTGCTTGGCGTAAGCCTGATTTTCGGCGTCACCGGCACCCTCAACATGGCGATGCTGGCACGCAAGATTCCCACCCTTCCGGACGACACGCGCAACCTCCTGCACGCGGGCGCGGCCCTGCTGGGCATGGCGTTCCTGGTCAAGACGGCGGTGTGGCCGCTGGGCTTCTGGCTGCCACGCACCTACGCCGCGGCCACGCCCCCGGTGGCGGCCATGTTCGCCATGATGACCAAGCTTGGCATTTACGTGCTGCTGCGCCTGAGCCTTTTGCTGTTCGGCCCCGCCGCGGGTACCGCGTCGGCCCATTTTGGCAGTGCCTGGCTGCTCGCGGCCGGCATGATCACGCTGGTCGTGGGCATCGTGGGCATGCTGGGCGCGCGTGAACTGGGCAAGCTGGCCGGTTACGTGGTGCTGGTGTCGTCGGGCACGCTGCTGGGCGCCATCGGCCTGCAATCGGAGGCGGTGACCGCCGGTGCCCTGGCCTATCTGGTGGTGTCCGTGCTCGGCATTGCGGCGCTGTTCCTGCTGACCGGCCTGCTCGTACCGCACAACGAGCCGGACGACCCGGACCAGTTGGAGCCCTACGACCCGGTGGGGGATGCGCTGTACGTCGCCGAGGACGAAACCCGCGTGGTGGAACCCAGGACCCTGATGGTGCTGGCGGGCTGCTTTCTCACCTGCGGACTGCTGCTTGCGGGATTGCCGCCGCTGGCCGGCTTCCTGGCCAAATTTGCCATGTTGAAGCCGATGCTCGGCGCCGGGCCGGGATCGACGCTGCTGTTCGCGCTCGTCATCACCGCCGGCGTGGGTACGATCATCGCCATGTGCCGCGCCGGCATCCAGTTGTTCTGGGCGGATCCGGACCGCCGCTTCCCCTTCGTACGCCGTGCGGAAACCACCGCGATCGTGGCCCTGCTCGCCGTATGCCTGGTGCTGACCGCGATCGCCGCCACGCCCTGGCGCTACCTGGATGCCACCGCATGGCAAGTGCACCACCCGGCGCAATACATCCAGGCCGTGCTCGCGCCGGTGCCGGGGTCTTCGCCATGAAGCGCTGGCTGCCCCATCCGCTCATGGCCGCGGCGCTGTGGCTGGCATGGCTGGTCCTGCAACAAAGCCTGGCGCCGGGGACGGTGCTGGTTGGCGCAATCCTCGCCCTGTTGATCACGCAACTGTGGGCCAGGCTCGACCCGCCGCGCGTGCGCATGCGCCACGTCGGCAAGCTGGCGTTGCTTGCCGCGCGGGTCGGCATGGACATCCTCGCATCCAACTGGGCCGTGGCACGGCTGATCGTGACCCGGCACCCCTACACGCCCGCCTTCGTCGCCATCGACCTCGATGTGGATCGGCCGGCCGCGCTGGCGGTACTGGCCTGCATCATCACCGCCACGCCCGGAACGATCTGGGCAAGCCATGACGCACGCCGGCGGCGACTGCTCATCCACGTGCTGGACGCGGCGTCGGCGGACCAGCTGGTCGCGAACATCAAGCAACGCTACGAGCCGCCGCTCAAGGAGGTGTTCCCATGATCCACGCCATCGCCATGTTCCTGGTCGTCTCGGCCCTGATCCTGCTGCTGGCCGCCATGGCCCTGGCCATCGTGCGCATGGTGCGTGGCCCGCGCGCGCAGGACCGCGTGGCGGCGCTGGATGCCTTCTACGTCGACGCCATGCTGTTGCTGCTGGCCATCGGGATACGCACCGGCAGCATGCATTACGTGGCGGCCAGCCTGGTTGTCGCCGTCCTGGGGTTCGCCAGCAGTTCGGCGTTCGCCAAGTTCCTGATGCGTGGGGAGGTGATCGAATGACCGCGCTGGACACGCTGCCGGGCTGGGTCGCGCTGCTGCTTGGCGCGCTGGTATTCGTCAGCGCGCTGCTGGCATTCATCGGCTCGCTCGGCCTGTTGCAACTGAAGAATTTCTACAGCCGCATGCATGCGCCAACGCTGGGGACGACGCTGGGTATGGCGTTGATGGTCGTTGCCACGGTCGTGTTCTTCTCACTGGCCCGCGCAAGCCTGTCCCTTGCCGCCCTCGTCATCGGCATCGCCATCACCGCGACCACGCCCATCACCATGATGCTCCTGACCCGCGCGGCCCTGGCCCGCGACCGCGCCGATGGCGTCGCGGATGTGCCACCGGCGCAGGTGGACTGAAGTTGCCGGGGGCCACGAGTGTGCGGCACGGTGGATACCGCCGAAAACCGTGTCAATTCGCCCATGCCCGATTGGCAAACCGCGTAATATCGTTGCCAGGCCGGACGGTCCACGACGATGCGACGCAGGCAAGCCGGCCCCCATGTTGTCGCCACGCCCCACCAGAGAGAACGTCATGACTGACAACCGCACCAAACTGGCTCTCGACTATCACGAGTTTCCCACCCACGGAAAGATCTCCGTGATGCCCACCAAGCCGCTCGCGAACCAGCATGACCTCACGCTCGCCTATTCGCCGGGCGTGGCCGCGGCAAGCATGGCGATCCACGCCGAGGGCGAGGCTGCCGCGACGCGCTTCACCTCGCGCGGCAACCTCGTCGGCGTGGTGACCAACGGCAGCGCCGTGCTGGGCCTTGGCAACATCG
>CAYOEF010000293.1:0-2590 GCA_964402805.1 uncultured Rhodanobacteraceae bacterium | reverse complement strand
AATTCGCGCACCAGCAGGGTGATGGGGTCGCTGGTGCCGGTGGCGTCCCGGATGGCCCAGCGCATCACGTCGGGGCTGAATTGCGTGCCGTTGACGGCAATCAGGGTCATGCCGGGGGCAAGGCCGGCACGGTAGGCCGGGCCGTCCCAGCGCACGTCGTGGAGGCGTCCGCTGGTGGCGGCGTGAAGGCCGATGGAGTAGGTGAAATCGGCGTGCGGGGTTTTGTGCATGGCCTTGTAGCCGGCATCCGGCTCGCTGGTGTAGACGAGCCGCCAGCCTTGCAGGGCGAGACCGTCGGCAAGGTTGCCGTGGCCGTCCACGCGCTCGCGCAGGAAGGTCTCCCAGTCGTGGGGCACGATGTCGGCCAGGGTGCGGTAGACGTCTTCGGCGACGTAGGTGTGGATGTCCCACGCGCCGGGGTTCATGCCGAAGAACGCGCGCGCGAAATCGTCCAGCGAGTGCCGGTTATCGCTCAAAAGACGCATCTGGCCGTCGACGGCCAGCCAGATCAACTGGCCACCGGCGTAGTAGTCCTCGCCGCCGAGGTAGCTCTTGTACGGGCGCGGCGTGCGCTGGGCGATGGTGGGGTCGTTGGTGGTGTCCTGGATGCTGCGCCAGGCGCGAAACCCGGGTCGATTGCAGTCATAGCGGGCCGCCACGTCGGCGAGCTTGGCGAAGCCGGTCGGCAGGTCCTCGAGCCCCGCGCGCACGGCGACGACGTTGCCGTAGAACTGGGTCTGGCCCTCGTACACCCACATCAGGCCGTCATGGATGGGCACGTTGAAGTTGGGGGTGACGTGACGTGCCGCGCGGCGATGCTTGCCGTTCCCGGAGTGGTTGAATTCGTGCGTGAGCAGGTCGCCGCGGCGGGCCAGGCTCCAGTTGGTGAAAAAATCCGCGCCGGTGCTGTTCTCGCTGGAACGGGAATGCTCCAGGCCCTTGTGGCTCAGCTTGTCCGACAGCGACAGCAGAAAATCGTAGTGGTCGAAATGGAAGGCGCCGTAAAGGCGTTCCATCTGCACGACGATGTTCCTGAGGATCTGGACGTGCTCGGGTTTGGCTTCGAGATGGCGTGGCGTGTCCGCCACCATGTTGATGAAAACCGGCGGCGAGCGATCGCTGGTCAGCTCCAGGCGCTTGAAATGCTTACCGGCGTAGATGGGCGAGTCGACCAGGTTGAGGTAGTCGATGGGCCGGAATGTCGTGGTGTCGCCGTCGCTCGTGGCGACCTCGAGCGCGGTCCCGAACCGCCAGCCCGCCGGCAGGGTCACGCTCGGACGTGTCAGGATGCGGCGCGCGTAATAGCCGGCCGGGTACAGCGAAACCTTTTCCCAGGACAGGTCGATGATTTCCGGCGTGACGCGGACCGGCCCCTCGCGCAGGTTTTGCGCGGCAAGGTACTGGAAGCTCACGTCCAGACGGGCCACATCTTCCGGCACATCCACGCGAAACGCGTACACGTTGTAGGGATCGCGCTCCCACGCCAGGCGTCGCCCGCCGGCCGCGCATACCACCAGCCCCGCCATCTGCCGGATCGGGCCGCTGGGGCGATGATGGCCGGGGATCCATTCGGGATACAGCAGGTACATCGATGCGCCGGGCTGCACCGGAACGGTCTCGCGCACGCGAAAGATGCGATGGGCCACGTCCGATGCGTCGACGTGGATGTCCAGCGTGCCGGGATAGTCCACGTCGCGCGGCGTTGGCTGGTGCATGCCGATGTGCGGCACGGTCGGGTCGGGCGCGGCATCGGTCATGCCAGGTCTCCATGCGGTCGGGCAAGGCGGGATGACCGCTTGGCGCGGCGCGGTCGACACCCGCAGGCCGTGCAGTTTACGCCATGACCCATGCCCGGGTCTGATGGAGCCGGGTCACGTGGGCGCTTGCGACCACATGACCATGCGCGGCCGCCGCGTATGCGCGTGGATGTCGATCTCGGCGGTGACGCCGAAGGCGCGGTGGATGCGCTCGGCGGTGAAGATCTCGTCGGGACTGCCGTCGCAAAGGATGCGCCCGCCACACATGACGGCGACGCGGTCGGCGTACTGCGAGGCCAGGTTGAGGTCGTGCAGGACGGCAAGCACGCCGAAGCCCTGGCGCGCACGGCGCCGGGCGTGCCCGAGCACGGCATGCTGGTGGGCCGGGTCCAGCCCCGTCACGGGCTCGTCAAGCAGAAGATAGCCGGGCTGTTCCGGCTCGGCGTCGAGCCAGACCTGGGCCAGCACCCGCGCCAGCTGCACGCGCTGCTGCTCGCCGCCGGAAAGCGTCTGGTAATCGCGGTCGGCAAGCGCCAGCATGCCCACCTCGGCGAGCGCGGCGCGTGCGATGCGGCGATTGGCCTCGCGGCCGTGGTCGAGCCACGGCGCGCGTCCCATCTCGACGACTTCCAGCACGCGAAATCCGAACGCCATCACGATGCCCTGCGAAAGCACGGCGCGACGCCTGGCCAGTTCCGTGCGATCCCACGCATCGAGCGGCATGCCGTCGAGCCGGGCCTCGCCGCCGCCGGTGGCGGTGGCGCCGCTGAGCAACTTGAGCGCGCTCGATTTGCCGGCGCCGTTGGGGCCGATGAGCGCCAGGAACGTTCCGG
>CAYOEF010000292.1:0-2595 GCA_964402805.1 uncultured Rhodanobacteraceae bacterium | reverse complement strand
GGATTCGACCAGAGCTTCAGCGTCATCTACTCGCAGCGACCCGGCACGCCGGCGGCCAACCTGCACGACGGCGTATCGAGCGAGGTCAAGCACGCGCGCCTGGCGCGCCTGCAGGCGGCCATCAACGCCAATGCCAGGCGCATCGCCGAGGCCATGGTCGGCACGACCCAGCGCGTGCTGGTCGAAGGCGCCAGCAAGAAAAACCCCAGGGAGATGACCGGGCGCACCGAAAACATGCGCTTCGTGAATTTCCCGGGGGACCAGCGCATGGTTGGCCAATTCGTCGATGTCCTCATCACGCAGGCGATGACCAATTCGCTGCGCGGCCGCGTCGCGCACGCGGATGCCGGGTCTGCGGCGGCCGTGGCCAGCGCCTGAGGCGCTGCGACCAGACGATGCCCACGACCCGCCACGACTTCACCCTCGAGCCGGATGACACGACACGCCTGGCCAATCTCGCCGGCCCGTTCGACGAGCACCTGCGGCTGATCGAACTGCGCCTGGGCGTGGAAATAAGCAACCGCGGCAACGTGTTCCGCGTGATCGGCGAACCCAAGGCCGTCAAGGCCACCGACAAGCTGCTGCACACCCTGTACACGGCTGCGGCCAACGAGACCCTGGACGGCGCGCGCATCCACCTGATGATGTCCGAGTCGGGCGTCGATTCCCTGCTCGCCGACGCCGCCGGGGCCCAGGAAGTCGTCATCCGTGTCAAACGCGGCGTCATCAAGGGCCGCGGACCCAACCAGCAGCGCTATCTGCACGCGATCACCACGCACGACATCAATTTCGGCGTGGGTCCGGCCGGTACAGGCAAAACCTACCTCGCGGTGGCCAGCGCCGTGGAAGCCCTGGAAACGGGCCGCGCGCAACGCCTGCTGCTGGTGCGTCCGGCCGTCGAGGCGGGCGAAAAGCTCGGCTTCCTGCCGGGGGACCTCACGCAAAAGGTGGACCCGTACCTGCGCCCGCTGTACGACGCGCTCTACGAGATGCTGGGCTTCGACAGGGTCACGCGGCTCATCGAACGCAACGTCATCGAGGTGGCCCCGCTCGCCTACATGCGCGGACGCACTCTCAACGATTCCTACGTCATCCTCGACGAGGCGCAGAACACCACCGTCGAGCAGATGAAGATGTTCCTCACGCGCATCGGCTTCGGCTCGGTCGCCCTGGTCAACGGCGACGTCACCCAGATCGACCTGCCCCACAACACCCGCTCGGGCCTGCGCAACGCCATCGAGGTACTGCGCGACGTGGAAGGCATCAGCTTCACGTTCTTCACCTCCCGCGACGTCGTGCGCCATGCATTGGTGGCGCGGATTGTGAGGGCCTATGAGGTTGCCGAGCAAGGGACCCGGGATGCGGGATCGGCAGGCACCGGGGACCGCGGACCCGGGACCGGGGAAAGCAGCGGCGCGGCAAGCTGAGGTATCACGGAAGATCCTTCCATGTCCCGCCCCGACGAAAAATCCACGCACGTGCCAAATCCCGGCCCCCGGCTCCACGTCAACTACACCACCTCCCGCCTCGGCATCCCGGCTGCCGCCAGCTTCCGCCGCTGGGTTGCGCAGGCGCTGGCCGGTGCGGGGCACAACACGGATTGCGAGTTGTCGATCCGCATCGTCGGCGTGGACGAGGGGCGAGAGCTCAACCGGCAGTACCGCGGCAAGGACTACGCCACCAACGTGCTGTCGTTTCCGGTCGAGCTGCCGGCCGGGGTGGACGTGCCGCTGCTTGGTGACCTGGTGATCTGTGCGCCGGTGGTGACGCACGAGGCGGCGGCGCAGCACAAGCCGGTGCGCGACCATTACGCACACCTGACCGTTCACGGGGTGCTGCACTTGCTGGGCCACGACCATGTGGAAACCGGCGAGGCCGAAATCATGGAAGCCCTGGAACGACGGATCCTCGCCACGCTCCGCATTCCCGATCCGTACGTCGAGCGGCCATCGTCCTGATGGAGCCCGGCAACCACCGTACCCCGGCCCGGATTTTCGGCTAGAATCAGTATGCCGTCCTTTTGCCAAGATGGTTGTCACCCAAGGTTTATGAACGAAGACCCCGGAAGTACGAGCGCCCTTGCGCACCGATCATGGTGGGAACGCTTGGGCCACATCTTCTCCAGTGACCCCCGCACGCGCGATGAATTGCTCGAGGAGCTGCGCGGCGCACAATCCAACGGACTGCTCTCGGACGACACCCTCGGCATGGTCGAGGGTGCCCTGCGCGTCACCGAGCGCGACGTCGACGACGTCATGGTGCCGCGCGTGCAGATGGTGACGCTGCCGGCCGACGCGGCGCTCGAGGACATCCTCGCCACCGTGGTCGAATCCGGCCACTCACGGTTTCCGGTCCACGGCGAGGACAAGGATGAAATCCTCGGCATCCTGCTGGCCAAGGATCTGCTCAAGTATTTCGGCGACGGCGACAACTGCGACATCCGCGCCCTGCTGCGTCCGGCGGTCCTGATCCCCGAGTCGATGCGCCTCAACGTGCTGCTGGCCGAGTTTCGGCGCAGCCACAACCACATGGCGCTCGTGGTCGACGAGTACGGCGGCATCGCGGGGCTGGTCACCATCGAGGACGTGCTGGAAG
>CAYOEF010000291.1:0-2597 GCA_964402805.1 uncultured Rhodanobacteraceae bacterium | reverse complement strand
AGCGGTAGTTCAGCTGGTTAGAATGCCGGCCTGTCACGCCGGAGGTCGCGGGTTCGAGTCCCGTCCGCTCCGCCATTTCCCCTGATTTACGTGGGGGTTCCAAGTGTTGCAGTGCCAGACCCCTCCTGGAGCCCCGCTATGCGATAACAGTGCGGTCGCCTTCAGGGTGACCGTTTTGCTGTGGGCTGTCCAAACCGCGGGGTCTACTTCGCCTTCGAAGTCGCTTGCTGCAACGCAGCCAAGCGCAACACTTGTGGTCAGGTGGCTGACCGCGTCCAGTGTGTGATCGTTTGCGCAGGCGCCCACCCGGCTGCAATGGCGAAGCCGGGCCGTTGATCAGCGCTCCGAGTCCCCGGGTTCGTCGTGTTCGCGATGCACAACCATGCCCGGCTTGATCTGGTCGATGAACCTGCGCGCCTCGGTGGACAGGTATTTGCCTTTGCGCATGACGACGCCGTAGCTGCGCTGCGGAAACCACGCGCTCATGTTGCGCGCAACAAGCTTTTCATCGTCACCCTGGGCCAGACAGATGCTCGTAACAATCGAGATGCCGAGACCCATGGCGACATACTGCTTGATCACTTCCCATCCGCCCACCTCGATTGCGACGGTGTAGGGAACCTGATTGCGCTGGAACACCAGATCCACCAGGCGATAGGTTGTCAGCCGTTGTGGCGGCAAGATCAGGCCGAACGGTGACAGGTCGCCAAGGCTGAGGTCCGGCTTGGTCGCCAATGGGTGTCCGATCGGGAGGATAAGCATCGGGTCATAGCGGCGAAACGGCTGATAGGTAATGTCGTGTGGTACGTCGAGCATGGAACCTACCGCGAAGTCGACCTGGTTCGAACGCAACATCGCAAGACCGTCCTTGCCGGTGACATTGGCAAGCTGCAGTCGCACACCCGGGAAATTTTCCCGATAGCTTGCCACCAGTGACGGCAACAGATACTGGATCGTCGACGACCCCGCGGCGATCGTGAGTTCGCCCGCCCCCAAGCCCGCGACCGCACTGTGAAACTGCGTGTCCAATGCATCCATGCCCTCGACCAGCGGCCTCGCCTGCTCGTACAACGCTTCGCCTGCGCGCGTCACGACGATTCGACGCCCGCCGCGTTCCACCAGTTGCGCGCCCAGTTCGCGCTCCAATGCCTGCAACTGAAGGCTGACCGATGGTGCCGACAGGAACAGTGATTCCGCGGCGCGCGCCAGGGTACCGGACTTGACGATCGCAACAAAGGCGCGCAACTGCTTGTAACGGTTGCCCTTGTAGTAGAACCGGGCTGGATCCCTGCTCGCGGTGGTCGGGTTGACGGGACGCTTTTGGCGCTGGACGGCAGCTCTCGCGCCTTCTTTAATCGTTCGCATTGCCTTTCCAGTCAGCAGGTTACATTTCAGTTTTACGCCGTTAACGTGACACGTTGAATGTTCTAATTTGTCAAATCGTGCAGTGCACCATAGCGTCGACCATGCCCCCTGACAACTGCTACAGGAGACTGCCGTGGACATGCCGACGAGAGAATCGTACGACACGACTGGCATCGAGGTTCGCGGCTGTACCAATCGCGCACACGCCGAAATCCTGTCTGAAAGGGCCCTGGCATTCCTGGCCAATTTGCACGACCACTTCAACGCACCCTGCCGGGCGTTGCTGGCCGAGCGCGCCACGGCACAGGCACGTTACGACGCAGGCGAATTGCCCGACTTTCGTCCCGATACCCGCAAGATCCGGACCAGTACATGGCACGTGGCGTCCATTCCCGAGGCACTTCAGGACCGCAGGGTCGAAATCACGGGACCGGTCGATCGCAAGATGGTGGTCGACGGGCTCAATTCCGGCGCCAACGTATTCGTCGCCGATTTCGAAGATTCCACCACCCCGACGCGGAAGAACCTGCTGGACGGCCAGGTGAACCTGCGCGATGCGTTGATGGAGTGCATCGACTATCACGCGCCGGATGGGCGCGGTTATCGGCTGAAACCGGATACTGCGGTACTAATGGTGCGTCCACGCGGCCTGCATCTTCCCGAGGACCACGTGCTCGTCGACGGAGAACCCATGTCCGCCGCCCTGTTCGACTTCGGCCTGTTCGCACTGCGCAACGCGCAGGATCTGGCAAGGTGCGGACTTGGGCCGTTCTTTTCCCTGCCGAAGCTGCAGTCGATGGAAGAGGCTGCGTGGTGGGAAGACGTGATGGCCTACGTCGAACATGTGCTGTGCCTTGAACACGGCACGTTCAAGGTTACGGTGCTGATCGAGACCCTGCCCGCGGCGTTCCAGATGGAGGAAATCCTGTATGCCCTGCGTGGACGCGCGGTGGGCCTCAATTGTGGCTGCAGGGATTACATCTTCTCGTATCTGAAAACCTTGCGCCACCACGCCGACCGGGTGCTACCCGAACGTGCGCAGGTGACGATGGCGGCGCCGTTCCTGCGCAGCTACTCACGGCACCTCATCCGCACTTGCCACCGCCGCGGTGCACTCGCAATGGGCGGCATGGCCGCGCAAATCCCGATCACGGACAACACGGCCCCAAACGCCGACGCACTGGCCAGGGTGCGTGCGGACAAGCCGCGCGAAGTCACCGATGGCCACGATG
>CAYOEF010000290.1:0-2615 GCA_964402805.1 uncultured Rhodanobacteraceae bacterium | reverse complement strand
TGAAGGGAGGTGCCGTTGGGTGGCAGCGAGGCGGTCAGGGCGTGCGCGGCCTCGACCCAGACGCACCCGGCCGGCACGTCCGCATCCACGATCACCGGCAGCTCGGTCGCATCCAGCCGCGCCCGCTCGCCGTCGGCCAGCCCCAGGCGCTCGGCGTCCAGCCGGTTCAGCCGCGCCGCCGGCGCCCGGTTCAACGGATGGGCGTTGAGCGCCGTGGCCCGCCGCAATACGGCATCGGCCCGGTAGATCGGCGTGCTGGCCAGGAGGACCAGGTCCTGGCCCGCGGCCAGGGCGGACGGGGCATCGAGGGGGCGGCCATGGGGTACCGCCGCCGGCCCGGCCGACAGCATCGCGCGCACCTCCTCCAGCCGCGTGAACGTGAACCCGTCCAGCGCCAGCAGGCCCCCCAGGGCCCGCAACGCCTTCCAGCCCGGACGGGCATCGCCCGGGGCCCCGGCACCGGCCAGGAAGGCCTGGGTTATTCCATCCACGTTGACCAGCGTGGCCTCGGTCTCCGGCATCAGCGCAATCGGCAGGATCACGTCGGCCACGGCCAGCACCGCGTCGGGGGCGTAGGCGGCAAACGCCACCACCCGGTCGGCCCCGCGCAATGCCGCCATGGCGGTGCCGGCGTCGGCAAAGTCCGGCGGCGGCTCGGCACCGTAGAGGAGGTAGGCCCGCCGCGGCTGCTCCAGCATGGCCCGCGCATCCAGTCCGCCCTCTCCCGGCAGCACGTCCTGCCACGCCAGCCCGATCGCATTGGCACCCAGCGGCATCTCGGCGTACGCCGCCCCCGTGGCCGCGGCCACGAAGCGGGTCGCCGCGCGCAGCCATGCCGCCTGCGGATGCCCCACCGCCACGGCGCCCAGCAGCACCACCCGGGATTCAGCCGTGATCAGGTCGTTCACCACCGTGCGGGCCACCCCGGTGATCGTGGCGGCACGGATGGCTTCGCCCAGGGCCCCGTCGGGGGGTGCCGTGCCGGACGCCTGTCCTGCCGCCGCGGCCAGCGCCAGGGTCGCTTCCACGAGGTCCTGCGGCGGCACGATGGTTTCGCTGGCCAGGGGGTAGTCGAAACGGAAGCGCACCGGGTTCAGCACGTGCAGCGCCGCCCCGGCCACCGCCGTGATGTCGAACCGGGTCCGGTTGGCCGCCCCGGCATGCTTGCGCCAGCCCTTGCTGGCCTGGCGCAGGCGGTGGTGCAGCAGCGGCATCTCCGCGCGCAGGTCGCTGCCCACGATGAGCCCCGCGTCCAAACGGTCGAAGTCGGCCACCGGCTTGCCGAAGGGCCGCGCCACCGCCGCGTCGGCGAAATCGCGCCGCCGCAGGCGATGGTCGATGTGCGGCGTGCCCAGACCCGTGGCCAGGCGCTTCAGGAGCACGCCCTCCTCGCACGTCGTCGCCGGGTGCACCAGGATGCCCAGGTCCTCCCCCCGCACGCCCCTGAGCATCGCCGCGGCCGCGTCCAGCGCGGCGTCCCAATCGCAGTCCTGCCACTGCCCGGCGCGCTTGATGCGCGGGCGCAGCACCCGGTCCGGCGCGTACAGCCCCTCGTGGCTGTAGCGGTCGCGGTCGGACAGCCAGCATTCGTTGATGGCCTCGTTGTCGCGCGGCACCGTGCGCAGCACCTCACCCCGGCGCGTATGCAGCCACAGGTTCGAGCCCAGCGCGTCGTGGTAGCCGATCGACGGCTTGGCCACCAGTTCCCAGGCCCGCGCCTTGAACTGGAACGGCTTGTTGGTCAGCGCCCCCACCGGGCACAGGTCGATGATGTTGCCGCCGATCTCGCTCTCGATGGAACGGCCGATGTAGGTCCCGATGACGTGCCGGTCGCCGCGGTCGAAGTCCCCGAACTCGTGCGTGCCCGCGATTTCATCCAGGAACCGCACGCAACGCGTGCAGTGGATGCAACGTGTCATTTCGGTCGCGATCAGCGGCCCGACATTTTCATCCGCGACGGTTCGCTTGCGTTCGGTAAAGCGCGATATGCCGCGCCCGAACCCCAGCGCCAGGTCCTGCAACTCGCACTCGCCGCCCTGGTCGCACACCGGGCAGTCCAGCGGGTGGTTGATGAGCACGAACTCGAGCGCGCTCGCCTGGGCATCCAACGCCAGCGGCGAGCCGGTGAACACCTTGATGCCCTCGCCCACGGGCGTCGCGCAGGCCACCTGCGGCTTGGGCATCGGGCGCCCGTTCATCTCCACTTCCACCATGCACTGCCGGCACGCCGCGGCGATCGACAGCTTCTTGTGGTAGCAGAACCGCGGCAACGGGATACCGTAACGGTCGATCGCCTGGATGATCATCGAGCCCTTCGGCGCCGATACCGGCTTGCCGTTGATTTCGAATTCGACCATTTCCACGGGGGGTGGCGTGACAGCTTTGGCCTGGGTGTTCATGCCTCCACCTCCCCATCCACCATCGAGTGCCCATGCTCCACGTAATACACGAACTCGTCCCAGAAATTGGCCAGGAAGGCCTGCACGGGCCAGGCGGCGGCTTCACCGAAGGCGCAGATGGTGCGGCCTTCGATCTGGCCGGCAATGGCCTTGAGGCGGTGCAGGTCTTCTTCCGTCCCGTGTCCGGCCACGATACGGGTCAGGACACGCTTCATC
>CAYOEF010000289.1:0-2618 GCA_964402805.1 uncultured Rhodanobacteraceae bacterium | reverse complement strand
GCGCCGGCCAGGGATGACAGCAGCAGGATCGGCACCAGTGCCAACGGCCCCATCCAGGCACCCATTGCCGCGAGCAACTTGAAGTCGCCGTAGCCCATGCCTTCCTTGCCGGTCACGAGCTTGAACAGCCAGTACACCACCCACAGGATCAGATAGCCGATCACCGCTCCGACGATGGCTTGCGCCGGATGGGTGAAGACGGGTACGAGTGACGCCAGCAGACCAAGCCAGAGCAACGGGTAGGTGAGCTGGTCGGGCAACAGCCGGGTGTGGAAGTCGATGCCGGCCAGGGCGACCAGCAACCAGGTGAAGACCAGGCCTGCCGCGCCTGCCCAGGTGACGCCGAAATGCAGGACCACGAGCGCGCTCGCCAGGCCCGTTACCAGTTCCACCAGGGGATACTGGATCGAAATGCGTGCCGCGCAATAACGGCAGCGCCCGCGCAGCAGGATCCAGCTGACCAGCGGGATGTTGTCCCATGGCGCCAGCGTGTGCTGGCACTGCATGCAGTGTGACGGTTCGCGCACCAGTCCCGGTGGCCGCGGGTCGCCTTCGGTCGCGGGCGCGATTTCGCCCAGCATGTCGCGCGCCTCGTTGCGCCAGTTCCAGGCCATGCGGGCCGGCAGGCGCATGATCACCACGTTGAGGAAGCTCCCCACCAGAAGGCCCAGCACGCCGGCGAGGATGGTCCATGTGAAGGGCGGAAGGTCGGGCATGGGCGGTTGCGGGCGAGAGTGACGTGGCGTGCGTGTGATGGATGGATCGCACCGCGTGGCGCGATGGGCGTCGCATCCGGCGGCAACGGCCCTGCGGCCGCCGTCCGGAGGTCAGAATGTGCCGGCGAGCTTGAAGATAGGCAGGTACAACGCGATGACCATGCCGCCGATGATCACGCCCAGGATGATCATGATGATCGGCTCGAGGAGCGTGGACAAGGTGTCCACTGCGTTGTTGACCTGTTCCTCGTAGAACTCGGCCACCTTGAACAGCATGTCGTCCAGGGCGCCCGATTCCTCGCCGATACCGGTCATTTGCACCACCATGGCCGGAAACAGGCGCGTCTGGCTCATGGCCAATCGCAACTGGTGGCCCACGGCGACGTCCTCGCGCATCTGCCGGACCGCTTCGCCGTATACCACGCTGCCGGTCGCGCCGGCCACGGCATCCAGTGCCTCGACCAGCGGCACGCCGGCGTGGAAGGTCACGCCGAGGGTGCGTGCGAAGCGGGCGATGGCCGACTCGCGAAGGATCCTGCCGATCACCGGCACCTTCAGCAGCACGCGGTCCAGGATGTGCGCGAACTTGACCGAATGCCGCTTGCCGGTGACCAACCCGATCGCCCCGCCAATGATGACGAGCAGGACCAGCCACCAGTAGCTCTGCATGAAGCGCGATGCGCTGACGACGATCTGCGTCGGTGCCGGGAGCGCCGCACCGGCATTGCGGAACACATCCTGGAATACCGGCACCACGAACAGCAGCAGGATCATGCTGACCAGGAAGGCCACGATCAGCACCATGGCCGGGTAGAACAGCGCCTTCTTGATCTTTCCCTTGATGGCCTCGGTGCGCTCCTTGTAGGTGGCAACGGTGGCAAGCACGCTGTCGAGCACGCCCGCCGATTCACCGGCCTGCACCAGGTTGCGATACAACTCGTCGAATTGCACCGGGTACTGCCCCAACGCCTCGTGCAGGGATGCACCGCCCTCGATGGAGGTCTTGACGTCGGTGAGCATCTTCTTGAAGCGCGGATTCTTCTGGCCTCCCGCGATGATCTCGAAGGACTGCACCATGGGCACACCCGAGGCCATCATCGTGGCGATCTGGCGGCTGAAAATGGCCACGTCGCGTGGCTTCACGCGCGAACCGCTGCTGCCGAACAGGGGCTTGGGTTTCTCGCGCACCGCCTGCGGATTCATGCCCTGCCGGCGCAGCTCCGCCTTGACGAGCGAGGCATTGCGGCCTTGCATCTCGCCCTGCATCTTCTTGCCGCGCTTGTCCAGCGCCACCCATTCGTAGACCGCCATCTTGTTGACCGAAGCACGGTCGGCCCCGATGCGACGGGTGGATTTGCTAGCTGTGGCCATACGTCAATTTCCCGACTGCTGATGGCTGCGTGCCGCCCCCTCAGTCCTTGGTTACCCGGTTGATTTCCGTCAACGAGGTGATTCCGTTGCGGACCTTGAGCAGCGCCGACTCGTGCAGGTCGCGAATACCGGCCTTGCGCGCCACTTCGGCAATCTGCAACGCGTTGCCACCGGCAAGCACCACGCGCTGGATCTCGTCCAGCATCGGCATGACCTGGTAGATGCCCACGCGGCCCTTGTAGCCGTCGGTGCAACGGTCGCAGCCGACGGCCTCGTAGATGGTCAGGCCCGCGTCGATCTCTTCCTGCGTGAAGCCTTCGGCCAGCAGCGCCTCCGGTGGCAGGTTCAGTGGCCGCTTGCAGCTGTGCAGGCGGCGCACCAGGCGCTGCGCCACCACCAGCGTCACCGACGAGGTGATGTTGTAGGGGGCGATGCCCATGTTCAGCAGGCGCGCGATAGTCTGCGGCGCATCGTTGGTGTGCAGCGTGGACAGCACCATGTGGCCGGTCTGCGCCGCCTTGATGGCGATCT
>CAYOEF010000288.1:0-2635 GCA_964402805.1 uncultured Rhodanobacteraceae bacterium | reverse complement strand
CGAACCAGAAGATTCGCATCAGGCTCAAAGCCTATGATCACCGCTTGATCGACCGTTCGGCGAGCGAAATCGTGGAAACCGCCAAGCGTACCGGGGCGACGGTCCTTGGACCCATTCCGCTCCCGACCCGTATCGAGCGTTACACCATTTTGACTTCGCCGCATGTCGACAAGGATGCCCGCGACCAGTACGAGACGCGTACCCACAAGCGCGTGCTGGATATCGTGGACCCCAACGACAAGACCGTGGATGCGCTGATGAAGCTCGACCTGGCTGCGGGCGTCGACGTCCAGATCAAGCTGGGATGAAGTGTAGGAGCCTGCCTGGCAGGCGACCTTGGCATTGACTTGCGCGCAGGCGCGCTCCTACGAAAGCAGGTGGAACACGAATTATGAGTATCGGATTGGTTGGAAAAAAATGCGGCATGAGCCGGGTTTTCACCCCGGAAGGGCGCTCCATCCCGGTGACCTTGATCGAGGCCACTCCCAACCGCGTGACCCATGTGAAGACCGATGAGACCGACGGCTACAGTGCCGTGCAGGTGACGGTCGGCACACGCCGGGCGTCGCTGCTGACCAAGGCACAGAAGGGCAACTTTGCAAAGGCAAACGTCGAGCCCGGCAATGGCCTGTGGGAGTTTCGCATCGGCGCCGACGAGGTGGAGAAGTACTCCGTGGGTGGCGAGATCAACGTGGCTGACGTTTTTGCCGCGGGCCAGATCGTCGATGTGGCAGGCATTTCCAAGGGCAAGGGCTTTGCCGGTGCGATCAAGCGCCATCACTTCCGCAGCCAGGATGCGACGCACGGCAATTCGCTGTCGCACCGCGCACCAGGCTCCATTGGCCAGAACCAGACCCCGGGCCGTGTATTCCCGGGCAAGAAGATGGCCGGGCACCTTGGCGCGGTCAAGCGTACCCAGCAGGGCCTGGAGATCGTCCGTGTGGATGTCGAGCGACATCTGCTCGTGATCAAGGGTGCGGTGCCGGGCGCGGCTGGCGGTCGTGTCATTGTTCGCCCGACAACCAAGGGTTGAGGATATCGACATGGAACTGAACGTCATGGGTGCCGAACCACTGCAGGTCTCCGATGCCGTGTTCGGTGGCGACTTCCGTGAAAGCCTGGTCCACCAGGTCGTGACCGCCTATCGTGCCGGCGCACGCGCGGGCACGAAGGCTCAGAAAACGCGCTCGGTAGTCAGCGGCTCAACACGCAAATCCAAACGCCAAAAGGGCGGTGGCGCGCGGCACGGTGCATTGACGGCACCGATCTTTGTCGGCGGTGGCGTCGCATTTGCCGCCAAACCGCGCGACTTCACGCAGAAGGTCAACCGTAAGATGTATCGTGGTGCCTTGCGCTCGATCCTGGCGGAACTGGTCCGGCAGGATCGACTGAAGATCGTCGACAAGCTCGCCGTCGATTCACCCAGGACCAAGGCAATGGTCGCGAAGCTGGCGGAACTCGAGGTGGACGGCCGGGTCCTGCTGGTTGACGAGGGTGCCGATGAGAATCTGTATCTTGCCGCCCGCAACCTGGTTGGTGTGTTCGTCGTCGACCAGGCCGCGCTCAACCCGGTAAGCCTCGTTGGAGCGGACTACGTCGTGATGACCGCGGCGTCCGTACGGAAAGTTGAGGGGTGGCTCGCATGAACAAGGCCGAACGCATCATCGACACGCTGCGCATGCCGTTGGTTACCGAAAAGACCGCCCTGCTCGGCGCGGCGAACCAGTACGCGTTTGAAGTGGCCGCGGGCGCGACCAAGGCCGACATCAAGGCGGCCGTCGAACAAATGTTCGAGGTCACCGTGGAACACGTCAACGTGGTCAACATTCATGGCAAGGCGAAGTCCTTTCGCTTCCGTCGCGGCGTACGTCAGGCGCGTCGCAAGGCGTATGTGCGTCTTGCGGAAGGTCAGACGATCGACGTGATGGCCAGGGCCTGATCGAGGAGTTGAGCAACCATGGCATTGAAAAAATTCAAGCCAACATCTCCAGGGCGCCGCGGCGGGGTGACAGTCGTCACGCCGGAGCTGCACACCGGGGCGCCGCATGCGCCGCTGTTGCGGGCGCAGTCGCGTACGGGCGGCCGTAATCATCATGGCCGCATCACCACACGCCATCGTGGCGGCGGACACAAGCAGCATTATCGGATCATCGACTTCAAGCGCGACAAGGAAGGTATTGCAGCGCAGGTCGAACGCCTGGAATACGACCCGAACCGCACCGCACATATCGCCTTGCTGTGCTATGCCGACGGGGAACGGCGCTATATTATCGCGCCCAAGGGCGTCAAGGCCGGTGATCGCGTCGTGGCGGGCAAGGATGTGCCCATCAAGGCCGGCAACACCCTTCCGCTGCGCAACATCCCGGTTGGTACCGTGGTCCACTGCGTGGAAATGAAGCCGGGCAAGGGTGCGCAACTGGCCCGCAGCGCCGGCGCGTCCGTGCAGCTGGTGGCCCGGGAATCCGGCTACGCGACCCTGCGCTTGCGCTCGGGCGAGATGCGGCGTGTCCCGGTGGAATGCCATGCCACGGTGGGCGAGGTCGGCAATTCGGAACACAGCCTGCGCAAGCTCGGCAAGGCCGGTGCCAAACGCTGGAAGGGCATTCGCCCGACCGTGCGTGGTGTCGCCATGAAC
>CAYOEF010000287.1:0-2638 GCA_964402805.1 uncultured Rhodanobacteraceae bacterium | reverse complement strand
TGGTTCCGGACAATGTCAGGTTGCACCCGCCGCGATGGCCTGCGCCAGGTCGTCCCACAGGTCCTCGACATGCTCCACGCCAACCGACAGGCGGATCAGGCCGGGCGTAATGCCGTAGCGTGCACGCGTGGCCGCGTCGACCATGCGATGGGTAATCCCGGCCGGGTGCTGGATAAGCGTGTCCACCGAGCCCAGGCTGACGGCGGGCGTGGCCACTTTCACGTGGCGCATCAGGCTGGCCGCGGCAGCATGGCCGCCCTTGAGATCAAAGCTGATCATGGTGCCGGGGCCACGCATTTGCGTGCCCAGCAGATGGGCGTTGGCCACCGTGCCCAGCGCGGGATAATACGTTTTCGCAACCGCGGGGTGCTCGGCAAGGCGCTCGGCCAGCACCTTGGCGTTGGCCTGCGCCTTTTCCACGCGCATGGCCAACGTGGCCAGGCCGCGATGCAGCAGGTAGGCCCCCAGCGGGTGCAACAGGCTGCCGGTTGCGGCGCGCACCTTGCGCAGCAGCTTGCCCCACGTCGCATCACAGGCCACCACGCCGGCGATGACGTCGCCGTGGCCACCCAGGAACTTGGTGGCGCTGTGCATGACCAGGGTGGCGCCGAGCGCGGCGGGCTGCTGCAACACGGGCGTGGCAAAGGTGGAATCGACCAGCACCGGCACCGATCCCGCCGCTTGGACGACGGCGCGGATGTCAACCAGATTCAAGGTCGGGTTGGCCGGGGTTTCAATGAAGATCAGTGCGGTGTCGTCGCGCACCTCGCTGGCGATGGCGTCGGCCTCGACCCAGCGTACCGGGGGTCCCACCAGACCTTCGTCGAGGACATGGTCGTTGGTGCCGTAGAGCGGACGCACGCCCAGGACATGCGAGCCGCGCCCGCGCGCCGCGATCAGGCACGCCGTGGTCGCCGCCATGCCGGAGGCAAAGGCCACCGCGTCGCTGGTGCCCTCAAGCTCGGCCAGCGCCTTCTCGAACCGCGCCACGGTGGGGTTGTGCATGCGCGCGTAGATCGGGTTGGCCGCATCGGCCGCGCCATCGATCAGGGCGGCGAAACTGCTGATGGCCACGTCCAGGTCGCGTATCGGATACGTGGTGGAAAGATCGATCGGAAGCGCGTGCACGCCAAGCCCGGCAAGATCCTCGCGCCCGGCATGGACCGCGCGCGTCTGCATGTGTGTCATGAAGGGACGCCTGTCAAAAAAGGGGTGTCCCAGTCTAGGCGTCCAGCCGGCGGAAATCACCCGCGGGGTAAAGGAACGCTTTGCTGCGGGGCCGTATTTCCCGCGCCCGGTCTACGCTTCGCCGCGCTTGAACCGGTGCAGCTTGCGGCGATCCGCCTTGTCGGGTCGACGCTCGGGACGGACCGGGTGGCTGAGGCGCGCCAGGGCGCGCTCCTGCTCGCGCCGGGAGCGGCTTTCGGGCGTTTCCTCGTACAAGGCCTGCGCCACGCTGGCCGGTCCGCGCACGCGCGACAAGGCGCGTACTGCGACGTCGAAGCGTTCCGTGCCTTTGGTGATGCGCATGGTGTCGCCGGGCTTGACCAGTCGGGACGGCTTGCAGGCCACCCCGTTCAGTTCCACCTTGCCGCCATCGAGCGCATCGTGTGCCAGGCGCCGCGTCTTGAAAAAGCGCGCCGCCCACAGCCACACGTCGGCGCGTACGGCGGGCGCCGCGGTCATGACCGCGGCGCGCCGTTTGCCGCAAGCGCGTGTTTCAGGCGCGCGCGTCGAGTATCTCGTTCCACTCGGCAACCCGTGCGCTCTGCGCGGCGAGGACGGCATCCGTATCCCCCTCAAGCGTCACCTTTTCGATGGTGTCGCCCTGGGCGATGGCATCGACCACGTCCTGGTCGGTACCGTCGACGACCTCGCCGAACACACTGTGCTTGCCATCCAGCCACGGCGTTGCGCCATGGGTGATGAAGAACTGGCTGCCGTTGGTGCCGGGTCCGGCGTTGGCCATGGACAGCACGCCCGGCTTGTCGTGGCGCAGACTGGTGTCGAATTCATCCTCGAAACGATAGCCCGGGCCGCCACGTCCGCTGCCTTCCGGGCAACCGCCCTGGATCATGAAATCGGCGATCACGCGATGGAAATTGAGGCCATCGTAATAACCCCGGCTGGCCAGGTTGACGAAGTTGGCGACGGTAAGCGGTGCCTTGTCGGCATGCAGGCGCAGGCGGATCGCGCCCCGGTTGGTGTGCAGGGTTGCTGTGATGCTCATGGACTGCCCAGGCTGTGAAAACGGCTATTTTACATGGCGCGCCGCCGCCTGCGGCGACGCGATGGGCCCGTCCGGACATGCCATTCCATTATCGACCATCGATTCGATTTATAATGTCCGGCTTGACTTGACCACGTAGCGCGGCTGCCCGCCGCCCGGTACAGCATGTCCCACGAAAAGCTGCGCAACATCGCGATCGTCGCCCACGTCGACCACGGCAAGACCACCCTGGTCGACCAGCTCCTGAAGCAATCGCACACGCTTGACGCGCGCCTTGCCATCCCCGACCGGGTAATGGACTCCAACGACCTGGAGCGCGAGCGCGGCATCACGATCCTGTCCAAGAACACGGCCATCCGCTGGCAGGACAAGGACGGCGAAGTGTGGCGCATCAACATCGTCGACACG
>CAYOEF010000286.1:0-2694 GCA_964402805.1 uncultured Rhodanobacteraceae bacterium | reverse complement strand
CGCCCTTCGTCGGTTTGCCAAAGGTCGGCCACCGCCAGCAAGTGGCCGCGAGTGTCGTGGATGAGCGGGCACAGCCGACGCATCCAGGGCGGAATGCCGGCCTCCTGGAAGAGCGTACGCAGCTTGCGTGTATGCGGATCGTCGGCGGGATGCAGTCGCACACCCGTTTCACCCAATGTGACCAGCAACGGTGGGCACGACTGCGGATTGCGTCGCGCCGCGTCTTCCAGTGCCAGCACCCGGCCGCCGGGGAGGAGCAGGGGTTCACCATTCCAGGGGGAGCGCCAGCCGTCGGGAAGGTCGGGCAGCGGAGCGTGCGCGTGGAGTCTGCCCCGCCAGATATGGATCGCGGCGCCGGGCCAGCGCACCAACGGTATGCGGTCGGCGGCGGCCTCGCCTATCTGGCGTTCGAGTTGTTCCCGGTGCGGCAGCCCGGGCCCCGGCAGGAACTGTTCATGCAGCCACTCATCCAGCACGGGCCCGCGCAGGGCCGGGTGCAGCGCGCACCATCCGCGTGCCGGAAGCGGTTCGCCCGGGCGCTGGCGCAGGGCCTCCAATGCCTCAAGTGCCGCCTCGTGGATGTAGTCGTCGCACTGGCGGTTCAACCGTGCGCTGTGCGCGATGGCCCGGCTGGCACGTGGCCAGTGCGTGGCAAGCCGCGGCAGGATTTCGTGGCGCAGGAAGTTGCGCGCCGGTGTGCGCGAATGGTTCGACGGGTCGTCCACGCTTGGCAGCCCATGCGCGAGGAGGTAGCCGGCAAGCGTGGTGCGTGGCGTGTCCAGCAACGGCCGCCACAGCCATCCGGCGCCAAGCCGCCGCCATGCACGCATGCCGCCCAGGCCCTCCGGACCGCTGCCGCGCAACAGCTTCAGCAGCACGGTTTCGGCCTGGTCATCATGGTGGTGCGCGGTGACGAGTATTTCCCCCGATTGCAGCATGGACTCGAACGCGGCGTAACGGGCCTCGCGCGCGGCGGCTTCGATGCCCCGGCCGAGCCGGTCGACTTGCACGCGCCGTATTGCCAGTGCCACGCCGAGTCGTTCGCAAAATGCGCTGCAGTGCGCGGCCCACTGCCGGCTTTGCGACTGCAGGCCATGGTCGACATGCACTGCACGCAGGCCGCGTTTACGCGCAACAGGCAGGCTGGCCAGGGCGTGCAGGAGTGCCGTGGAATCGGGGCCACCACTGAACGCGACGCACACAGGCCCCTCAGGGCACGCCGCCAGCGCACCTGCAAGTGTGTCAGGCAGGGTGTCTCCGGTCACGATTTACCACGCGGTTTCCTGCGGATGTAGATGGCCTCGGGCCGCCCGTTGCCGGGGCTGCGGCGTTGCGTGTCGAACAGCGAAATGGCTGCTACCAGGTCGCTGAGCTTGGCATAGCCGTAGCTGCGCGAGTCGAAGTTTGGCCGTTGCTTGGTGATGATCGAACCGACACCGCCGAGGCCCGCCCAGCCGTCGTCGTCGGATGCGGCATCGATGGCGTTGCGCAGAAGGTTGACCAGGCCGGTGTCCTGCTTCAATTGCTCGGGGCTGCGGCGCGTCAGCGGAGGTTCTTCGTCTGGACGCGTGCCGAGGATTTCCGTGTAGATGAACTTGTCGCAGGCGGCCACGAACGGCTCCGGGGTCTTTTTTTCGCCGAAACCGTAGACTGTGAGGCCCGATTCGCGGATGCGCCCGGCCAGGCGCGTGAAGTCGCTGTCGCTCGATACGATGCAGAAGCCGTCGAAACGCCCCGTATACAGGAGATCCATGGCGTCGATGATCATGGCCGCATCGGTGGCGTTCTTGCCGCGCGTGTAGCTGAATTGCTGGATCGGCTGGATGGACTGGGTCAGCAGCTGTTCCTTCCAGCCCTTGAGGTGGTTTCCGGTCCAGTCGCCGTAGGCGCGCTTGATGTGCGCCGTGCCGTACTTCGCGACCTCGGCCAGGAGCCCCTCGGCGAGTGACGGTTGCGCGTTGTCGGCGTCGATCAACACGGCGAGCTTGGCGGTGGTTTCGTTGTTCATGTGGAAACTCGCGGGTGACTTGCGATCCCGGGGCGGTCACCCGGCGGTTGATGCGGGGATCATTCCTGCCACGCGCCATAGCCACGCAGGCGCTTGTAGCGTTCTTCGAGCAGGCCGGTGATGGGCAGGGCCTCGAGCTGGCTGAGCTGGTTCATGATGACGGCCTTCAGCCGCACGGCCATGGCGCGGGGGTCGCGGTGTGCGCCGCCCAGCGGCTCGCGCACGATCTTGTCGATGAGGCCAAGGCTTTCCAGGCGCGGGGCGGTCAAGCCCAATGCCTCGGCCGCTTCCCGGGCCTTGTTGGCGTCCTTCCAGAGGATGGACGCACAGCCTTCGGGTGAAATCACCGAATAGGTCGCATATTGCAACATGTTGACGCGGTCTCCCATACCGATGCCCAGCGCGCCACCGGAGCCGCCTTCGCCGATCACGGTGGTGATGATGGGGGTTTTGAGACCGGCCATTTCGAGGAGGTTGCGGGCGATGGCTTCGCTCTGGCCGCGCTCCTCGGCGCCGATGCCGGGGTAGGCGCCGGGGGTGTCGATGAAGGTGATCAGGGGCAGCTTGAACCGTTCGGCCATCTGCATGAGGCGCAACGCCTTGCGATAGCCTTCGGGGCTGGCCATGCCGAAGTTGCGCCGCACCTTGTCGCGGGTGTTGCGTGCCTTCTGGTGGCCGATCAGCAT
>CAYOEF010000285.1:0-2726 GCA_964402805.1 uncultured Rhodanobacteraceae bacterium | reverse complement strand
GCGTTTTTGGTAGGGGCCCGGCGTGCCTTGCCCTCGACGGCGTGCCGTGCCCCCGTACGGCGTGAAGTTTCTCCTGATATCCCCGTCATCCCGGAATCGCGAAGCGATATCCGGGATCCACGGTTTCAATCCCTGGGTTCGGGTATCCATTTGGCGGCGAGTCTATCGTAGGCGCCGCTTGCCTTGGTCAAGTGCAGCCACTGGTCGACATACAGCTTGAAGCGAATGTCGCCTTCAGGCAGCAAATAGCCCATCTCGGCATACTTCAGCGGCTTGTCGGGATTGACCGCGCACAACTTCGGATTGAGGTGGCTTTGCACCAGCGCCTCGGCGGCCTCCGTGACGAACACGTCCGCCTTGCCAGCGGCAATCTGGTCGAATATGCCGATATTGTCCTTGTATGGAATGAGATGTGCGTCGCCAAGATGTTTGCGCGCGAACGTTTCATTGCTGCCACCCGGATTGAAGATGACGCGCACGTCCGGCTGGTCGATTTCCGCAATGGTTTCGTACTTGTCGGCGTTCTTGCACAGCGTGAGCGGCACCTTGCCGTTGACCATGTAGGGCGCACTGAAAAAGGCTTTTTGCTGACGCGCCAGGGTTACTGAAATGCCACCGGCTCCGATATCGCATTTGCCGCTGGTGAAATCACTCATCAAGTGCGACCAGGTGGTCTTGACGAATTTCACCTTGGCATCGAGGGTCGATGCCAGCGAATTCATCATGTCGACATCAAGTCCTTTGAAATCACCGTTCTTCTCCATGAAGCTGAACGGCTTGTAATCACCTGGGCTGCATACCCGCAATTCGTGCGTCTTGAGGACACGCGCAAGCGTATCCACGGTACTCGATGCCGCCTGGGCCGAGGCAGTACTCGCGGTACCTGCGGCCAGGACAAGGGCACATGCGACAACCGCAACTCGTTTCATGGTCCTTCCCTCCCGAATATCGCGTCGATGGAATATCGAGCGCGTCGGCAAAGCCTATAGGCTATGCCGCCGCCCGGCAATGCAATAGCCCGGTGTGTTCCTGAAAAGCCAATGGATGGCGGTCCCCGCATCCATGACGACGAGCCGTGCGACAAGTCCAGAAGCCCGCCACCCCGGCGCGGTCTGGGGTCCGTTGTTTGCCCTCTCGAATTCCGGGGTCTCCGGCGACTCTACAGAGCGGTATAGGCATTTACTTGCCGGCAAGAAATAGTGTAGGCTCGAACCGTCAGTAAGGAATGTGTGCGCAGGGGGAATACGGCACATCCATGACGTTTCCGGATATGCCGTTGCACGGGTTTGTTGCCTGGAGGGGGAACCAGGCGCCACGCCTTGCCGGCCCCTCTCGCGTGAAACCACCGAAGAGGGGATCGGCGATGAACACGACACACCGTTTGACATGGGGCCACCCGTGCCGTCTGGCGGCCGTCAGGCAGAAAACCCGCATCACACGCATGCGCGGCGTCACGTGGGCGGTCATGCTCGCCTTGGCATGTGCGGCTGTGCCCTCCGCGCATGCGGGTTATGACGCGGGTGGCGGCATCATCACGACAACAAGTCCGTGCGGCCCAGCCTCTGATTACCCGGAGATCGGCCCCCATACTGCAACTTCGATCGGTGGAGGCGACAGTTACGGCAACCACTCGTACGCCTGCAGATACGGCGCGATCGCCATCGGGACTGGAGCCAATGCAGAAGATACGGCCAGCATTACGGTCGGGTATGGTGCAGATGCCCTAGGCGCCGCCGTCGCCATTGGCGCCCACGCGCAAGCAAAGGCTTACGTGCTTGGCGTAAACCCACCGTATACTATATTCGGTGGCGTTACAGGTGTCGCCATTGGTTCCTATGCCGTCGCATCGGCGAACAAATCCGACCCCTCGAAACGTGCCTCCTCGGTCGCAATCGGTGGGCATTCGCAAGCCGTTGCCAACGGCTCTGTAGCGGTAGGTCAGAATGCATCCGCCGGCGGCCCTGCTTCCGGCAGCAACTACTACAACACGGCCCTTGGGGCCTACTCCTATTCCGCAGGGGTCGGCGCCACTGCAGTTGGTGGTGGCGCCGTCGCTGTTGGCAACGGTGCCATCGCGATTGGGGGGATCCAGTCAGTGGGTCAGACCGTGCTCAGCGGTGGCGCGTTTGCCGAAGGCTCCCGTTCAATCGCAATTGGCAGCTATTCGCATACCAGCACGGTTGCAACCGGCGCAGTTGCCCTCGGGAACGGGGCAGTGGTCGAAGGCGCATACGGCATCGCCGCAGGCGATGGAACAACCTCGGGGTCCACTGGCAGAAACGTGGCGATCGGTTCATCGGGCACCACCGCAAGTGCAGGGTCTTTCGACGGCGCCGCAGTAGCCATCGGCCGCAATCAGGTGGCAACCGACGATGGCGCGGTGGCTATCGGCCAGAATCAGATAGCAACAGAAACCGGCGCGACGGCAATCGGCAACGGCAACAATGCCGCCGGCACGGGTACGCTGGCAATGGGGAACGTGAACTACACGGGGGGTGCCGGTGCGCTCGGTATGGGCAATGGCAACAGGACGTCGGGCACCGGTACGCTCGCTATCGGCAACACCAACAGAGCAGGCGTCACAACGACGTTGAACTCCAGCACGACCGCCGGCGCGGTGGCATTGGGTTCGGGCAACACCGCCGGCGACGCCTACATCGACACCAGCTGTCCGGGCGGCCCCTATTGCAAGCTTCTTGCAGCGGGCGACGGGGCCGTCGCCATCG
>CAYOEF010000284.1:0-2738 GCA_964402805.1 uncultured Rhodanobacteraceae bacterium | reverse complement strand
TCTACCAGCTGATCCACCAGGGCACGCGCCTGATCCCTTGCGACTTCATCGCCTTTGGCCAATCGCTCAACCCCCTGGGCACCCACCACGACCTTCTCATGGCCAACGTCATCGCCCAGGCCGAGGCACTGGCGCGCGGCAAGACGGCCGACGAGGTGCGCGCCGAAGGCACACCCGCCGAACTGGTGCCGCACAAGGTGTTCGAAGGCAATCGCCCATCGAGCCTGTTGCTTGCCGACCGGCTCACACCGGCGTCCTTGGGCGCGCTGGTCGCCCTTTACGAACACAGCGTATTCACGCAGGCGACGATCTGGAACACCGACCCCTTCGACCAGTGGGGCGTCGAACTGGGCAAGGTGCTGGCCAAAAAGGTGGCAACCGAGATCGAGACGCCCGACGCACCACTTGCACACGACGCGTCCACCAACGCCGCCATCGCCTGGTACCGCAAGGCACGCGCGACCCCGCACGACACGCCGACCGAGCCAACGCGCAAGGTCCTGGTGCTGGACATCGGCGGAACGCACGTCAAGGCACGCATCCAGGGCAACGACAAGGAGTACCGTTTCACCTCCGGCCCGGACCTCACGCCGCAACAGATGATGGCCCGCCTGCGCGACGAACTCGCCGGCGTGGACTTTGACTTCGTCAGCATCGGCGTGCCGTCCCCCGTGGTGCGCGACCACATCCTCGCCGAACCACACAACCTGGGTACTGGCTGGGTGGCGTTCGACTTTGCCAGCGCGTTCGGCAAGCCGGTGCGCATCATCAATGACGCGGCCATGCAGGCACTGGGCAGCTACGATGGCGGGTGCATGCTGTTCCTGGGACTCGGCACGGGGCTGGGTTCGGCCATGGTGACCGACGGCCACGTCGAGCCGATGGAACTTGCCCACCTGCCGTACCGCGAACACGAATACGAGTACTACGTCAGCGATGCTTTCCGCGAACACGACCCCGCCCAATGGCGCACCAACGTGCTGGAGGTGATCGCCGACCTGCGCGCGGCCCTGGAACCGGATTACGTGGTGCTCGGCGGCGGCAACGTCCACCGTTTCGACACCCTGCCCGAGGGCGTGCGCCGCGGGGACAACGACAACGCCTTCACCGGCGGTTTCCGACTCTGGGAGAACCTTGCATGAGTACTGAACAACCCGACCTGCAACTGGGCCTCGTTGGCCTTGGCCGCATGGGCCTCAACATGATCCGGCGCATGCAGGGCCACGGCGTCACCTGCATCGGCTACGACACCAGCGCGGCCGCGCGTCGCGAGGTCACCCAATGCGGCGCCGATGCCGCGGACAGCCTTGCCGGGCTCGTCGGCAAGCTCAAGGCGCCCCGCGCGGTCTGGATGATGTTGCCAAGCGGCGTGGTCGATGCGGTCGTGGGCGAACTGTTGCCGCTGCTGGACGCGGGCGACATCATCGTCGACGGCGGCAACTCGCATTACGTGGAAGACATTCGCCGCGCCAAGCTCGCATCTGAAAAGGGCGTGAAGTACATGGATGTCGGCGTCAGTGGCGGCGTGTGGGGCGCCGAGCGCGGTTACTGCCAGATGATTGGCGGCCCTGAGAAAGCCTATCACCACCTCGAGCCGGCATTTGCCGCGTTGGCGCCGGGTTTCGAGGCCGCGCAACGCACGCCCGGGCGCAGCGGGGAGCCCGGCCCGGCGGAACAGGGCTACCTGTATTGCGGCCCCACGGGCGCCGGCCACTTCGTCAAGATGGTCCACAACGGCATCGAATACGGCCTCATGGCCGCCTACGCCGAGGGCCTCAACATCCTGCGCCACGCCAACGCCGGCACGCAGCAGCGTGACCTGGACGCTGAAACCACGCCCCTGGAACACCCGGAGCATTACCAGTACGACCTGCCCCTGCACGACATCGGGGAGGTCTGGCGCCGCGGCAGCGTGATCGGCTCCTGGCTGCTGGACCTGACGGCCATCGAAATGGGCCAGGATCCCGGGCTGAAGAACTATTCCGGGCGGGTCTCGGATTCCGGCGAGGGGCGCTGGACCGCCCTGGCCGCCATCGATGAAGGGGTCCCCGCGCCAGTACTGTCCGCGGCACTGTTCGGGCGTTTCTCCTCACGTGACAACGACCTGTTCGCCAACAAGGTCATGTCGGCCATGCGCCACGCCTTCGGCGGCCATGCCGAGAAAAAGGACTGAGCGCAACAAGGAGAGGATTTCATGAGTGAAACAACCCTGGTCATTCTCGGCGCCACCGGCGATCTCACCAAGCGCCTGCTGATGCCGGCACTGTATCGCCTGCACCAACGCGGACTGACGCCGCATCTGCATATCGTCGGCTACGCCATGGAAACGTGGACGGAGCACCATTTCCACACCCACATCCACGACGCCCTGAAGGCCTTTGCCGACAAGTTCACGGAGAAGGACTGGCGCACCTTCAAGGCCCGGCTTGCCTACACCAGTGGCAAGCTCGATCCCGAGGATCTCAAACAGCTTGGCCCCGCGCTTTCGACGCGCTCGCTGTTTTACCTGGCCCTGCCGCCGCCGCTGTTTGGCACGGCCGCACAGGCGCTCGGCGAGGCCGGCATGGCCAAGGCCTCGTCCAAGCAGGGCTTTCGCCGCCTCGTGGTAGAGAAACCCTTTGGCACCGACCTTGCCTCCGCCGAAGCACTGCGCGGCCAGATGCATACGCACTGGGCCGAAAACCAGATCCTGCGCATCGACCATTTCCTCGGCAAGGAAACCACGCAGAACCTGATGG
>CAYOEF010000283.1:1301-2835 GCA_964402805.1 uncultured Rhodanobacteraceae bacterium | reverse complement strand
CACGGCGTGCCGTGCCCATCCGCGACAGCCGCGCGGTACACTCGCGCCATGCAAAACGCCGACCCTTCACTCGATGCCAAATGGCATGGCCCCGGCTCCCTGCCGGGCATGACCAACCTGCATTCGCACGCGTTCCAGCGCGCCATGGCCGGGCTGGCCGAGCGGCGCGGCAAGGGCGACGACAGTTTCTGGACGTGGCGCGAGGTGATGTACGACTTCGCCACGCGCATTGGCCCGGACGAACTCAAGGCCATCGCGACGCAGTTGTACGTGGAAATGCTCAAGGCCGGTTACACCCGCGTGTGCGAATTCCATTACCTGCATCACCAACCCGACGGCACGCCCTACGCCAATCCGGCAACGATGAGCGAGGCCATCATCGCGGCGGCGAACGAGGCCGGCATCGGCCTGACCCTGCTGCCGGTGCTGTACATGACCGGCGGTTTCGACGGACGCGAACTGGATACCCGCCAACGTCGCTTCGGCCATGACGTGGACGCCTTCCTGCGCCTGGTCGCGGATTTGCGCGACCGGGCCGGCCCGGGCCAGCACGTGGGCATCGCCTTCCATTCCCTGCGTGCGGTCCAGCCCGACGCGATGCGCGCCGTACTCGACAGCGGCCTCGTCGATGCCTGCCCCATCCACATCCACGTGGCCGAGCAGACGGCCGAGGTCGACGGATGCCTGGCCGCACGTGGCGCCCGCCCGGTGGCGTGGCTGCTGGACAACGCGCCGGTCGACCAGCGCTGGTGTTTCGTGCATGCCACCCACATGACCGACGAGGAGACGCGCGGCATGGCGGCAAGCGGTGCCGTCGCGGGCCTATGTCCGACCACCGAAGGCAATCTCGGCGATGGCCTGTTTCCGCTTGAAACGTACATGGATGCCGGTGGTGCGCTCGGCATTGGTTCGGATTCGCACATTTCCGTATCGCCGGTGGAAGAACTGCGCTGGCTGGAATACGGGCAGCGCCTGGTCACCCATCGGCGCGCGGTGGCGGCGCGCGAACCGGGTGCCAGCGTAGGCGCCACGCTGTGGCCGATGGCGGTGGCCGGGGGGCGACAGGCGGCGGGACTGGGCGTGGACGGCGATGCCGGCGCGCGCCTCGTGCTGGACCGGTCGGCACCGCTTCTCGCGGCACGCGCGGGAGACAGCCTGGTGGACAGTTTCCTGTTTGCCGGCAACATGCCGCTGGTGCGCGACGTGTGCGTTGCCGGGCGGGAAGTGGTGCACGATTTCCACCATGTCGACGAGGAACGGATCGCCGCAGGCTACCGGCGTACCGTCGAGGCACTCGCGGGCTAGACCAGGCGGCGAGTGTCCCGTGCGAACAGGTCGCCCTGGAGGGCGTATTCGACGTCGTCCACGAAGCCCGACAGGCCCACGCCGACCAGACGGTAAAGCGTTTGCGGCGGCCGGTCGACGTGCTGGCGCAATGCGCAGGCCAGTTCCGCCAGCTCGGCCTCGCTGTGCGGAGGGGGTGTCGGCGTGATGCTGCGGGTGAGGGTGTGGAAGTCGGCGGTTTTCAGTTTCA
>CAYOEF010000283.1:0-1291 GCA_964402805.1 uncultured Rhodanobacteraceae bacterium | reverse complement strand
GCAATGCGGCCCGCGTGGCGCTGGTGCGCGGCCCAGGTCCGGGCGGCGAGCTCCTGGAGGTGCGGGGCCAGCCGGTCCAGTGGCAGGTCGCGTTCGAAGGTGGTCTCGGTCGACAGCTGCAGGTTGGGGCGGTCGGCCTGCACGGGGCGTTCGTCGATGCCGCGCGCCAGGTCGTGCAGGCGCTGGCCCCAGTGGCCGAAGCGCTGCTGCAGCTCGTCCAGCGACCGGCGCCGCAAGTCGCCCACGGTATGGATGCCCAGGGCCGCCAGCCGTGCCTGCATGACATGGCCGACGCCGGGAATGCGCGCCACCTCGAGTGGCGTCAGAAACGCGCGCACCTGTTCGGGACGGACGACCGTCAGGCCGTCGGGCTTGTCCCAGTCGGACGCGATCTTGGCAAGGAACTTGTTCGGCGCCACGCCGGCCGATGCTGTAAGCCGGGTCGTGGCAAGGATCTCGGCGCGGATGGCCCGAGCGATGGCGGTGGCCGACGGTTCGTCGCTGCGGGTGACGTCGAGGTAGGCCTCGTCCAGTGACAGGGGTTCGATGAGGCCGGTATGGCGCGCGAAAAGACGGTGGATCTGGCGTGACACGGCCTTGTAGCGCGGAAAGTCGGGCGGCACGAAGATGCCCTGCGGGCACAGGCGCTCGGCACGTGCCGCCGGCATCGCCGAATGCACCCCGAAGCGGCGCGCCTCGTAGCTCGCCGCACATACCACCGAACGCGCGCCGCGCCACGCCACGATCACCGGCTTGCCGCGCAGCGCCGGGTTGTCGCGTTGCTCCACCGACGCGTAAAACGCATCCATGTCGACGTGGATGATCTTGCGCTGCACGACCGTTGCAGATGTGGATCAGAGGTCAAGCCATTGTACGCGGCCCGCACCGCCCGAAACGCCACCTGCCTGAAAGGGCACGGCACACTGCCAGGGCACGGCATGCGGGGGCACGGCACGCCGTGCCCGTACGAAAACCGTCGGGCATCGATTCGCGGTTCATGGTGGTGTGTCGTTGTGGGTTGTGGCCATGTCATGTCCACGTCGTGATGTGGGTGGGGGGCACGGCACGCCGTGCCCGTACGGAAGTCGTTGGGCATTGATTCGCGGTTTATGGTGGTGTGTTGATGTGGGTTGTGGCCATGTCATGTCCACGTCGTGATGTGGGTGGGGGGCACGGCACGCCGTGCCCGTACGGAAGTCGTTGGGCATTGATTCGCGGTTTATGGTGGTGTGTTGATGTGGGTTGTGGCCATGTCATGTCCACGTCGTGATGTGGGTGGGGGGCACGGCAC
>CAYOEF010000282.1:0-2842 GCA_964402805.1 uncultured Rhodanobacteraceae bacterium | reverse complement strand
CAGGGTTCCAAAATCCGCAATGAATTGAATCGTGACCGGTCCCGGTTATGTTCGAACAGGCGCGACACCGGCACCCGTGTTGACGAATCACATCAGCAGGTGACGCGGGAACACAGGCTTCTCCCAATCCGCTCTCTGGTGTCACGCCATTACGCACCGCTATCCGGCGCATCGGCACAAGAGCGCACGAGCCCGGCAATCGGCGCCAGCAAGCCTTGCGCAATTTCGACGTCCTGGCGCAGGTCGCGATCGTCCATGCCTTTGGGCAACGCCTCGGCAAGGTCCAGCAATTTGCCGAGCGCACGGGAACTGGCCACTTTTGCGTCACTGCGCAAGCGCATGGCACGTACCGCGACGAGCAATTCGGCCGCGAGCATCACCTCGAACCCATGCAGTGCGCGACCCAATTTGCGCACCGCCGTGGATGCAAAGGTGGCGTCCTCTTCGACACCGCAGGAAATCACCGCCGCATGCATCGACACCGGCGCACTGGCCGCCATCACCTCGCCCATGGCGCTCGCCGCAACATATTCGACGATCATGGTCCCCGACGTGCCGCCGCCGTGCGGCGCAAGAAACCGGGGCAACCCCGACACGGCCTCGTCATCGATGAAACGAAGCCGCGACAGCAGCAAGGGCACGTTCTGCGCGAGCGCGAGCGCCGCGCAATCGAGCTCGTGCGCCAGTCCCGCCTGATAGAACCCGCCATGGTGGTAGGCACGCCCTTCATCCACGTCAAACAATGGATTTTCCTGGGCGAGGTTCATCAGGCGAACGACACATGCCTCCAGGCGACGCACGCTGGATGCAAGAACGGCATGCGCCTCGAGGAAACAGCGGAACGCGTAGGGGTCCTGGATCCGCGCCGGTTCCCAATCGGTTCCGTGCAGCAGCGTCGCCAGCTGGCGTGCGACGGCGGGCGCATCGTCAAGCCCGGTCGCCTGCGCGACACGAACCGCGAAGGCCTCCGGATTGGCCTGGATGGCCACCACGCTCAGTGCAAAAATGGCACGTTGCGCCAACAGCAGCGCCTTGAACCGGGCCAGCGCGAGTGCCGCCTCCCCGATGGTGAGCGCACTTGAGCTGATGAACGGAAGCGCGCTGTCCGAGCGTATCGCCGCAAGCGGATCGAGCGGCACGCGCGTGGGCCGTTCACCCACCAGGGCCAATGCAATGCCTGCCAACGCAGACAGGTCCCCGGTTCCGATGCTTCCGAATTCCCGCAGATCAGGCAGCCCGTCACATTGCAGCATCCTGCCGAGCGCAACGACCACGTCCGGCTCGATACCCGAACCGCCTTGGGCCAACTGGTTCAGGCGCACGGCGATCGCCGCACGCACGGCCTCGACGGGCAATGCGTCGCCGGCATCGACGGCATGGCTGCGAATCAGGTTCATGCCGTGTGTCGCGGGGTCGAACGCAACGTGGGTCAGGCGATTGGCGCCCACTCCCGTCGAGCGGCCGTAAATCTGCCGTTGCGCGGAAATGGCCTGCGCCGCCTCGTACGCCGCGTCCAGGCGAGTGACAAGATCATCAGGAACGACCACTTCCGCGCGCCGCTCCGCGACAGCCGTGAGCAAGTCGACTGTCAAACGCTCGCCAGCCACGAACCTCGTCATGTCACGCCTCCTCGAAGCCAGCGTGCCGGCCGACCGACGCCGTCATCCGGCGCATCCCGTCGGCGACGTGCCGATGGACGCCGGCAGATCGCTGCTGTTGCTTGTAGTTCCCGGGCGTCGACAAGCCCCGGCGCGAACGGAATCCACCAGCCTCCCGTTCGGCCCAGGCCTGCCGAAAGCCGGATGCGACGCTGATCAGGACCTCGTCAGGGAAGATGATGCGCGTCGAGCCACGCGTCGGCAATCTTCTGGAAGTCGACGCCCTTGTTGATCTTCGCGTTCAATTCGATGAGCCCTTTCTGGGTCAGGGCCGCGGAGATGTCGTCAAGCACCTTGCGCACCTTCGGGGTCGCGAACTTTTCCTTGATGATCGGGACGATACGTGCCTCGGTGAACAGGTTCTTCGTGTCTTTCAGGGGAACGAGCCCATTGTCCGGAACCGCCGGATCGCTCGAAAACATGTCGCCGACCTGCGCATGGTTGTGCAGCAGTGCCGTAAGCGTCAGCGGGCCACCGGCGTCGAGCGTCAGCACGTGGCCGAAGCTCACGCCGTATACCGCCTTCAGTCCCGGGATGCCCTGGTAACGGGTCTTCCATTCCGGCGGCGCCGCAAGCGTGAGATCACCCGCGATCGGCTTCAGGTCGGCGATGGACGTGAGCTTGTGCTTTTTCGCAAACCCGGCTTTTACCACCAGTTCATCCGTATCCTGCGCCACCGACGCCTTCAGTGCGACGAGCCCGTGTGGTTTCAGGATTTTCGCGAGCTCGGATTGAACCTCTTCATGCGACTTTGCAGTGGCCTTCGGATTGAAATACGAAAGCAGCGTTCCGTTGTATTCCGGGACCAGGTCGATTCCACCCTCTTCCAGCGCCTTGATGTAGACCTCGCGACTTCCGATGTTGAGCTTCTTCTCCACCTTGAGACCCGCGCGCTGCAAACCGGTCGCGTAGATCGTGGCCATGAGCTCGGCCTCGGCGAAATTGGCCGAGCCCACGATTATCGGTCCCGGCGCGGCGCTTTCCGCGGCAAGCGCATTCTGGGATACAAGGCCAAATACACCCACGGCGGACGCCAACAACAACGATCGTACGGTTTTTCTCAACATGACACGTCTCCAAAGTCAGGAAATCACTGCACATCACAAGGACCGCAATCAGGCCCGCGCGTCTCTATTTGTGGCCACGGGCCAATCGGAACGGGATCCGCCGTGTAAGGCCCGGCG
>CAYOEF010000281.1:0-2862 GCA_964402805.1 uncultured Rhodanobacteraceae bacterium | reverse complement strand
CCGCCAAGGACCGCATTGCTGCCCGCACCGGGAACCGGTGACATGCCACTGATCTGCCACACTCCCGCAGTCTCGGGCAACGAGGCGGCGATCTTGCGGATCTGTGCGTCGTATTTGTTGAGGTAGGCGAGCGTGGCCGTCGCGGGCCCGGTGCCGGACATCAATACCATCCCCTGATCCTCGGTTGGCGCCAATTCGCTTTTGCTGCCGGAGAGCAGAAACGGGATGCTGACCAACACGCACAGGCCGACTACGAGCAGCAGCACCCGATATCCCATCACCGCATGCAGCGAGCGGTCGTACAACCGGCTCAGGCGGGTGAATCCGTGGTCGATCAGATGGCTGAGGCCATGGGGTGAAGTCGGCCGCAGCATCCTGGAACTCAACATTGGCGTCAGCGTCAGCGCGATGATCATCGAGACCACGACGGTCGCAACCAGCGTGAATGCGAATTCGGTAAACAGGCTCCCGGTGAGACCGCCCATGAAGCCGATTGGAATGAACACCGCGACCAGGGTGGTCGACATCACCAAAATGGGAGTGGCCAGCTCGCGTGCACCGCGGATGGCCGCCTGGAGAGGCGTCTCACCCTCATCGATCAGTCGCTGGATGTTTTCGAGGACGATGATGGCGTCATCGACCACCAGTCCGATTGCCAGCACGATCGCCAGCAGTGTCAACAGGTTGATCGTGAATCCAAGCACCAGCATGATGACCCCGGCGCCGATCACGGACAGTGGAATGGCGACGGCCGGAAGCAGCAGGGACCGCAACGAGCCAAGAAAGAAGAAGATCACCAGCACGACCACCGCCAGCGTAATCGCGATCGTGGCAAATACTTCGTGCAATGACGCGGTGATGAAACCGCTCTGGTCGAACACGATGTGGGCGTGTATGCCCGGCGGCAGGGTCGCGCGCAGCTCGTCCATGGCCTTGTGCACGCCACGCGCGACATCCAGTGCATTGGCGTCCGGAGTCGGCTTCACGCCGATAAACACCGCCGGAGCCCCGTTGTAGAACACACCCTGGTTGTAATTCGCGGCACCCAACGTGACCTTGGCCACGTCATCCAGCCGAATCGGCGTATCGCCGACGTTCTTGACGATGAGATGCCTGAACTGGTCGAGGTTGTGCAACGACGTGTTGGCGGTAATCGTCACCTGGCGTTGGGTATTGCGCGTGCGCCCGACCGCCGAGACGAAATTGTTGGCCTTGAGCGCAGCCGCCACGTCCGCGGCAGTAACGCCGTGCGCGGCCATGCGCACCGGATCGAGCCACACACGCAAGGCAAACGAATCGCCGCTCGGATCGGTACCCGCCGGAATGATCGTGGCCTGACCCACCCCCTTCACGGCCTGAATCTTCGGCTGCGCCACCCGCAACACATAGTCGTCGAGTTGCTGCTGGTCCAGGCTCTTGCTGCTGAAGGACGGGTACATGAGTGCGATGGGGCTACCCACGGTCTCGCTGATGACGGGCTTTTGGCTTTGCGCCGGCAGCAGGTTCTGAACCTGGTTGACCTTGGACAGGATCTGCGCAACGGCGGCATCAGGATCGGAATTGAGCTGCATGTTGACCGTGATCGTGGACTTGCCGGGTGCGCTGGCCGACGTCATGTAGTCGATACCCGGGGTACTGGCGATAGCCTGTTGCAACGGCGCCGTGATGAAGGCCTTGACGGTCTCCGGGCTCGCGCCCGGATAGGGCGTGGTCACGGTGACGACGGTGTTGGTGACGGTCGGATATTCGCGCACCGTCATGCTGGTCCAGGCACGCGCACCCAACAACAGGATGACGAGACTGAGCGCGCTCGCCAGCACCGGGCGATGGATGAATGGATCGGTGAATTTCATGACACGCACCTACGGCTCGACCGTGTTGTTGACCATGACAATCGCGCCATCGCGCAGCTTGTTCTGACCCGCGGTGACGACGACGGCATTGGCCTTGATGCCCTTGCCGAGCAAGGTTTTCCCGCCACGCCGCTGCTCGACCTGCACCACGACCGGGTGCACGACCAATCGGTGCTGGCTGTGGCGTACCACATAGACCCTGTCGCCGAACGTGCTGTAGGTGATGGCGGTACTGGGCACGGCCACCCCGTGCAGCGGCTGGCCGAAGCTGAGCGTCACGTGGCCGAACATGCCGGGCCGCAGCAGGCCATCGTCGTTGGAGAACGTGGCCTGCAAATTGACGTTGCGGGTGGCGGGATCGACGCCTGAACCGATGGCGGTTACGTGACCAGTGAATGATTTGCCGGGATACGCACTGACGGTAAACGTCACCGCGTTGCCGACCTGGAGCTCGCTCAGCGCTTTCTGTGGCAGCGAAAAATTCAGGAACAGCGCGTCCCACTTCTGCAGGCTGACGATGCTGGTGCCGGGTGAAACGTACTGCCCGAGGCTGACCTTGCGAATTCCGACGACGCCGCTGAACGGTGCCGTGATGTGCAGCTTCCCGAGTGCCGCACGGTCACCCTCGACGGCGGCACTGGCGATGGCGTAGTCGGCTTGATCGGTCTGCAGTGCCTGCTTGCTTGCTGCGTGCTTGGCGTAAAGCGTGCGGGTACGCGCAAGCGTGCTGCGCGCCAGCTTGAGCTTGGCCTCGTCCGTGTGCAACAAGGCCAACTGGGTGGAATCGTCCAGGCGCACCAGCAACTGGCCGCGCTTGACCCGCTGCCCGGAGTGAAATGCCACTTTCGTGATGTTGCCGGCAATCTGGGCGGTGATCTCGGTGCCCTTGACGGCGGCAAGATTCCCGACGACTTCGACCTCGCGGTTCCAGGAGGCACGGTGGGCCACAGCGGTCGCAACCGCCGTCGGCGGATCGACACGGGCAGCGGTGGCAGCCGCAGCGCGGTGG
>CAYOEF010000280.1:0-2874 GCA_964402805.1 uncultured Rhodanobacteraceae bacterium | reverse complement strand
CACCGAACACGGCGCAGAAACCTTCTGCCACACGCCGCGCAAGTTGATGGTCAAGAACTGACCGGCGGGCCGCTCGCCAGCAAACATGCATGCCCCGCCCCGGCTTGCGCGGGGCATGCGCATTTCGGCATCCACGGCCCGGTTGGCCAGTGTTTCACGCAACCGACGTGTTGATGCAGTAGTACTTGGCGTGCACGAACTCCAGGATCCCCGCCAGCGCGCCCTCGCGCCCGTGGCCGGATTGCCTCACGCCCCCGAACGGAACGTGGGCGCCGGTAATGTTCATGGCATTGACACCCACCAGACCGACATTCAACTCGCGCATGTAACGATTGGCGCGGGCGATGCTGGTCGTGTGCACGTAACCGGCCAGGCCGACTTCGGCCTGGTTGGCGCTGGCGATGGCCTCGTCGTCGTCGTCAAATACGCAAACAGTGGCGATCGGCGCGAACACTTCCTCGTGAAAGACCCGCATCCCGGGCGTGACACCGGTGATCAACGTCGGTGGCAGGAAATAACCCGTATCCGGCACATCGCCATGCGTGGTGATGGCGGCACCGTGCGATCGGGCGTCCTCGATGAGTGCACGCGCGTGGGCGACAGCCTTTGTGTTGATCAGCGGTCCGATGTCCACGCCCTCGTGCAACCCGTTGCCCACGCGCAGGGCAAGCATGCGCCGGGCAAACGCCTCGACGAATGCATCATGGTGGCGACGATGCACGAAAATGCGGTTGGCGGCGATGCAGTCCTGGCCGCTGGTCTGGAACTTGGCGGCGAAGGCATCCTTCAGCGCCACGTCGAAATTGGCATCCTCGCAGATCACGAACGGGGCATTGCCACCCAGTTCCATGGACGTACGCTTGACCGTGGCGGCGGAGTGCTTCAACACTTCGCGACCGATATGGGTTGAGCCGGTGTAGGACACGCCCTGCACGCGCGGGTCGGCCCCCACCCATTCGCTGAAGCACTTGCCATCGGCCGTCACGACGCTGAACTGGCCATCGGTCAAGCCGGCCGCCTCGGCCAGGCCGGCCAGGGCAAGCGCGCAATACGGGGTTTCGTCGGCGGGCTTGACGATCACCGTGCAACCGGCGGCCAGCGCGGCCACGGCCTTGCGGATGATCAGCGCCATCGGAAAGTTCCAGGTCGACAGGATCGCGACCACGCCGATCGGCTCCAGCGTCGTTCCGGCCACCAGGTCAGGCGAATTGGTCGGGATGGTGTCGCCCGTCAGGCGTCGGCCGGCATCGGCGTACCAGCGCAGGTAGCTGATGGCGTAATCGACCTCGCCGTAGGATTCGGCCAGCGGCTTGCCCTCCTCGATGGTCATCAGGCGCGCCAGCACGTCACGATGCGCACGCATCACGTCGTACCAGCGCCACAGCGCGTCGCCGCGCGCGATGGCCGGCACGCGGCGCCAGCGCGCAAAAGCGTCGACGGCCTGGCCAATGCAGGCGTCGACTTCGTCGTGGTCGAGTTGGGTGATCCTGGCCACGACGTCCCCCGTGGCCGGGTCGTGCACGTCCACTTGCACCCCCCCGGCGGCCTTGCGCCATGTACCGCCATAAAAAACCCGGCCATCCATGGGACCGAGCTTGGCGATCCCGGGGATGGTTTTTGCCTCGTCCAGAAGCGTTTTGATGTTCATTGTTCATTACCTCGTGACGGCCCACCGGCATCCCGCATGCAAGCGCGGGCGCGCGGCGGGTCGTTGCGTGGACGACGGACGGGCGCGGAAGATCCGGGCACGACGGCCCGGCCCGGGCACCCAGGCCCGGGCTGCGGGACGCGTCCGGTGGCAACCGCCGGTCGTCGTATCGCCGTGTCATTGCGACACGGCCGCCTGATCAACCGTGCAGCGCCTTTTTCGTCGCAGCGATGATGATGTCGATGCCCTTGTCCAGGTCTTCGCGACTGATGACAAGCGGCGGCATCAGCTTGACGACCGTGCCGCCGGCACCGGCGGCCTCGCAGATGAGCCGCTGCTCGAAGCAATCCTTGCGGATGGCAAGCGACAGGTCGCTGTCATGGCAATCCATGCCGATGAACAGGCCACGGCCGCGCACGTCGGCATCGAAGCCTGGCTCGGAATCGACGAAATCCTGCAGGCGCCTGCGCGCATGCTCGCCCAGCTCGATGGTGGACTTCTCCAGCCTGTCGTCGCTCCAGAACTTCCTCAGCATCACTTCGCCGGTCGCAAAGGCCGGGGTGAAGCCGCGGAACGTGCCGTTGTGCTCGCCCGGCGACCAGATGTCGTACTCGGGCTTGATCAGCGTCAACGCGAGCGGCATGCCGTAGCCGGAAATGGACTTCGATACCGTCACGATGTCCGGCTTGATGCCGGCCGGTTCAAACGAGAAGAACGGACCGGTGCGACCAACGCCAGCCTGGATGTCGTCGACGATGAGCAGCATGTCGAAGCGTTGGCAGATGTCGGCAATCTGCCGCAGCCACTCGTTCGTGGCCACGTTGATGCCGCCCTCGCCCTGCACCGTCTCGAGGATGATGGCCGCCGGGTGGCCCAGGCCCGAGGACGTGTCGGTGAGCATGCGCTCGAGGTCGTCGGCGGTGTTGCGGTCCGGACCGAAATAGCCACAGTAGGGCACCGGAATCGTGCCGGCCACGACATTGGCGCCGGCGCGCTTGGTGGCATTGCCGGTCACCGCCATGGCACCCAGCGTCATGCCGTGGTAGCCGTTGGTGCAGAACAGGATGCCATCGCGCTTCTTGACCTTGCGCGCCAGCTTCATGGCCGCTTCGGTGGCCGTGGTGCCGGCCGGTCCCGGGAACTGGATGCGATACGCCAGGCCGCGCGGCTTGAGGATGATCTCCTCGAACGCGGCCAGAAAGCGCTCCTTGGCGGAGGTGGCCATG
>CAYOEF010000279.1:0-2881 GCA_964402805.1 uncultured Rhodanobacteraceae bacterium | reverse complement strand
CTCACCGCGTTGGAGATGCGACGCATATCGCGGCCCCACCCCGCGGAATTCCGTAGGGGCACGGCGTGCCGTGCCCTCATGGCGCGTGTCGTGCCCTCGTCTCCACGCATGCCACGCGGACTATCCCGTGCGTCACGGGCTCTCGTCAGCGCCCGCCGGGCTCGTAGCCCGGTTGATGGTGACAGCACGAGCTGTGGTAGTGCGGGCGCACGACGACTGGCGGGCCGTACCACGCCGGCCCGTAAAACCAGGGTCCGGGCCAGAACGGGTCGTAATACGCCGGCGGGTAGTAGTAGCGCACGGGGACGCGCTTGGGCCACAGGTACACGGTGTCCGCGTCCAGTCGCGGGTAGGCGTAGTCGTAATCACCGACCTTGCGGGTGATGATGCCGTCGATGGTGCCGGTGAATGTCACCTCGCGTCCCTTGGCATAGACTTCGGGATCGAAAAAGCCCTTGTGGCAGGCGATGAACCGCCCTTCGCTGGCACCGCCCTGCACGGGCCGTGCATTGCTGCTGTCGAGCGCGCGCGCCAGCACCTCGAAGCAGGTATGGTTCGCCTCGGGCGAGGTCTTGATGATGTCGCCGCCCCAGCGCACCCGGGTTCCGTCGGCATGGCCGCCGGCAGCATTCCTGGGCGACAGTTGGACATAGGCGCCGGCCAGCGGCTTCGGGATCGTGACGCAGGCACCCAGTGCCAGGGCGCCGATCGCGGCCAGTGCCGGCTTCCAGCAGCCGGTCCGCGCGTGGGGCAAACGTGTTCGGTTCAGCGCGGGCATGGTGGGGGTATCCAGCAAACGGTACATGTACAGACCGTGTATATCACTTGGATGTGCGCCGCGGGTGAAAATTCCGTACCGCGCGACAGAAGGCACGGATGGTGGCGGGCGCCGGATGTACTTGCGCGTAACGCAGCCTGATCCACTGCCGGCCGAGCGCATCCAGTTCCTCGCGCCGGTGTGGCATGTCGTGCGCCGCGCGGGCGAAAAAGTCGCCGGGCCCCTCGCCGGACCGGCTGGCGACGCCGGCGCGGGCCAGGCGCCGTTTCAGCAGCGTCATGGCATCGGCCAGGCGGTCGCGCTCGCGGTTCCCGGGGTGCAGGATCAGCACGCCCGCCACCAGCAGTGCCAGTACCACGCAGGCTGCCAGGGCCATGAGCAGCATGGCCACGGTTGTCTTGCCGATGCCGAACGGGCGCAGCAGGTGTTGTTGCCGCAGGGTATCGAAGCCTATGACGGTGTCGTTCCACCAGTGGTTGACGATGTCCCAGTGGTTGCGCAGCGTCCGCAGCCACCCGTCCTGGTACCACGCGGCGCTGGCGCCGGCCGCGCCAACGGGGCCGAGCGTGATGCGCTTCGGGCTGGCCGCGGCGGTAGGATCGATGCGTACCCAGCCGCGTCCGGCCATCCATACCTCGCTCCACGCATGCGCGTTCGACTGGCGCACCAGCAGGTAGTCGGCCGTGCCGTTCCAGTAGCCGCCCTGGTAGCCGGTCACCACCCGCGCCGGTATGCCGGCCGCGCGCATCAGGAAGGTGAACGAGGAGGCGTATTGCACGCAATAGCCTTCACGCGTGGAAAACAGGAAATCGTCCACGCTGTTGCGCCCCAATGGCGCCGGATTGAGCGTGTAGACGAAATCATGGCTCCGGTACATGGCCAATGCCGCAGTCACGATGGCGTTGGCGTCGTGCCCGTACTTCTGCTCCCAGGATGCCGCGAGGGCGCGCGCCCTGGGGTCGAAGCCGGGCGGCAACTCCAGGGCGCGGCGGCGGTCCAGCGGCGTCAGGCGCGGCGCCAGGATATGCCGCGTCGCCGATGCCACGTCGTAACGCAGCAACGATTCCACCGCCCGCGTGCGCCACAGGGTACGCGCGGCGTGCATGCGGATCCCGGACGGCGGCGCCAGCGGCGTGTCCAGCGCGAAGATCCAGTGTTGCAGGGTCGGTTCGAGCGTCACCTGGTAACGGTAGACGGGGCCGGTCCAGTCCATTTGTTCCGGCGGCAACTGGCGGGCGTAGTGGGTACCGGGGCGCGAGCGGCTCCAGGTGCGGCCGTCGAACCACCACAGCACCGGGCCCCGGAAGTAGCGCTCGTTCCGCGGCGGTACCGCGCCATCGAAGTGGACGCGAAATGCCGGGCTGTCGTCGACCAGCAGGTGCGTGAACTCGGCCGGTGCCATGGTGTCGCTGATGCCCGTCGTCGCGGTGTTGCTGGGTGGTGGCGGTCCCCACAGCGGTGCGCGCAGGCGCGGCAACAGCACGAAGGCCAGCACGGCCAGTGGCGCCGCCAGCACCATCGCCTTGCCGATGGGAGCGATCCGCGCCCACCACGACGCTGGCTGGTAACCGGCCTGCAGCGCCACCAGGCAGGCCAGCGCCGGCACCAGGGCCAGCATGACCGCGGCTGTCATCACCATTCCCTGGCCAAACAGCAGAGCCGCCATCAGCACGAAACACCCAAAGGCGATGCCCGCGTGCGCGTCGCGCGTGGTTTCGCTTTCCAGGGTTTTCAGCACCAGCAGGCCGACCGCCAGCGCACTGCCCGGATAACGCCCGAGAAGCGTTCCGTAAGTGGCAATGACGACCGCCGGGAGGAGCAGCGTCAATGGCAGGTGCAACCACCACGCGGGGCCGGCGGCGTGGCGGTGCCGCTGCCACCAGCGCAGGGCCAGCACTACCGCGAGCGCGGCGGTCAACCACCACGCCATGTGGCGCGCATGCAGCGCCAGCGCGGCGGCCACCGTCACGCACAAAAGGTCGAACGCGCGCGGGGTCAGCGGCGCGCCGTTTGCGCGGCGGTGCGTGTGGCTGCGCAACCAGCCGGCCGGCGTCACGGAAACGGAAGCAGCCATGGCGCGAGTATGGCGCAAGTCCCGTGCGA
>CAYOEF010000278.1:0-2894 GCA_964402805.1 uncultured Rhodanobacteraceae bacterium | reverse complement strand
TGTCCTGCTTTCCGACGTGCCGGCCAACTACAGCGAAAACATGCTGAAGCTGACGGCCAACCGGACCTCCGGCAATGGCGACGTCGCGCGCTTCCTCAATGAAGGTGGCACCACGGCGATCGGTCACACGGACCACATCGGCGCGGCGATCGTGGAACGCAATGGCGAAACCTTCGAGCTGAAAGACGGCGCCGTGGTCATCGCCGCCATCACGTCATGCACCAACACGTCCAACCCGGCCGTGATGCTGGCGTCGGGCCTGCTGGCGCGCAAGGCACGCGAAAAGGGCCTCAAGGTCAAGCCGTGGGTAAAGACCTCGCTGGCCCCCGGCTCCAAGGTGGTCACCGATTATCTGGAAAAGTCGGGCCTGATGAACGACCTGGATGCCATGGGCTTCTGGCTGGTCGGCTACGGCTGCACCACCTGCATCGGCAACTCCGGTCCCCTGCCCGACGAGATCAGCCAGGCCATCGACGACGGCAAGCTGTGCGTGGCGTCGGTCCTTTCCGGCAACCGCAACTTCGAGGGCCGCATCCACCAGCAGACGCAGATGAACTATCTGGCGTCGCCGCCCCTGGTCGTGGCCTACGCCATCGCCGGATCACTCGAGGTCGACGTCAGCAAGGACCCGTTGGGCAAGGACAAGGACGGCCACGACATCTATCTGAAGGACATCTGGCCAAGCAACCAGGAAATCAGCGACCTGGTCGCCAAGACCGTGACCGCCGACATGTTCAAGAACAACTATGCCGACGTCTTCAAGGGCGACGAACGCTGGAACGCCATCCAGTCGCCCGACAGCGACATTTACGCGTGGGATGAAAAATCCACCTACATCAAGAACCCGCCCTACTTCGACGGCATGACCCTGGACGTTCCGCCCGCCGAGGACATCCATGGGGCACGCTGTCTGGCGCTGCTTGGCGACTCGGTGACCACCGACCACATCTCGCCCGCCGGCGCCATCAAGAAACAGTCCCCCGCCGGCCGCTTCCTGATGGACAACGGCGTCAAGCCCGCCAACTTCAACAGCTACGGCTCGCGCCGCGGCGACGACGACGTGATGACGCGCGGTACCTTCGCCAACATCCGCATCCGCAACCAGTTGCTGGACAACGTCGAAGGCGGCTACACCAAGTACTTCCCGACCGGTGAGCAATTGGCCATCTACGATGCCGCCATGAAATACAAGGAAGACGGCACGCCACTGGTGGTCATCGCGGGCAAGGAATACGGGACCGGCTCCTCGCGCGACTGGGCCGCCAAGGGTACGCTGCTGCTGGGCGTCAAGGCGGTACTGGTGCAGAGCTTCGAGCGCATCCACCGTTCCAACCTCGTCGGCATGGGCGTGTTGCCCCTGCAATTCGTCGATGGCGAAAACGCGGCCAGCCTCGGGCTGACCGGCGAGGAAACCTTCGACATCACCGGTTTCGAAGGCGCCGAGGCCAAGGAAGTCACCATCACCGCCAAGAGCGCGAATGGCGAAAAAACCTTCAAGGCCAAGGTCATGTTGCTGACGCCGAAAGAGCGCGACATCTATCGCCATGGCGGTATCCTGCAATACACCTTGCGTGACCTGGCGGCCAGGAAGGCGGCGTGATCGTCGCCTGATCGACCGGGGAGATGCGGTACCAGCGACTGCCGGCCTGATTGCCGGCAGTCTGGTTTCACCCGCCCTTGACGCCGGGCCACAAGGACGAAGCTGCGAGGAAATACCCATGTTGTGCCAGAACATGGCCCTTGCCATCATCATGACCGCGGTCGCGTCGCTGTTTTCAATGCCGGCCGCGCACGCGAACGATTGGCAGGGTGTACAGAAAGCCGGCGTCCTGATGGTCGGCATCGAGGGCAACGATCCGCCATTCGATTTCCTGGATGCAAACCGGCAGCCCACGGGCTTCGACGTGGATCTGGCGCGCGCCATTGCCGACAAGCTGGGTGTGAAGGCGCGCTTCGTCCCGCACAGACGCACGGCGCTTGTCAGCGGCCTGAACGCCGGCGCGTTCGACGTGATCATCGCCAATTCGAGCACGACGCAGGAGCGGGCGAAAAGCGTCGACTTCACCATCGCGTACAACGTCACGCACGCCGTGCTCGTGTGCCGCCAAGGTGATGCAAAATACCACAAGCTCGCCGACCTCAATGGCGCCCGCGTGGGCGTCGGCATCGGCACTTCCTTCGCGGCGCTGGCCAAGAGCGTGAAAGGCGCGCACGTGGTCCTTTACGACGACATGGCGACGTCGCTGCAGGATCTCGCAAACGGGCGACTTGATGCGGTCATCTACGGCAAGGACGTCAGCACCTACGTGACCAGGACGCATGATTATCCATTGACGATTTGCAGCGACGTACTGGACAAGAAGAACCCCGACCGCATTGCCATGGCCGTCACAAAGGGCAACAAGTCCCTGCTCGACCGCCTCGACAAGGCGATTGAAACGTACACCACCAGCGCGGCATATACGGCGCTTTACAACAAATGGCTTGGCCCCGGCACCCCGCCACTGGTGACGTGGAAGCAGGCACAGGCCAAGAAGCAATGAGACGGACCCCCGTCAAGGCGCCATTACAGGCACGCAGCAACCGCTGATCGGGCTACGCCCGGCGCACCTCGCGGGTCAGATTCAGGGACAGGAGTGCCACGCCAATCAACACGATGCCAAGGTCTTCCAGCCCGGACGGGCGTTCCCCCAGCAACAGCCACGCGAACAACACGCCGCCAACGGGCTCGGCCAGCCCTGCCAGGCCGACCACGGTGGCCGGCAGCCGTCGCACCACCAGTGTCCATAACACCCAGCACAATCCGTAGGCGATCAGGCCGTTGTACAGCAAGACGCCAACGTACTCGGCATTCCACGCGACGGACGGTTGCCGGATGAAGAGCGAGGCCATCA
>CAYOEF010000277.1:0-2927 GCA_964402805.1 uncultured Rhodanobacteraceae bacterium | reverse complement strand
CCTGGATGCGTACGTTGAAATCCACGACGCGCTTGTAGCCGACCAGAACCTTCATCAGCGGATCCTTGAACGTGTTTTTAACGGCGGGTCGACATTGTAGCCCGTCGCGCTGGCGAAAAAGGGCGCGCGTTCAGCCGCGAGCCCTTGCCGCGGGCAGCTTGCCAAAGAAACGCACGTACAACAAGAGGTAGGCCAGCTGCAACACGGCACAGAGGAAAAATGGCAGGCTCAGGTAACCGGCGTGGAACAGGGCGCCACCGACGACCGGGCCGACGGCGCGCGGCAACTGCAGGGATATGTTCTGCACGCTGCTGGCCAGGCCACGCCGTTCGACGCGGGTCAGGCCCGCGGCCAGGGCCTGTCTGACCCCGATGGTGCCGCGGTTGAGCGCGGCGCGCAGCGCGTAGATGCCCATGGCCGGCCAGAACCAGGGAACCAGAGGCAACAGCAGCAGCAATACGAGTCCGGCACCACGCAGGGACACGATGGTGTTGATGACGTTGCAGCGCCTGGCCAGGTAGCCGGCGAACCAGGCGCCGAGCGCCCCGAGCACGAAGCCGACGGCCAGGCCGGGGCCGATGAGGTCCAGCCCGCGGTGGAACTTGATCGCGAACCAGAACGGGATCAGCGGCCCGATCAGGCCGATGGCCGAGCCGTTCAGCAGATTGGTCACTACCAGTTGGCGCAGGCGCCGGTTTTCCTGCCGGTTGCGCATGGTGCGTTCACGGGTCGACGTATTGGGGCGCGTCGGCAGCAAGGGTTCGCGGGCCAGCCACAGCAGCGCCAGCGACAGCAGTGAGCCGAACAGGGGAATCAGGAACAGTGCCCGGTATCCACCCAGGCCAAAGGCATGGCCCATGATGATCGGGGGCACCGCGGCGAGCGCGGCGCCCACGGCCATGCCCACCATGCCGACGGCGCTGTTGTGGCTGAACACGCTGCCGCGCCGGTTGAGCGGCAGCTCGATGGCGAACCATGCCTGCTCGATGGGCGCGAACGGTCCGGCCGAGCCGTTCGCGCCACGCCCGAAGCCGCCGATGATCGCGGCCGTCACCAGCAGCCAGGGCGTGGTGGTCAGCATTGCCGCGAGGGCCGCGCCAACCTGCAGCATGTCGTAGATGATCAGCAGCCAGCGTCGGCCACCGCGGTCGCTCAGGGGGCCCACCGCCATCGTCATGACCGCGCCAACCAGCAGCGCGCCCATCAACACGGCGCCGATCGCGGTGCCGGACCAGCCGAGCTGGTGCAGGTACAGCGTGAACGCGGCCACCATGGCGCCCTGTCCGATGCTGCGTGCCGCCCGCATGCCGATCAGCAGGCGGATATTGCGCGGCAGGGGCGGGTGCGTCGACATCCTCGCCATCATCGCATGCTGGTCGGATGCGACGGGACCCGGGGCAGGCGCGCGCGATTCATGTGCCGGTTTCGACTTCGCGATACCCGAGGGTCGGCTCAGGCGTCCGCCGGGCGGTGTGGCAGGTGCAGGTAGTCCGCGCTTTGCATTTCGATCAGGCGGGATTCGGTACGCGCGAATTCGGCGCGCAACCGGTCGCCCTCATACAGGTCCACGATGGGGGCCGCCGCGGAAAGCACCAGCTTGACGTGGCGATCGTAAAGGGCGTCCACGAGGTGGATGAAGCGCCTGGCCGGATCGTTGTTGTCCGGTGTGAACGGCGGCACGTTGGCAACGACCAGCACCGGATAGCGGTTGGCCAGCGTGGTGTAATCGGCACGCGAGCGCGGTCCATCGCACAGGGCGTTGAAGTCGAACCAGGCGATGTTGCCGGCATGCCGCCGGACCGGGATCGGGCGACCGTGTATGTCGAGATGTCCGCCCTCGATCGTCTCCCCGCGCGCATAGTCGTTGAAGATGCGCGCCAGTGCCCGGTTTGCCTCGAGCCCCGGCGGGGTCTGGTAGATCGGTGCCTTGCGCAGGGCGCGCAGGCGCCAGTCGTGGTCCGATGCGAGTTCCAGCACTTCGCAGTGTGCTTCCAGCAGTGCGATGGCCGGCAGGAATCGCGCACGTTGCAGGCCATCGCGGTAAAGGTCCGCCGGCGGCGTATTGGACGTGGTGACCAGCACCATGCCTTCGGCCATCATGCCGTGCAGCAGGCCGTAGAGGATCATGGCGTCGCCGATGTCGTCGACCAGGAATTCGTCCAGGCACAGGACGTGGGCACGCCGCGCCAGGCCTGCCGCCACGTCGGCCAGCGGATCGCTGGCATGCTTGAGTTCGCGCAGCGTGCCATGCACGTCTTCCATGAACTGGTGGAAATGCCGCCGCATGGCCATGCCATCGGGCAGGCTGTCCAGGAACAGATCCATCAGGAACGTCTTGCCGCGGCCCACCGGGCCCCACAGATACAGACCCTTCGCCGGCTGTGAACGATGCTTTCCAAGCAGGCGCTGGAACCGCTCCACGGGACCGTTGGCCGGGGGCTGCCAGGCCAGCAGGCGACGTTGCAGCAGATCGAGGGCTTCCAGGGCCCGCGCCTGCGCCGGGTCGTATTCCCAGCGTTGGGCCCCGACCCCGTCGCGGTAGAGCGTGGCAGGGGACGGCAGCGCTGCCACCGCATTCAAGCCTTGATCTCCGGCGGCAACCAGTTTCGGATGGCGTTCTTGATGACGCCGCGCAAATCCATCAGGCGACGATGGAAGAAGTGGCTGGTTTCCGGCATGCGGATCACGGTCGGCTCGCGATCGATGCTCTCCAGCCAGGCGAAAACACCGGCGGGGTCGACCACTTCGTCCTCTTCGCCCTGCACCACCAGCCACGGACAAGTGGGCAGCTCGATGGCATCGACGTCGTACTTGCCGGCGACGGGCGGCGCGACCGTAATGAGGGCGTTCGCGCCCAGGCGCGCGGCATTGCGGAGCGCGACGTAGCTGCCGAACGAGAATCCGGACAACCACAACTGGTCGTCCGG
>CAYOEF010000276.1:0-2927 GCA_964402805.1 uncultured Rhodanobacteraceae bacterium | reverse complement strand
TGTACTGGCCGCCGTTCTCGCGCACGCCGGGCGGGTAGCCCTTGATGTAGCCGGGGTTCTCGTCGCACTGGTCGAACGGCGGCGTGAACAGTCGCGCCACCGCGTACTCCTGATCGACCAGCAGGCGCTCGGTCGAGGCCATCGCCTGCGCACTGCGTTCCTTGTCGGTGGCGCCAGCCATCAGGCTCCACGATTGCGCGATGCAATCGATCTTGCATTCCGTGCTGGCGTGCGAGCCCAGCGGCGCGCCGTCGTCGTAATAGCCGCGGCGGTACCATTGGCCGTCCCAGGCCTCCTCCAGCGCATCGCGCAGGGCGTCGGCGTATTGCTTCCAGTGTGCGACGCGCGCATCGTCGCCGCGGCGTTTGGCATGCGGCGTAAAGGCGGCGATGACGGCCAGCAGGAACCAGCCCAGCCACGTACTCTCGCCGCGACCGTTGGCGCCGACCGCGTTGTAGCCGTCGTTCCAGTCGCCGGTGCCAATCAGCGGCAGGCCGTGCGCGCCGCGCGTCAGGCTGGCGTCGATGGCGCACGCGCAGTGTTCATAGACGCTGGCCTTGCGCGCGGACGGGGACGGCTGGAAGAACGCGTCGGCGGCGCCGTCGGCGATGGCTGGTCCCTCCAGGAACGGCAGTTCCTCATCCAGCACGGCGCTGTCGCCGGTGACCTCGACGTAATGCGCGGCAATGTAGGGCAGCCAGCCGCGGTCGTCGCTGATGCGCGTGCGCACGCCCTGGCCCGAAGGCGGCAGCCACCAGTGTTGCACGTCGCCTTCGACGAACTGGCGTCCGGCGGCGCGCAGTACCTGGGCGCGCGCCACGTCCGGACGTGCCAGGCACAGGGCGGCCACGTCCTGCAGCTGGTCGCGGAAGCCGCAGGCGCCGCCGGCCTGGTAGTAGGCGGTGCGCGCCCACACGCGGCACGACAGCACCTGGTACGGCAGCCAGTGGTTGAGCATCAGGTCCAGCGCGCGGTCGGGCGTGCGTACCTGCACGGTGTCGAGCACGTCGTCCCATTGCGCGCGCACGGCATCGAGCACGTCGTCGATCGCGATGTCGCGGTACTTCACGACCAGCTTTCGCGCACGGTCGGCGTCGGGTGCGTCGCCCAGCACCAGCAGCAAGTCGGCTTGCGTGCCGGGCGCCAGTTCGACGTGCGTCTGCAGCGCACCGCAAGGGTCCAGCCCGGCGCCGAGGCGGCCGTCCAGGGGCGCTGCCGTGCGCAATGCCGCGGGGTGCGCAACGTCACCCAAGGCACCCAGGAAACTGCCGCGGTCGCCGCTGCACGACTGCTGCGTGCCGGCCAGGTCGAGGAACGCCACGTGTTCGCCGAAGTCGGCACGCCAGCGGTTGCGTGCCAGCAGCGCGCCGCTGGCGGGATCGCAGGCGGTGACCACAGAGGGCGCGGAGGTGGCGCCGTTGGCGCCCAGCATCCATTGGAAGTAGGCCGTCACCGACAACCGGCGCGTGCGGGTGGAGCGGTTGCACAGGCGCAGGCGCGACAGCTTCACGGGGTCCGTCGGCGGCACGCATTGCGTCAGTTCCAGATCGATGCCGTGCGCGTCGTTGTCGAAGCGGCTCCAGCCCTTGCCGTGGGTGATGCGGTAGTGCGCGCCGGCGACGCGGATGGGGAGTGCCGTGGCGCTCCATGTCGCGCCGCTGTCCGCGTCGCGCAGGTAGAGGATGTCGTGCGGCGTGTCGCTGACCGGATCGTTGGGCCACGGCGTCAGCGTGTTCTGCTGGCTGTTGACCGACCAGGCGTAGCCGCCGCCCTCGGCCGAGACCATGCAGCCGAAATCGGGGTTGGCCATCACGTTGACCCAGGGGGCCGGGGTGACATGGTCCTCGTCCAGTTCGATGCGGTAGGCGCGGCCGTTTTCGGAGAAGCCGCCGATGCCGTTGGCGAATTCCAGGGAATCCCGGGTGGCGGCATCGTCCGCTGCCGGTGCGGACCGTGTCGGTACGGGCAGCGCGGGCATCGGTATCGCAGTGTGGTCATGCGTGTCGGCATCGGGTTGCGCCGGCGTGGCCGTGGCGCCCAGCACGACGCGGGCGACCGTGTACAGGCCGTCGCGCAGGCGCTCGTCCAGGTCGCTGTCGCGCAGGCAGAACAGTCCCGCCTTCACCGCGTTGTCAGCGGCTTTCAGTTGCGCCTGTTGCGCTTCGACCAGGGGCGCCAGCGTGGCCTGCACATGCTCGCCGGCCGTCTTGCCGGAGCCGTCCAGCAGGACGACGTCGATGCCCAGTTGCTTCGCCTGCCAGTGGCGCTGTGCCAGCAGCACGTCGTGCACACGGGCGAGGCCGGCGTCGTCGCCGTCGATGTGTGCCAGAAGGATCGGGCGGTCGCCGGAGATGCCCTTGGCCCACAGCGTGGGCGCGCCGCCGCAGCCGCGGGCCAGGATTTCGGGCGGCGCGCGCCAGGTGGCGTCGCACAGCAGCAGGGCGTGTGCCCATGCCGCGAAACGCGCGGCGCGCGCTTCGTCGATGCCCAGATTTTCGCGTTCGGCGGTGGCACGTTGCCGGGCCGCGGCAAATACCCGGTCGCCGGCGTCCGTCGCCTGCATGCGCTGCGCCAGTGCCACCGCGGCTTCGCGCGAATCGGCCACCTGCGTCCACGCCAACACGCGTATGCGGGCGCCCGGTGCCAAGCTCACCTGCCGGCGCAGGCTGAACACCGGGTCCAGCACGCAGCCGCAGGTACCGGACAGCGTGGCGCCCGGCTGCATGGCCTTGGCGTCACGCAGCGTGTGCGCGCGTCCCAGGAAACGCGCGCGGTCGCTCGCGAACGGCATGTCGCCATCACCGTGGCTGCCTTCCACCTGCAATGCGTGCGCGGCCCATACCGGTGTTTCGTTGCGGTCGCGCCGTCGCCGCGTCGCCAGCAGCAGATGGTGCGCGGCGTCCCAATCGGTCTGGACGAACATCTTG
>CAYOEF010000275.1:0-2951 GCA_964402805.1 uncultured Rhodanobacteraceae bacterium | reverse complement strand
GGTTTCCCCGAGCCGCAGGCGCTGCTGGCCCTGCTGCCCGGACGTCCGCAAGGCGAGGCGATCCTGTTCTGCCGTGAACGGGATGCCGCCCGGGAGCACTTGCATGGCCCGTGCGCGGGTCCCGACGCGGCCGTCGCGGACTATGGCGTCGACGACGCGTTCCCCGTTGGCGATGCGGACGACATCCTTCCAGGTCTGCTGGAGGGGCGTGCGCGCGTCTATTGTGATTTTGGGCGCGAACTGGAATTCGACCAGCAACTGCTGACCTGGATGCGGCGCCTGCGCTCTCTGCGTGGCGGCGGCGTGGTGCCGAAGGAATTCGTGGCGCTGGGTTACCTGCTGCACGACCTGCGGCTGTTCAAGTCGCGCGCTGAACTCAAGCAGATGCGCCGGGCAGCCGACATCGTCGTCCAGGCGCACCTGCGGGCCCTGTGCGTCGCCCGGCCGGGCATGGCCGAGTACGAAGTGGAGGCGGAGTGGGTGCGTGTCTTGCGCGCGCGGGGGGTGGTGCCGTCATTCCCGCCCAGCGTGGCTGCCGGAGCCAATGCCTGCATCGCCCATTACCGAGCCAACGATGCGCTGCTTGCCGATGGCGACCTGTTGCTGGTGGATGCCGGCGCCGAGGTGGACTGTTACGCATCCGACCTGGCCCGCACCTGGCCGATCGACGGCCGTTTCAGCGGCGAGCAGCGCGCCCTCTACGACGTGGTGTGGGCGGCGCAGCATGCGGCGCTGGAGGCGGTGCGGCCCGATATGGCATTCGAAGCGGCGCACCTGGCCGCCCTGCGTGTCGTGGTCGAAGGACTGCTCGAACTGAAGCTCCTGCGCGGCGATCGTGACGGCATCCTGGAACGTGGCGACTACCGCCGTTTCTATCCCTACAAGACCGGGCATTGGCTGGGCCTGGACGTGCATGACGTGGGCGACTATCGCATCGATGGCAAATCACGCGTGCTCGAACCCGGCATGGTCGTGACCGTGGAACCGGGCATCTACGTGCAACCCGATGACACGGGCGTGGCGGCGCGCTGGCGTGGCATTGGCATCCGCATCGAGGACGACGTGGCCGTCACACGCGACGGCCACGATGTCCTCACCGGCGCCATGCCCAGCGAGGCATCGGCACTGGAGGACCTGCTGGCGCAACGCTGACCGGACGGTGGACCCGGGCGGTCCGCTCAGGTGGCGGCGAAGGCGTCGCGCGTCAGGTTTTCCGGCTCCGCCGTGGTACACGCCACGTTGTCCTCGATGCGGATGCCGCCATACCGGCGAAACGCGTCGACCCTGGCCCAGTTGACGCCACGCCGGGCGGGCGTGGCACGAAGCCTGTCCAGCAGCATGTCGATGAAGTACAAACCTGGTTCGATGGTCACGACCATGCCGGGGGCAAGCGTGCGCGTGAGGCGCAGGAAGGGCTGGTCTTCTGGCGGATCAGTCCGCCCGCCGCCGGTTCCGCTCTGGAATCCGCCGACGTCATGCACCTGGGTGCCGATCAGGTGGCCGACCCCGTGCGGAAAGAACGCGCGCGTGATACCGCTTTCCACGGCCTCCGAGGCCGATACGCGGACGAAATCGTGGGCCACCAGGGTGTCGGCGGCGAGCCGATGTGCCTCGCTTTGCAAGTCGGCGTAGCTGACGCCCTCGCGGACCATGGTGCACAGTTTCTGCTGGTTGGACTCCATGCCGTCGATGAGGGCGCGGAACCCGTCCGCGCCTGCCCCGGCATGGGTGCGTGTGATGTCGCTGGCGTAGCCGGCATACGTGGCCCCGGCATCAATCAGCAGGCTCAGGCTTTCCGGTGGCGGCTGGCGGTCAAACCGGTCGTAATGCAGGGTCGCACCATGCCGGTTGAGGGCCACGATGCTGTGATAGGGCAGTTCCGCATCGATTTGCCGGATTGCCTGCAGGTAGGCCATGTGGATGTCGAACTCGCTGCCACCGTCACGGAAGGCTGCCGCCGCCGCGCGATGCGCGGTTGCACCCATGCGGTTGGCCTGGCGCATCACGGCCAGTTCGTAGTCGGTCTTGAAGGCACGGTGGTAGTGCAGGTAGTCCATGACCATCTGCGGATTGTCGGGGACGAAACCATCCACGGCATCCTGCGCCTGCCCGATGATGGCGCACCGGCCCGCGTCCTTCGGCAACGCTGCGGCCAGTTCGCCGCGGTCGTGCACGACGGTGATGTCGAAACAGTCGACCCAGTAGCCATCCGGCATTTGTGGCGGCGGATACCAGAAATCACGTGGCTGCATGAACAGCAGGCGCGGCTTGCTGCCGGGTGTGTAGATAAGCCAACTGCCGGGTGCGTCGGCCAGCGGCAGCCATTGCCTGAAGTGTGGATGCACGACGTAGGGCAGGTCCTGGTCATCCAGGAACTTGCGCGTGCCCTGGCCGGCGGCGACGGCCAACGTGTCGCGACCGGCGACTTCAAGCGCGGTGGCACTGCGTTTGCACAGGGTGGCCACATGTTCGCCATAGGGCAGAGCGACCTCGATCATGCGACCTCCTCACCGGTGCGTATGCGGGTGGCCGCGCACATTGTGGCGAAGCGTGTGTACGCACGGCCCGGTTCATGGCCGTATCGTAGCGTGTTCCAGGGTATGTGCAGCCAACCGCTCCGGATTGGGGTGGAAACCGTGCCCGCTAGCCTCCGGCGCCGTGATTTCCGACACCCCGCTGAGGACCACCGGCGGTTCGGATACGTCGACGTCGTAGAACCGATCACTGGGGAAGATATCACTCGGATAGCGTATGTTGGGCAATGACGCCAGTGCCAATGCCGCACCCTGGCCAACGGCCGATTCCTCGCTGAAAGTCGAAGCCGGTACCATTGCGTGGGCGGCGAGGCGTCGCCGCCATGTTGGCCAGGGTGACTCGCGTCGGGATGATTTTCGTGCCGAGCGTCGACGGCAGGAGCCACACGCCCGAGGAACGGACCGATTATGCCGATA
>CAYOEF010000274.1:0-2955 GCA_964402805.1 uncultured Rhodanobacteraceae bacterium | reverse complement strand
TGCCTTCCTTGTAGATCACATGCTTGCGCACGACCGGGTCGTACTTCTTGATCTGGATCTTGTCCGGGGTGTTTTTCTTGTTCTTGTCGGTGGTGTAGAAATGACCCGTCCCGGCCGAAGAAGTCAGTCGGATCTTGTCGCGTTTTGAAGCCATGGCCCTGCCTCCTCAGATCTTTTCGCCGCGGGCACGCAATTGGGCAATCACGGACTCGATACCGTTCTTGTCGATCGTCCGCAACGCCTGGTTGGAAACACGCAGCTTGACCCAGCGGTTCTCGCCGGGCACCCAGAAACGACGTTCGTGCAGGTTGGGCAACCAGCGACGACGTGATTTGTTGTTGGCGTGTGATACGTTGTTGCCGGTACGCACGCGTTTTCCAGTGACCTGGCACTGACGAGCCATGACAGCCTCTCTTGGTGGATGTGGGCCGTCCATTGGCCAGGACGGCGTCGGCCCGGGCGACCTTGCGGTCGTTGCGCGATACCGGCGATGGCGTCGTGCGAACCAGGCCTCGCGCGGCGTGGTAATGCAAGCGTGCCCGATGGGCGAACGCATTGCGCTGACGCAATCTTGACCTTCAATTGTCGCAGCATTCACACGTCGCCCGCAAGCATGGACCGCGCAGGCGCACCGCGGATATGGGACAATCCGCAGCTTGTGCCACAACCGCAACGTGCAACGGAGTCCCGCAACCATGGCAGAAACCACGCCAGCCAACGGCCAGGGCAACAGCCAGGGCGCCCAGCCGCAGCTCATGCTGCAGAAGATCTACGTCAAGGACTCTTCGTTCGAGGTCCCCAACGCGCCGCAGATCTTCCAGGAAATGGGCGCAAACGAGGTCGAGCCCCAAGTCAACCTCAATCTCAGCCAGGAAGCGAACAAGATGGGCGAGGACCTGCACGAAGTCGTGCTGACCCTGACCCTGACCTGCATGCTGGGAGAACGCACGGCGTACCTTGCCGAGGTGCACCAGGCCGGCATCTTTACCGTCTCGGGGTTCACCGCGGAAGATGAAGGCAGCGTCCTGGGCAGTTATTGCCCCAACCTGCTGTTCCCCTATGCACGCCAGATGATTTCCATGCTGGTGCTGGAAGGCGGTTTTCCGCCATTCCTCCTGCAGCCGATCAACTTCGAGGCCCTGTACGCCGAACAACAGCGACGCAATGCCGCAGGTGAGGCCTCGCCGCCACTCAATTCCTGACCCGCACGCCATGACGGACCAAGTCCGGCGCGTCGCCGTGCTCGGAGCCGGATCCTGGGGCACGGCACTGGCATCACTGCTCGCCCGCAACGGCAGCGACGTGGTGCTGTGGGGTCGTGATACCGAGGCGATAGCCAGCATGGCGGCCACCCGCCAGAACGTGCGTTATCTGCCCGACTTGTCATTGCCGCCCGCGCTCGGGCTGACCGCGGATCTCGCCCTGGCCATGCACGACGCGGACGTCGCCCTCGTGGTGCTGCCGAGTACCGCATTTGCCGGCATCCTCGATGCCATTGTTCCACTGGCCGATGCGCAGACCCGTATCGCGTGGGCGACCAAAGGCTTCGAGCCCGGTACGGGCCGTTTCCTGCACGAGTTGGTCGCCGAGCGTTTTCCGGGACGCGATTGCGCGGTCATCACCGGACCCTCGTTCGCACGGGAAGTCGCCGCGGGACTGCCGACCGCACTCACGGTGCACGGCAGCCGGGCGGACTTTGCGCACGCCGTCGCGGCCATATTGCATGCGCCACCCAAGCTGCGCGCCTACACGGGTGACGACATGCTGGGCGCCGAACTGGGCGGCGCCGTGAAAAACGTGCTCGCCGTGGCCACCGGCGTTTCCGACGGCATGGAATTCGGGTTCAACGCGCGTGCTGGACTGATCACCCGCGGCATGTATGAAATCCTGCAGTTGGGCATGGCCCTGGGCGCACGTCCGGAAACACTGATCGGGCTGGCCGGCCTGGGCGACCTGGTCCTCACCTGCACGGGCGATCTTTCGCGCAACCGCCGCCTCGGCCTCGCCCTCGGGCGCGGCGTGCCGCTGGAGGAGGCCACGCGCGAGATCGGGCAGGTCGTGGAAAGCCTGGTCACCGCCGACGAGGTTTGCCGCCTTGCCGCACAACACGGCCTGGACCTCCCCATCGCCTTCGGGGTACGCGCCGTCCTGCATGGCGAGATCACGCCGGCCGAGGCGGTACGGCGGCTGCTTGCACGCACCCGCAAGCCCGAGTACCCGGGCCACCTGTTCCCGGTGCCCTGAAATCGCGGCCGCGCCACGCGGCACCGACATGCTGCACCGCGAATCAGCCGGTGTGGGGTATTCCCGCTTCGATGCACGCCGGTATGCATTGAAGCGGCTCCCGACCACCCCCAACTGGAAAACATCCCCATCGAGGAACCGTCCATGGAGTCATTCCACGCCACGACCATCGTCTCGGTCCGCAAGAACGGCCGCGTCGTCATTGGTGGCGACGGCCAGGTCACACTTGGCAACACGATCATGAAGGCCAACGCGCGCAAGATCCGGCGCCTCGGCAAGGGCGAGGTGCTCGCCGGGTTCGCTGGTGCGACCGCGGACGCGTTCACCCTGTTCGAGTTGTTCGAACAGAAGCTCGAGAAACATGGCCAGCACCTGACCCGTGCGGCGGTCGAGCTCGCCAAGGAGTGGCGCACCGACCGCCGCCTCGGACGCCTCGAGGCCATGCTGGCCGTGGCCGACAAGAACGCCTCGTTGCTCATATCCGGCAACGGCGATGTGCTCGAGCCGGAGCATGGCCTCATCACGATCGGCTCCGGCGGCCCCTACGCGCGCGCCGCGGCGCTTGCCATGCTGGACGACCCGGATCACAACCTGGACGCACGCGCCATTGTGGAGAAAGCCCTCAAGATCGCCGGCGATATCTGCATCTACACCAACCACACCGTGTCCATCGAGGAATTGGCGGCTGAAGACGCGTCACCACCCGCTGCT
>CAYOEF010000273.1:0-2970 GCA_964402805.1 uncultured Rhodanobacteraceae bacterium | reverse complement strand
ACCACCGCCTGACGAAGCCCGGTGCGAGAAAACGGTACTCTGACCCCTGTTTTCGATGCATGATAGTGCGTGGGTCGATCGGCGTTTTACCGGGGACAACATCTGGAGACATGGCAATGGCTACGGACAAGGTGGCGGCAAGCGCACTCGCATTCGATTATGTCATCGTGGGTGCGGGGTCGGCCGGCTGCCTGCTTGCCAATCGCCTGTCGCGCAAGCACCGCGTGTTGTTGCTGGAAGCTGGCGGCAAGGATGACTGGCGCTGGATCCACATTCCAGTCGGCTACCTTTACTGCATCGGCAACCCGCGCACGGATTGGTGCTTCCATACGCAACCCGATCCGGGGCTGCACCAGCGCGCGTTGAACTATCCGCGCGGCCGGGTGCTGGGTGGCTCCTCGTCCATCAACGGCATGCTCTACCTGCGCGGACAGGCTGCCGACTACGATGGCTGGGCGGCCATGGGCAATGCCGGCTGGTCGTGGAAGGATGTCCTGCCCCTGTTCATGGACGTGGAGGATCACCACGGTGGCGCAAGTGAATTCCATGGTGGCAACGGCACCTGGCGCGTCGAATCGCAGCGCCTGCACTGGGACGTGCTCGACGCCTTCCGCGACGCCGCGGCGCAGGCCGGCATTCCACGCACCGATGATTTCAATCGCGGCGACAACGCCGGCTGCAATTATTTCGAGGTCAACCAGCGCCACGGCGTGCGCTGGAATGCCGCCAAGGCGTTCCTGCATCCGGTCATGGAGCGCGACACGTTGCGCGTGATCACCGGTGCCCATGTGCAGAAGATCGAATTCACGGATCGCCGTGCGACCGGCGTGACATTCGTCGAGGACGGACAACGCCATCTCGCGACCGCGCAGCGCGAGGTCATCCTCGCCGCCGGCTCGATCGGATCGCCGCAGTTGCTGCAGGTTTCCGGGGTGGGACCGGGAGAGTATTTGCAGAGCCTCGGCATTCCCGTGGTGCAGGATTTGCCGGGCGTGGGCGGGAACCTGCAGGACCACCTGCAACTGCGCATGATCTTCAAGCTGCGCGGTGCCCGCACCCTGAACACGCTGGCCAATTCCCCCTGGGGCAAGGCGTGGATGGGCATCCAGTACGCCCTTTCGCACAGCGGCCCGCTGTCGATGGCGCCTTCGCAACTGGGGGCTTTTGCGCGGTCGGATCCGTCGCGCCCACGGCCCAACATCGAGTTCCACGTGCAGCCACTGTCCCTGGACAAGTTCGGGGACCCCCTGCACCGCTTCCCGGCGATGACGGCGGCGCCGTGCAACCTGCAGCCGACCAGCCGCGGCCACGTGCGCGCGACGTCGCCGGACATCACGGACGCGCCGGAAATCCTCTGCAACTACCTGCAGACCGAGGAGGACCGCGCGGTTGCCGCCGACGGCCTGCGGCTGACGCGGCGCATCATGGCGCAGGCGGCCATGGCCAGATACCACCCGCAGGAATACCTGCCGGGCGAAAAGCTGCAAACACAGGAAGACCTTGAAAAAGCCGCCGGCGACATCGGGACCACCATTTTCCATCCCGTGGGAACGTGCAAGATGGGCGTGGACCCGATGGCCGTGGTGGATCCCGAACTGCGCGTGCACGGGCTGGGCAGCCTGCGCGTGATCGATGCCTCCATCATGCCGCTGATCACCTCCGGCAACACCAACTCCCCGACCATCATGATTGCCGAGAAAGGGTCGCGGCTCATCCTCGGGACGACATGATCGACGACCCACGCGACCTGCTTACCCGGATGTTCCAGGCCGCCGTGCAGGCGGCGCAGGCTGAACACCGCATGGGTGATTTCATCCCGGAATGGACCGGAGGGCGCACCGTCGTGATCGGCGCCGGGAAAGCCTCGGCCGCCATGGCGCAGGCTTTCGAGCGGCAGTGGACCGCAAAATACCCGAGCGCGCCGCTCGAGGGGCTGATCGTCACCGCCTATGGCTGCGCCATGCCCTGCGACCGGATCCGGGTCGTCGAGGCCGCGCACCCCGTGCCCGATGCCAACGGCGAAACGGCAGCACGCGACATGCTGCGGTATGTGCGTGATCTGAAAACATCCGACCTTCTGGTCTGCCTGATCTCCGGCGGCGGCTCATCGCTGCTGGCACTGCCCTGCCCCGGCATCACCCTGGCCGAACAGCAGGCGATTGGCCGCGACCTGCTCCGAAGCGGCGCCAGCATCGCCGAGATCAATTGCGTGCGCCGACACCTCTCAGCCATCAAGGGCGGACGACTTGCGGCCGCAACGCATGCCGGACGCATCGTCAACCTGCTGATTTCGGACGTGCCGGGCGACCGGCCACACGACATTGCCTCGGGCCCGACGGTTGCCGATCCGACAAGCTGTGCGGATGCCCTGGACATCGTGCGCCGCCATGGCGTGGCCATTCCCGAGGCTGCACGCCGATCGCTCGAATCGGGGGCTGGCGAAACTGTCAAACCCGGCGACCCACGCATCGACCGTGTCGAAACACACCTCATCGCCACGCCGCAAATGGCGCTGGAGGCGGCGGCCGCCACGGCACGCGAGGCCGGCGTGACGCCGATCCTGTTGGGTGACCGCATCGAAGGCGAAGCGCGCGAGGTCGGCAAGGTACTCGGCGGCATCGCCTTGCAGGTACGCGCCCACGCCCAGCCGGCGCCGCCGCCGTGCGTGTTGCTGTCGGGTGGGGAAACAACCGTCACCGTGCGCGGCCACGGCTGCGGCGGACGCAACGTCGAATGCCTGCTGTCCACCGCCATCACCCTGGATGGCGCACCCGGCATCCATGCCCTCATGGCCGACACCGACGGCGTGGACGGCCAGGCCGAAATCGCCGGCGCCCTGATCACGCCCGACACGCTGCAACGCGCATGGGCCGCCGGCATGCCGCCGCGCGAATACCTTGACGACAACGATGGCCACGGCTTTTTCCGGCACCTGGGCGACTCCCTGGTCACCGGGCCCACGCTCACCAA
>CAYOEF010000272.1:0-2997 GCA_964402805.1 uncultured Rhodanobacteraceae bacterium | reverse complement strand
TGCCCTGCAGGGCCGGCGAGCCGCTTTTGTACGTCTTCGGGCTGCGCGCCTTGCGTACCAGTTGGTTGGTAGTCGCCATGTATATGGATCCTGAGAAACATAAAGGCAGGCCGGACGTGCCGGTCTGCCAAGACGTCGGATTTTACTGCGCTACGCGCGTTCCGACAACAATACCGTACCTTCCTGTAACCCGAATACGAGGACGTCCCTGTTCCTCATTTCGTTGGTGGCAGCAGGCCCTAGGCCTGCTCTTGGTCTTCGGCCTCCGCGACGTCCGAGGATACCGAGTCGGTATCTTCGGCGCCGGAGCCGGAAAGCGTTTCAAGCTCGTGCTCCGTCAGCCCGCCTTGCCGCTGGCGCTGCTGATGGTACGCGAGACCGCTTCCCGCCGGGATTAGACGGCCCACTATAACGTTTTCCTTCAATCCGCGCAACTCATCACGGGTGCCTTGTACGGCGGCCTGCGTCAATACGCGGGTGGTCTCCTGGAAGGATGCCGCGGAAATGAACGACTCGGTTGCCAGGGACGCCTTGGTGATGCCCAGCAGTATCGGCTGGAACTCGGCCGGCCGGCCACCACGCTCGACAATGGCGGCATTCTCCCTGACCAGGCGCGAGCGCTCGACCTGCTCACTGCGCAGCCAATGGCTGTCCCCCGCGTCGGTGATCTCGACCTTGCGCAGCATCTGGCGAATGATCGCTTCGATGTGCTTGTCGTTGATCCGGACACCCTGCAGGCGATAGACGTCCTGGATTTCCTTGACGAGGTAATCGGCCAAAGCCTCCACGCCAAGGAGTCGCAGAATGTCGTGCGGATCAGGTTCGCCATCGACGACGGTTTCGCCCTTCTTGACGTGCTCGCCCTCGAAGACGATGACCTGCCGCCACTTCGGGATCAGTTCCTCGTGCTCCTCGCCATCGGCGTCCTTGATGATCAGGCGCTGCTTGCCCTTGGTGTCCTTGCCAAAGCTGACGACGCCCGAGCACTCGGCCAGGATGGCCGGTTCCTTGGGGCGGCGTGCCTCGAACAGGTCCGCCACGCGCGGCAGGCCGCCGGTGATGTCACGCGTCTTGGAACTGGCCTGCGGGATGCGCGCCACGACATCGCCGACGCCAACTTCCGCCCCGTTGCCGATCGAGACGATGGCCCCGGCCGGCAGGAAGTACTGGGCCGGGATGTCCGTCCCCGGGAGGGCAAGGTCGTTGCCCTTGGCATCGAGCAGGCGCACGGTCGGACGCAGGTCCTTGGCGGCACCGCCCCGGCGCTTCGGATCGGTGACGACGACACTCTCCAGGCCGGTAAGCTCGTCGGTCTGCGACTGTACGGTGACGCCGTCGATGAAGTCGACGAAGTTGGCCACACCGTGCACTTCGGAAACGATCGGGTGCGTGTGCGGATCCCAGTGCGCCACGGTCTGACCGGGCTTGACCGCGGCCTCGTCCTTGACGTCGATCGTCGCGCCGTAGGGCACCTTGTAGCGCTCGCGCTCACGACCGCTGGCATCCAGTACGGACATCTCGCCGGAACGCGACACCGCCACCAGGTGGCCATCCTTGTGCTTTACGGTTTTGACGTTGTTGAATTGCAGGGTGCCGGTCGTCTTGACGGTCACGTTGTCGACCGCCGCGGCACGCGACGCCGCGCCACCGATGTGGAACGTACGCATGGTGAGCTGGGTACCAGGTTCACCAATCGATTGCGCCGCAATCACGCCGACGGCTTCACCGATGTTGACCTTGTGCCCACGCGCCAGGTCACGTCCGTAGCACTTGGCGCACACCCCGTGCTCGGCTTCGCACGTGATGGGCGAGCGGACCGTGATGGATTGCACGCCGGCTTCGTCGATCTTCTCCACCAGCGCTTCGTCGAGTTGGGTGCCCGCCGTGACGATGGGTTCGTCATCATCCCCCGGCGCGTACACGTCCTGGGCCGCAACACGTCCGAGCACCCGGTCGCGCAGTGGTTCGACCACGTCGCCGCCCTCGACGATGGGAATCATCAGGAGCCCTTCGCTGGTCCCGCAATCCTCGCTCGTGACCACCACGTCCTGGGCCACGTCGACGAGACGCCGCGTGAGATACCCGGAGTTCGCGGTCTTGAGGGCGGTATCGGCCAGCCCCTTGCGCGCGCCGTGCGTGGAGTTGAAGTACTGCAGCACGTTGAGCCCTTCACGGAAATTGGCCTTGATGGGCGTCTCGATGATGGAGCCGTCCGGCCGTGCCATGAGGCCACGCATCCCGGCCAACTGCCGGATCTGCGCCACCGACCCGCGCGCGCCGGAATCGGCCATGATGAACAGGGAGTTCATCGACTTCTGCTTGACTTCATGGCCCTCCGCATCCACCCGGACTTCCGTGCCGATGCCGTCGATCATGGCCTTGGCCACCAGTTCGTTGGTGCGCGACCAGATGTCGACGACCTTGTTGTAACGCTCGCCGGCGGTCACCAGTCCCGACTGGTACTGCTCCTGGATTTCGACCACTTCCTTTTCGGCTTCCTCGAGGATGCCCTTCTTGGCCGCGGGAATCACCATGTCGTCGATGCCGATGGAGATTCCCGACCGGGTCGCCAGGCGATAGCCGGTGTACATCAGCTTGTCCGCCAGCACGACCGTGGCCTTCAGGCCGAGGCGGCGGTAGCAGTCGTTGATGAGCCGCGCGATCGCTTTCTTGTCGAGCTCGGTATTGGCCAACTCGAAGGGCAACCCCTCGGGCAGGATCTCGGACAGCAGCGCACGGCCGACCGTGGTGTCGACCAGGCCGGTGAAATCGGTACGCGTGCCATCGCTGGAGATCTCGACCTGGTGCATGCGCACCTTGCAGCGCGCCTGCAGTTCCACGACGCGGCTGTCATATGCGCGACGCGCTTCTTCGACGTGCGCGAACACCATGCCGGAACCCTTGGCGTCCACCAGTTCGCGGGTCATGTAGTAAAGGCCCAGCACCACGTCCTGCGTCGGCACGATGATGGGCTGCCCGTTGGCGGGGGAAAGAATG
>CAYOEF010000271.1:0-3080 GCA_964402805.1 uncultured Rhodanobacteraceae bacterium | reverse complement strand
TACAGGCTTCCACCTCGACATGATGGCGGCGTACGACAGGACGTCTTGCACACGCAGACCACCGATGCACCCATGGCGGGCACCGTTTTCATGCTCTGCTTGTGGTCAGCCCCCTGTGGCCGTTGTCGTGATGAATGACCGGATAGCGCGTTTCAATGGCTCGTCGTGGCGCTGACAACACGATAACCCTTGAGATGCCTGGCGAACTCCTGCAAGGCACGTATGCCGCTCTGTTCGGCTTCGTTGACCCATTGCTGCAGGCCATTCAACGCGCGGTCCGTCCCGCGTTGCTCCATGAGTGTGACCAGGCGTGCGCGGAAACCGCATACGGTCGCCAGTGTCGGGCGCCTGGCGACCATCGCGTTCAATCGCTCGCGACCGTCACGATCGAGCCAGCGGCCGCCATCGACAAGCGCACGACGCAGTCGTCCCGGCAGCAACGGCCTCGTATTGTCGCCGCGACGAAGGGTCTCCTCGTTGAGTGTCGGCAGGATGACTTGCCGGTGATAGTCGGTCAGCGCCTGGAAACGATGCGTGAGTACGGCCCTGAGCGTTTCGGCATCGGGCAGCTTGACGTTTGGCCGCACGTCAAGTGACGGAGCCACGCGCACGATCCGCGCCAGACCCATCGCGTTGAGGCCGCAAATGACCGCCCAGCCGATGTCGAATTCCCACTTGCGCAGCGCGAACTTGGCCGAGCTCGGGAACGCATGGTGATTGTTGTGCAGTTCCTCGCCGCCGATCCAGAACCCCCACGGCATGAGGTTGGTGGAGGTGTCGGACGTGGCAAAATTCCGGTACCCGGACCAATGGCCCACGCCGTTGACGAAACCGGCGCCCCAAAAGGGAATCCACAGCATCTGGACGGCCCAGATGGCCACGCCCACCACGCCGAACAGTGCCGAATCGATGATGAGCATCAGGATCGGTCCCCAATAGGGATGCCGGGTGTACAAGTGATGCTCGATCCAGTCATCGGGTGTGCCACGCCCGTATTTTTCGAGGTCTTCCTTGTTGGCGGCGGCACGGCGATACAAGGCCACGCCGTTCCAGAAAACTTCCTTGATGCCGTAGACGCGCGGACTGTGCGGATCGTCCACCGTTTCCACGCGCGCATGATGCTTGCGATGCACGGCGACCCATTCCTTGGTGACCATACCGGTCGTCAGCCAGCACCAGAAACGGAAAAAATGCGAAACAGCCGGGTGAAAATCCACGCCGCGATGTGTCTGGTTGCGGTGCAGGAACAGGGTTACGGTGAAAACCGTGAGTTGCGTGACGATCAGGATATAGACGAGCCACGTGGTCCAGGTCGCGCCGGTAAGGCCTCTTGCGACAAAATCGAGAATGGTATCAAGCATCACTAGCCACGTTTTCGGGAAGGTATGGGTGCGCGGTAACCGCCAAGGCCATGGTACACGCAGCGCAACCGCATTGGGTATGCAATCATATTTGTGGCGGATACGTGTAAAGATTGCGTGAAAGCACGGGTGCCTGCCGCTTGAAGCTTGTGGGACTGCAGCGTACAACCGGGCCCGGGTGCGACCCGGAGCCATGCTTGCGGCAAAACGACCGTGCATCGGCTTGGACGGGTGCGGTGGCATGTACCATGCGCACCGTATCCACCCGGCGCCGTCGCCTCGCCCCATGTTTCCTGCCCGATCTTCCCTCGCCGCGCCACGGCGGCGCTCGCCGGCGGTGTCCTATCCCGTGGAACCCGCGGCCGCGCTCGTGCATGCGCCGGGTACCCTGGCATTGCTGCGATTTGGCCACCCGGATGCGGTGGCAGCGCAACCGGGGGTGCTGGATATTACATTGCCCGTGCTGGACGGTGCGCCAGGGCTCGAGCGTTGGCATGTGGATGCGCACGTGGTGCATGGCCGGTCGGGCAATATTCGCCATGCCTGCGGTGGCGGTTGGCTTTTTGCCGCGCTGGAAATCGACGAAGCCGGTTTTGGACGCGACATCGAAGCGACAGCGATGGCGGCGTACGAGTGTCTCGCGGATTTCCTGGATGCGTGGCCGCAGGCGGTTTGCGTGCAGCGCATATGGACCTACCTGGACCGCATCAACGAAGGCGACGGGGACGCCGAGCGTTACAAGCGCTTTTGCATTGGGCGTGCACGCGGGGCGGGGCGCCTCTTCGCCGGTGGTTTCCCCGCGGCCACGGTGATCGGCCGGCCACGCGCGACCGGGACCCTCGTCGTGTATTGCCTGGCTTGCGCCGAGCCCGGGGTGCGCATCGAGAACCCACGCCAGTTGAGTGCCTGGAAATACCCGCGCCAGTACGGCCGCACCGCTCCCGGTTTTGCGCGTGCCGTACGATTGCCGGCCAATGACGTGCTTGCCATATCCGGTACGGCGGCCATCACCGGACACGAATCACGCCATGCCGACGACGTGGTTGCGCAATTGCGTGAGATCCATGCCAACCTCGGCACTCTCGCCACCACGGCGGGCATGGCATGGCCGTGCGACACGGGTATGATCCTGAAGGCATACGTGCGTCGCCTGGAGCATGCGCCGATCGTGCGCGACTACTTCGCACGCCATCTTCCCGGGGTGCGCTGTCTCCTCTTGCAGGGAGACGTTTGCCGGCGTGAATTGCTGGTCGAAGTCGACGGCTGGTGCTATGCCTGACCGCGGCCGGACGACCACACCCGCGCGGCATGCACGCCGGCCCGGGCGAGCGCCGGCGCGATCGGTCAAATGCTGTAGTACATCTGGAATTCCAGCGGATGGGTGCTGGCCCGATAGGCCGTGACCTCACGCATCTTGACCTGGATGTACGCGTCGATGACATCGTCATTGAATACGCCGCCGGCCTTGAGGAAGTCGCGGTCGCCATCCAGGGCTTCCAGGGCGGCATCCAGACTGGAACAGACTTGCGGAATGTTGCGTTCCTCTTCCGGTGGCAGGTCGTAGAGATCCTTGTCCGCCGGCGCGCCCGGGTCGATCTTGTTCACGATGCCGTCGATCCCGGCCATCATGAGCGCCGTGAAGGTGAGGTAGCCCGATTGCATGGGATCGGGGAACCGCAGTTCCACACGGCGCCCCTTGGCGCTGGACACGTACGGGAT
>CAYOEF010000270.1:0-3103 GCA_964402805.1 uncultured Rhodanobacteraceae bacterium | reverse complement strand
TGACCGAATCAACTGCGCACCTGCGGCAGCGTCATCCGGACCACGAGGCCGCCTTCGGGACGATTGCGCAGCGTGATGTCACCGCCATGGGCGCGAATCACCGAACGCACGATGGACAGGCCGAGTCCGGCGCCACCGGTTTCGCGGCTGCGCGAGGTCTCCAGCCGCACGAAGGCGTCGAATACCGAATCCATGTCGGCCGTCTTGATGCCCGGTCCATGGTCGGCGACCTCGATGACGACCTGCTCCGGGCCACCCGTGAGGCTTACCTGCGCGACCTCGCCATAGGCCAGCGCGTTGTCGATCACGTTGCGTAATGCCCGGCGGATCGCTACCGGGCGGCAGACCAGCGTGACCTGCGCGTCGCACGCGAACGTCACCGGCCTGTCGGCGGCCCGGTAGTCCTCGCAAAGCGCATCGATCAGCGCGGTCAGGTCCATGCGCCGGGCGGTCTCCGTGTTGGTTTCCTCGCGCATGAATTCCAGTGTGGCCTCGGACATGTGTATCAGGTCGTCCAGCGTCGCGTTCATGGCGCGCGTATTGTCATCGTCGGGCAGGAACTCCAGCCGCAGCCGCAGCGCGGTAATCGGTGTGCGTAAGTCGTGGGCCAGCGCGGCGACCAGGCGCGTGCGTCCGGCCACGAAACGTTCGATGCGCTCGCGCATGCGGTTGAACTCGACGATCGAGCGCTTGATCTCGTCACTGCCCCGTTCGGCGACCGGCTCGATCTTCTCCCCGCGCCCGAAGCGCTCGGCCGCGACTGCCAGTTCACGCAGCGGGCGTGTGAAGCGGCGTGTGGTGACGATCACCATCACGAGCATGATCGCCAGCGTAATCAGTATGTTGCGTAATGACCTCGCGGCCCAGTCCCCCGTAGGCGACGGCAGGCGGCGGCGTATGTCCAGCCAACGCCCGTCATCGCGACGGAACGCCACGGCCACCGCCATGCGGGATGGGCCGTGCGCCGTGCGTGCGGGCTCGGGATGGATGCACACGCGCACGCGCGTCGGCGAAACCTCGAGGCGTTGCGCGAAACTGCGCGCGTAGCGGCGTGATGCGGCGTTGTGGGCATCGCAGGGCGGCGGTTGCCGGACCAGGTCAAAGCGCACGCCGCGGCTGGACAGCGAGCGGACCAGGTCGGCCTCGTGGCCGGGTCGCGCATAGCGCAGGCTCTGGTCGATGGAGATGGCCGACCGCACCATGTAGTCGCCCACCATGTGCTCGATGAAGTCGCCGCGCCCGCTGCGAAAGCTGAGATAGCCCACCAGTTGGGAAACGATCAGGGCGACCAGCGTCAGGCCGATGATGCGGGCCGAAAGGCCCCTGGGCAGCCAGCGCGTCATGCGTCGCCCACCTTGGCCGTGAAGCGATAACCCCCGCCCCAGACCGTCTTGATCAGCTGCGGGCGCGCCGGGTCGCGCTCGATCTTGCGCCGCAGTCGCGATACTTGGTTGTCCACGCTGCGATCGAAGGGCACGGCGTCGCGGCCCTGGGTCAGATCCAGCAGTTGCTCGCGCGAGAGCACCTGGTCGGGATGGCGCACGAAGGCCAGCAAAAGACGAAACTCGCCCGTGGACAGGGTGACCGACAGGCCGCTTGCATCCTCGAGTTCCTGCCGCGCCACATGAAACCGCCAGCGATCGAAGCGCAGGATTTGCTCGTTGGTGACGTCGCGCTGAACCGGCAATGCGGCCGCCCGGCGCAGTACGGCGCGCACCCTGGCAAGCAGCTCGCGTGGCGAAAACGGCTTGGTGACGTAGTCGTCGGCGCCCATTTCCAGGCCGATCACCCGATCCGTTTCATCCGCCACGGCGGTAAGCAGGATCACCGGGATGGCCGTGGTGGCCCGCAGCCAGCGGCAAAGCGACAAGCCGTCCTCGCCGGGCATCATGATGTCCAGGATCACCAGGTCCAGCGCGGCATCGTGCAGCAGGCGGCGGGCGGCCGCGGCATCGGCGGCCGCGGATACGCGAAAGCCGTGCTGCGTCAGGTAGCGGCTCAACGAATCCCGGATGTCGCGATGATCGTCGACGACCAGGATATGGGGACTTGCCTCGGCCATGTTGCGCGATACACCCACGGTACGGGCGTCAATATAGCGTGTCGCGTGACGTCATCCCGCACGATCGTGTAACCGGGTCTGTCAGCGTGGCGCGTTGACACACTTTGCGACAAACCCGGCATCCGGCAGCACATTTGAATTACATCCGTGCGCGCTAATAGGCCCCGTGGGCGAGGCCGTGACGTGCTGCCCACGCCCATTCGCACAAGGAGTCCATCATGAACAGATATCTGACGTTGGCGCTGGTCGGGGCGGGACTGGTGGTATCGGCTTCCGCATTTGCCGCCAAGACCGGCACACCCTACCACGGCCCGTACAGCCAGGCGGTTTTCGAGCAGCTCGACACCAACGGCGACCACAAGCTGAGCGCCGCCGAGATGACGCGGCTACCCGCCGTGCTGCAGCAACTGCGGTTCGAGCGGATCGACACCAATCACGACGGCAAGATCGAACAATCGGAGTTCACGGCACTTGCGCAGGCCAGGGCGGCCCGGATGTTCGGCAAGCTGGACACCAATGGTGACGGCGTTCTTTCACCCGCTGAACTCAAGCCACCCATGCCTCGTCACGCCATGAAGCCAACCGGTAAGGACGTGCCTGCATCGCCATCGAGCAACGCGGGCACTGCCCACCAAACGGCATGGCATGGCCGGCGCCACGCCGACTGCAGGCATCACAAGGGGTGGCATGCGCGCTTTCGCGGTGAGCCCCGTACGGACTGGATTTTCGCCAGGATGGATACGAACAACGACGGTTACGTGTCGCTGGCGGAATGGAACGCGGCCGCGCAACGCATGCACCGCCACCACCGCCCGGGCCACACCGTGCCCGGATCGCATCATCAGGCGTCGTAGACAGTAGCCCGGCCCGGGTTAGCCCGGTAGTTGGCGCGCGTTGAAAATTGGCCACTCCACCGGGTGGTCAATTTTCGTCGTGTACCAGCAGACTACCGAGGGCCCGCGCTGCCGCCGTCGGGGCCTTCAGACAGATGGCGGAGAGGGCGGGATTCGAACCCGCGATACGGGTATAAGCCGTATACAC
>CAYOEF010000269.1:0-3132 GCA_964402805.1 uncultured Rhodanobacteraceae bacterium | reverse complement strand
TTTCCCGTTACCATCGGTCGCCCCAACCTCACGGCATAGCGAGGCGTATGGCAATTGATCTGGGCGTAGCGCTCACGCTGCTTCTCGTCGTTGGTTTTCTCGCGCAGTGGCTGGCCTGGCGCATGCGTGTGCCGGCCATCCTGTACCTGTTGCTGATCGGTATCGTACTGGGCCCCGTGACGGGCTGGTTCCACCCGGACGAGATGCTGGGTGACCTGCTGTTTCCGACCATCTCGCTCGCCGTGGCGCTGATCCTCTTCGAGGGCAGCTTGACGCTGCGTTTCGCCGATCTGCATGACATCGGCCGTGCCGTGCGGGGCCTGGTCAGTTATGGCGCGGTGATTGCCTTGTTGTTGCTGGCGGTGGCGGCGCACTGGATCGCGGGGGTGCGCTGGGAGCTGGCTTTCCTGTTCGGGGCGCTGACGTGCGTCACGGGCCCGACGGTGATCACGCCGATGCTGCGCACGTTGCGCCCCAACGCGCGTATCGCGCGCACGCTGCGTTGGGAGGGCATCATCATCGATCCCCTCGGCGCCCTGTTCGCGGTGCTGGTGTTCGAGGCGATCGTCTCGCATCAGCAGGGGCATTCGCTGCAGGTTTTCGGCGTCACGATCCTCGTGGGCGTTGCGATCGGGCTGGCCGCCGCGTGGCTGCTCGGTTTCTTGCTGCGCCGGCAACTGATCCCCGAATACCTGCAGACCTACGGCACCCTGAGTGCGGCACTGGGCGCGTTCAGTCTCGCCAACGCGGTCGCGCACGAGTCGGGTCTGCTGACGGTCACGGTGATGGGGATCCTGCTCGGGAACATGCGCGGCATCTACATCGAGCACATCGCCGACTTCAAGGAGCACCTGTCGACCCTGCTGGTGTCGATGCTGTTCGTCGTGCTGGCGGCGCGGTTGGAGTGGCCATTGCCGCCCGGGGTCCTGGCGAGCGGCATCATCGTGTTCCTCGTCGCGCAGTTCGTGATACGGCCGGTGTCGGTGCTGGCCTCCACGGCGGGCAGCCAGCTTACGTGGCGCGAGCGGGCGCTGATCTCGTTCGTCTCGCCGCGCGGCATCGTGGCGGCCTCGGTTTCCTCGCTGTTCGCGTTGCGCCTGGGCGCCATCGGGATGCAGGGAGCGGGCTTGCTGGTCCCGCTGGTTTTCATCCTGATCATCGGCACCGTCGTTTTGCAAAGTGCCACCGCGCGTCCGCTGGCGCGCTGGCTCGGGGTCGCCGACCCGGACCCGCGCGGCGTCATGATCTTCGGCGCCGACCACGTGGCCCGCACGGTTGCCCTGGCCCTGCGCGAGCAGGATCTGGACGTGCTGGTCGTGGATGATGACTGGGACGGCATCCGCGCCGCGCGCATGGCCGGACTGACGACGTTCTACGGCAACCCCACGTCGCAGCATGCGGCGATGCACCTGGATCTCACGGGTATCGGACATCTGTTCGCCATGTCGCCGCGCCGCGAACTCAATTCGCTCACGTGCATGCAGTACCGGCAGGTGTTCGGGCGGGAACACGTTTACCGCCTGCGCGTGCTGGCGCCCTCGCAGAGCCGTGACCGCGAAGCTTTTGCCGGCAGCATCCAGTCGAAAGTGCTTTTCAATGACGAAATGACCCACGCACGCTTTGAGGAACTCCTGGCCGCGGGCTGGCGCATCAAGACGACCCAGTTGACCGACACGTACGACTGGGCCGACTACGTTGCCCACAACGGGACGCGGTCGATATTGCTGTTCAGTGTGGAGTCCGGCGGCAGGCTGCATGTGGCCTCCACCCGGCACGTGGCGGAGCCCAGGTCGGGCTGGACGGTACTCGTGCTGGTGCCGCCGGATGCGCCGGCGTCGCCACCCAAGCGTTTGATGCAGGCCGCCCTGGCGGCGTCGGCGGAAAACGGCGACGGCCCGGCCGACACAGGTACCGGGCGCTCGCCGATCCCTTGACGGCCGTGACGAGTCGGGGCCCGGAAACGGCGCGGGTCGTGCCGGCGGGTCCGCGGTTGACGATGGCCCTCAGGTGTCGTTGGGTGTGGAGCCGCGCAGGCGCTTGCGCTCGCCACGTTGCCTTTTCGCGCGCAGGCGCCGTTCTTCCGATGCGCGGGTGGGTCGTGTGGGTACGCGTTTCTTTGGGGCCTCGAGGGCACCGAGAATGCAGGCCGTCAGACGCTGGCGCGCATCGTCCCGGTTGCGCGCCTGGTCCCGGAAGCGTTGCGCCTTGATCACCAGAACGCCACCGCGCGTCAGGCGCCGGTCCCGGCGTGCGAGGAGACGCTGCCGGACGGCCTCGGGCAGGCTTGGCGACGCGGCGACGTCAAAGCGCAATTCAACGGCACTTTCGGTGCGATTCACATGTTGGCCGCCGGGACCGGTGGCGCGGGCAAACTGTTCCACCAGTTCGTGGTCGGGAATGTGTATGGACCGGTTTATCGTGAGCATCGGCTCATTGTGGCACGGCGACCCTCAGCGCCAGTGCGGCCAGGCCGATGCAAATGCCACGATGGCCGCCACGCCCAGGCCGATTGGCCATGCGTTCCCGTGGGCCGGGGCAAGGGTCCAGAGCACCGTCGCACAGATGGCCAGCGTGGCGCCGGCCAGGCCCCCGGCCAGCAGGCGCCGGATGCGCCGCGTTTCGGCATGGAGTTCGCCGAGGTATTGCGATGAAAAGCGCACGCTGGTGCGCCCGTCCAGGGTCTGTTCCAGGAGCTCGCGCACCATGTCGGGAATGCGCGGTGCGACGTGCAGCCACTCCGGCAGGTGCTGGCGCATCGTGCGCACGGTGTGTTGCGGGTTGTAGCGCTCGCGCAGGATGCGCTTGAGCACCGGGTAGGCGACGGCCCAGATGTCTATGTCCGGATCCAGCACGCGGCCCACGCCTTCGATGTTGAGCAGGGTCTTCTGCAGCAGAATGAGTTGCGGCTGCAGGGTCAGCTCGAAGCGACGCGCCGTCGCAAACAGCTTGGCGACCACTTCGGCCAGCGAAATCTGGGACAGGGGGCGCGTGAAGTAGGGCTCGCACACGGTGCGTATCGCCGCTTCCAGTTCGTCGATGCGCACGTGACGTGGTATCCAGCCGGCGGCGAGGTGCAGCTCGGCGATGCGCCGGTAGTTGCGCTCGAACATGGCGATGAAGTTTTCCGCCAGC
>CAYOEF010000268.1:0-3144 GCA_964402805.1 uncultured Rhodanobacteraceae bacterium | reverse complement strand
CGTATGAGCACGATCAATCGCCCAACTTCGAAGCACCGGACCCGGGCGACGCCGTGCTTGCAAAATAAAGCCCGCCTATATGGGCCATGTCACTGAATTGCCCCGGGGAAGCCCGGGGCAATTCACTTTTTGGAGCCGTACCAGCCGTATCGACGGACGAATTGCACGTGCCATCCGCGAGCACGACCCTGGCGGATAGTGCATGCCGGAGCACGGCCTGCGGTACATTGGCGTTCCCGACAGCCGGCATTCGCCACGCGTGCGCCGGCGTCCCGTGTACCCCACACCGGAGGCCGCCCGATGGGCATGATCCTGCTGCGCAACGCCGACGTCCACGCCCCCCAGCACCTGGGCCTGCGCCATGTCCTGGTGGGCGGTGGACACATCCTGTGGATGGGCAATGACGAGGCGCCCACCTTGCCCGCTGGCGATGGCAATGAAACGATCGACCTCGACGGCCGACGCCTCGTCCCCGGCCTCATCGACGGCCATGTCCACGTCACCGGCGGCGGCGGCGAGGCGGGGTTCCGCTCGCGCGTTCCGCCAATCGGCCTGTCCCGGTTCACGCAGGCCGGCATCACCACCGTGGTCGGCCTGCTGGGCACGGATGATTGCTCGCGCGGTACGCGCCAACTGCTCGCCCGCATCTACGGATTGCGCGAGGAGGGTCTGTCCGCCTACGGTTTCTGTGGCGGCTACCACGTGCCACCGGCCACGCTGACCGGGTCCGTGCGCGACGACCTCATGTTTGTCGAGGCCCTGGTCGGCATCGGCGAGGTTGCCATCAGCGATCACCGCTCCAGCCAGCCGACCTGCGACGAATTGCTGCGCCTGGGCGCGGATGCGCACGTCGCCGGGCTGCTGACCGGCAAGGCCGGGCTCGTCCACCTGCACATGGGCGACGGTCCGCGCGGCCTGGAACTGGTGCGCCGCGCCCTGCATGAAAGCGAACTGCCGCGGCGCGTGTTCCAGCCCACCCACGTCAACCGCCGCCGCGCCCTGTTCGACGAGGCACTGGACCTGGCCCGCCACGGCAGCCCCATCGACATCACCGCGTTCCCGGCCAGCGAGGACAAGGACCAGTGGAGCGCGCCCGACGCCCTGCTGCACGCACTCGATGCCGGCGTGCCCCCGGACCGGCTCACCATCAGCTCCGATGCCGGCGGCAGCCTGCCCTGCTTTGACGCGCGCGGCGAGCTGACACGCATGGACGTGGCCGAATCCGGCACGCTGCTCGCCGCACTGCGTGAACTGCTCAAACGCGGCCTGCCGCTGGACGAGGCGCTTGCGCCGTTCACGGCCAATCCTGCGGCGCAGTTGCGCCTGCGCGGCAAGGGCCGCGTCACGCCCGGCGCCGACGCCGACCTCGTCGCACTCGACGCGGACGGCTTTGCGCACCTGGTGATCGCACGCGGCGTCGTGCACGTCAACGACGGCGCACCGGTGCGCAGCGGCTGGTTCGAGCACGACCCCGGCACGGGCGCGAACGGGCATTGAGCGGCCGGCAACTTGCCGGGTATGCGCCATCCGTGTAGTAATAATCGGCACCTTCACAGCAATGACCAATGCCTATGTGTCCAGCCAGTGTCCGGGACGGCGAACAGCGTGGCTGGATCGTTCCCATCGGTGGCGCCGAGCAGAAAACCGGTGACGCCCGCATTCTCAGCCGCTTCGTCGAACTTTGTGGCGGCAAACGGGCGGACATCGTCGTCATCCCGACGGCAAGCAGGCTGGCCGATACCGGGCCTCGCTACGAACAGGTCTTTGCCGAGATCGGTGCGGCCAGGGTCACGACCCTCGATTTCGACACGCGCCGCGACGCTTCCGAACCCGGTCGCCTGGAGCGCCTGCGCCGGGCCAGCGGCATTTTCTTCACCGGCGGCAACCAGCTGCGCATCGCCACCACGCTGGGCGGCACGCCGATCGCGAAAATGGTGCGCGAGTGCAATGCGCGCGGAATCCCCGTCGGCGGCACGAGCGCGGGAGCCAGTATTTTGTCCGACCACATGATCGCCTTCGGCACCGAAGGCGGCTCGCCCACCGCCGGCAGCGTGCGCCTGGCGCCGGGGCTGGGGCTGACCAACCGTTTCGTCATCGACCAGCATTTTCGCCAGCGCGACCGGCTGGGCCGGCTGCTGGCGGCACTGGCCTACAACCCGTTCGCCATCGGCCTGGGCCTGGACGAAGACACGGCTGCCTTCATCCGGCCCGACAACGTGCTCGAGGTGGAAGGCAGTGGCGCGGTCACGGTGGTCGATGCCGGCGAACTTTCGTTTTCGTCGATGGACCAGGTCAGCGAGAACGAACCGGTATGCATGCTGGGCCTGAAGATCCACATCCTGGTCGCCGGCGCCACGTTCAATCTCGAGACACGCCAGGCATCGGCCGGAAAGCTGTCGGCCGGCAAGGGAGAGCACTGAACACGACGCGTCGAGGCCCGGCGGGGCAGCGGCGCCTGCAAGCCCGAGGAGGTCCCGCCATGCGCATACTCAACCGCTCCGTCTTCGTCGGCCCCTCGCTGTACGCCAATTTTCCCGTCATACGGCTGGAACTGGACCTGGGCCCGCTGGAGGCGTGGCCGACCGCGCGACTTGGACCGGCATTCATCGACGGCCTGCTGGCCGCGCTGCCGGGCCTGCACGAGCACGGGTGCTCGTATCGCGAACCCGGTGGCTTCATCCGCCGCATGCGCGAGGACGAAGGCACCTGGCTGGGCCACGTGCTGGAACACACCGCCATCGAACTGCAGAACGTCGCCGGCGAGGAAGTGACCTACGGCAAGACGCGCGGCACCGGCCAGCCCGGCGTCTACACGGTGGTCTACGAGTACGAGCAGCGCGAGGAAGGCATCGAGGCGGGAAAACTCGCCCTGCGCCTGCTCACCTCGCTGCTGCCGGAAGAGCTTCGCGAGCCCGATGACTTGCCCGACGACTGGGCGTGGGAACAGGCGCGCGACCAGTTCATCCGCTACGCGCAGCGCCGCGCCCTGGGCCCGTCGACGCAATCGCTGGTGCGGGCCGCGGCCGAACGCGGCATTCCGTGGCTACGCCTGAACGAACAATCGCTGGTCCAGCTCGGCCACGGCAAGTACCAGCAGCGCATCCAGGCCACCATCACCGGCCGCACGCCCTACATCTCGGTGGA
>CAYOEF010000267.1:0-3148 GCA_964402805.1 uncultured Rhodanobacteraceae bacterium | reverse complement strand
TCGCCGGCTGGCGCACCACGCGCCGCGACAGTTTCAACAAGCGCATCTCCTCGAAAGTGGCCAATGCGGTGCGCTCGCGCATGCTGAAGGACGCCACGCCCGACACCGGCTGCGGCCTGAAGCTGATCGAGCGCGAAACCTTCCTGCGCCTGCCCTATTTCGACCACATGCACCGCTACCTGCCGGCACTGGTCAAGCGCGCCGGCCTGGATTGCCGGAGCGTACCGGTCGGCCATCGCCCGCGCACGCGCGGCAGTTCCAAGTACGGCATGCTCGATCGCCTGTGGGTAGGACTCTACGACCTGCGCGGCGTGGCCTGGCTGATGCGCCGCGCCAAGGTGACGCAGGTGGACGAGGTGGCCGCGGAGTCGGCACGCTGACCCTGGCGACGAGGGACGGCCGCCGCGCTTGCCGCCACCGCGCGCAGCCGCGCCCGCGGAAGCGTATCCTTGTGGCAGTTCATCTCCGAGATCGTCATGAGTATCGCCATCAAGCGCGCTTACGCGGACGCTGCCTCGTCCGACGGCCAGCGCGTGCTCGTCGACCGCCTGTGGCCACGTGGCATCAGCAAGGAAAAGGCCGCCATCGATGAATGGTGCCGGGACATCGCTCCCTCCAACGAACTGCGCAAGTGGTTCGGCCACGATCCGGCCAAATGGAGCGAATTCCGTGAACGTTTCCGCGCCGAGCTGGACGCCAACGCCGACGCATGGAAGCCGCTGCTGGAACGTGCCCGCAAGGGCAAGCTCACCCTGCTCTACAGCGCGCGCGACGAGCAGCACAACAATGCCGTCGTCATTCGCGAATACCTGACCGAACACCTGGCCTGACCGCGCCACGCGGCCTCAGACGGCAGTGCCGGCAGTCCCGCGTCACCCGATATCCGGCGGCTTCCAGCCGTCGAGGACGGTCTTTGCCTGCTGGCGTCCACGCTCGATGAGTTCGCGTGCGCGATAGAACTGGTACGACGTCGCGATGTTGCGTGGCAGCTCGATCAGGAGGTCGGGCCGGTACGCTGCCAGGCGCAGCGTGGCAAGATTGGCCTGCATGACCTCCAGGGCCTGATTCAGGAGCGCCAGCGCGCCGGGCTCGCGTGGTCGCGATTCGCCGCGCGGCACGACGCGCGAGACGAATTCCGCGAAGCGCTGGCGATGGCGCGACGCCGCGGCGTCATGGCGCGCCGGTTTCAAATGCGGTGCATGATGCTCGGCCGGCCCATCCACACTGACGGCCACGATGTACTCGCACGAGGCGCGCAGCAGCGGCGTCACCGGAAGCGGATCGAGCAGGCCCCCGTCGACCAGGCGGCGCCCTTCATGCACGTGGGGGCGGAATACCGATGGAATGGCGATGGATGCGCGAATGGCGTCGAACAACGGGCCACGGTCGAGCCAGACTTCGCGCTGGCGGTCGATGTCCGTGGCCACCGCGGTATAGGCGACGGGCAGATCCTCGATGCGCCCCTCGCCAATCAGGTCGCGCAACACGTGGATCACGCGCTCACCCTTGATCAGGCCGCCACCGGAGAGTGTCCAGTCCACCAGCCGCAGGACGTCGAACTTGGCCAGCGCGGACACCCAATCGCGATACACGTCGAGCTTTCCGGCCGCATAGATGCCCCCGATCAGCGCCCCCATGGAACTGCCGGCGATGGCGGTAATCTCGAACCCGCGCGCCTCGAGTTCCTCGATGACGCCGATGTAGGCCAGCCCCTTGGCACCGCCGGTCCCCAGGGCCAGCGCAATACGCGGACACGGCGTATCGGTGCTGTTCCCACGCATGGTGGATGGATCTCCTTGCAATGTCGGCGCTGCCGGCGCGGACGCGCGAGCGGGCCCCCGACCGCCGTGCAGTGGGAGGCCAGCCCCCGTCACGGCGCGTTGCGATACATACCCTGCGCAAGCTGCAACTGGATCTTCACCTTTTCGCGCAATTCCGTCGGCGCCACCACTTCCGCATCGGCACCGTATTTGAGCACGTCGCGCAGCAACTCGCTGGCGTTGGAATACGGCAGCTCCAGTTCGTAACGCCCGTCGGCCAGCCACGTGCCGCGCTGCCTGGAATGCCAATGCTCGTCGGCAACCCAGCGCGCGGCATGCGCCGAAAACCGCACCGTGGCCCACGCCCGCGGCTTGCCGGCAAAGATACCGTAACTGGCCGCCAGTACCTCGTCCAGTTCCGCGTCACTCATGTCGCGCGCGGGTTCGGTACCGACGTGGGCCTCGTTGATGCGATCGACCGCGAAGCTCCGCAGCGCCTCGCGGCCATGGTCCCAGGCATCGAGGTACCAGTTGTCGCGGTAATGCGTGAGCCGCTGCGGGGAAACCCGGCGCCGGCTCTCGTCCCCGGTGGTGCGTGCCCGGTAGCGAAACGTCAGCTGCCGGCGTTCCAGCACCGCGCCGGCGACGATGCGGAAGGCATGCTGGTCAAGCTTGCGTGCGCCCCAGGGAATCACGCGAATACGCCCGATCGGTGGCGCCCGACCCTGGACGCGGCCAGCCAGCAAGTGCTCGATGCGCGACTTGAGCGGCGCCAGCGCACCGGTCAACACGCCGGGGTCGGCACGCCCGATGAGTTCGTTCAAGGCCAGCACGGCCGCCAGTTCCTCGCTGGACAACCACAGACCCGGCAGCTCGAAACGCTCGCCCTCGTCATCGGCATAGCTGAACGACGCGGCCTCGCCACCGCCGCTTTCCACCGGCGCGCCAAGTGCGTCACGCAGGAACGCCACGTCGCGGTAAAGCGTGGCCCGCGAGCAGTCCAGATCATCAAGCAACTGCAGCAACGGCACCGGATAACGCGCGTTTTTCAGTTTGCGATGCAGGGTGAGGATGCGTTCGTAACGTTCCATGGCCATGCCGCGACAGGGGGATGGCGACAGGATGGAACGCGAACGCCGCGCCTGCAAGTGATGGTTCTATTCGGTTCGCATGGATACTGCCCGTGGGTAGTTTTGCAGAGGCACGGCACGCCGTGCTCCTACCCATAGGGTCGAGGCGGCGAATCGCACACATGCGTGGGTTTCGTTGGGGCACGGCACGCCGTGCCCGTACGAATCCGCCTTTTCCAACGCCGCGTGTTCCAACTTCTCATGTAGACATCATGGATGACCTGTCCATCCTCGCGGCGTGGGTTACCTTGAGGATGA
>CAYOEF010000266.1:0-3163 GCA_964402805.1 uncultured Rhodanobacteraceae bacterium | reverse complement strand
AAGAGTCGCGGCAGACCATCGACAATCTGCGTGACGAAGTGCGCGACGTGGGTGATGATGCCGAGCGCGCGACACGCGAGACGGAGAACTCCCTCGAGCTGCGTACGCGTGACCGTTACCGCAAGCTGATTGCCAAGATAGACAAGGCGTTGCGTCGTATCGAGGACGGCAGCTACGGGTATTGCGAGGAAACCGACGAAGAGATCGGCATCAATCGCCTGGAAGCTCGCCCGATCGCAACCTTGTCGCTGGATGCCCAGGAACGCCGCGAACATCTGCAGAAGCAGATGGGCGACTGACATACATGCAACGGCGCCGCGGCGTACCGGATGGCCGTGCGCTATGACGCCAGTGCCCGCGCGGCGTAGCCCTTGAGTTTTTTCAGGGTCGACGCCAGGCCATTGGAACGTGTCGGCGACAGGTGTTTGGACAGGCCGATGGCCTGGATGTAGGTGGGTTCGGTGTCGAGAATCTCCTGCGCCGGGCGCCCCGAGTACACGCGCAAGATGAGCGCAAGCAATCCCGAGACGATCGCCGAATCGCTGATGGCGCGAAACGTCATCCGCCCGGCATCGCCCTCGGGAACCAGCCAGACCTGGGATTGACATCCCTTGACCCTGAACTCCTCGCGCTTGAGGTCCTCGGGAAACGGCGGCAACTTGCGCCCCAGGTCGATCAGGTACTGATAACGTTCGGTCCAGTCGGTGAAAAACGCGAACTCGTCGCCGATTTCGTCCTGAACCTTGCTTATGTCGGTCGCCACGTCACTCATGCGGCCATTATCACGCGTCGCGCGCCCGCTGTTAATGACGACCGTCAGCCGCCGCCGGTGTGGCTGATGCGCCAGCGCGTGCCGCGGGCACCATCCTCGATGCTTACGCCCATGGCGGCCAGTTCGTCGCGAATGGCATCGGCACGGGCCCAATCCTTGCCGGCGCGCGCCGCGTCGCGCTCGCGTACGAGCGCCTCGATGGCCGTGCTGTCGAGCGTGCCCGTCGTCGCTTGCTGGAACCACGCCTGCGGACTCGCCTGCAACAGCCCAAGTGCACGGCCGCCGGCAAGCAGCGCCGCCTTGCCGGCTCGCCGCGCGGACGGATCACCGGCGTGGCGCATCCGGTCCACCAGATGCGAGATCTCCGCGAGCGCCTGCGGCGTATTGAGGTCATCGCTCAGCGCCGCCTCGATGGCGTCAGGGATCGGGACGTTTGCGGGCGTGTCGACGTCCTCGCTGTCACGCAGCGCACCGTACCAGCCATCCAGGGTGCGTATCGCCTGTTGCACGGCAGCGGGCGACCAGTCCAGTGGCTGGCGGTAATGTGCGCGCATCAGCAGCAGGCGCAAGGCCTCGGGTGGGTATTGCTGCAGCAGCGTGTGCAATTCCAGCACGTTGCCGAGCGACTTGCTCATCTTGGCGCCATCAAAGGTGAGCATGCCGTTGTGCAGCCACCAGCGCGCAAACGTCTTGCCGCCGTGCGCGCAGGTCGATTGCGCAATCTCGTTTTCGTGGTGTGGAAACGTCAGGTCCACGCCGCCGGCATGGATGTCGATGGTCTCCCCGAGGTGCCGCGCACTCATGGCCGACCATTCGATATGCCAGCCCGGCCGGCCGCGGCCCCAGGGACTGTCCCAGCCGGGCAGCGCCGCGTCGGAGGGCTTCCACAGCACGAAGTCGCCCGGATGGCGCTTGTAGTCCTCCACCGCGATGCGCGCGCCGGCCAGCATGTCATCCACGGAGCGTCCGGACAACTGGCCGTAGTCTGGCCACGACGCGACATCGAACAACACGTGCCCGTCCGCGACGTAGGCGTTGCCACGCGCGAGCAAGGTCTCGATCATGGCGATCATGTCCGCCATGTGCTGCGTCGCGCGCGGCTCGACATCGGGAGCGGATACGCCAAGGCGCTGCATGTCCTCCCGGTACGCGGCGGTGAAGCGCTCGCTGATCACGTCGATGGGAACGCCCGCGGATTGGGCAGCCGCGTTGATCTTGTCGTCGACGTCGGTGATGTTGCGCACGAACGTCACATCCGGATAGTGGCGGCGCAGCAGCTTGACCAGCACGTCGAAGACCACCGGGCCGCGTGCATTGCCGATGTGCACGTAGTTGTAGACCGTCGGTCCGCACAGGTACATCGTGACCCGCCGCGGATCAAGCGGTGCAAACGGCTCCGTGCGCCGGGTCAGGGTGTTGTAGAGCGTGATCGGCATGGTGACGGGTGGTTTCCTGTCCGCGTGGTCAACGGCGCATCTTAACAACATGCGACCGGAAGGTCGCGCACGGGAGTTCGCGCAGGCGTGATGGCACGCGCTTGTAAGCGCATGTTCATCTTGGTTTTGTTGCAATAGCCATGTACACCAGATGCGTCATGCCGGTCGGCGCCTGTTTCTACTGCAATATCAAGTACTTGTCATGATTCGTCAAAGCCTGCTAGTGGTGCTGGCCGTCTTGCTGGCTGGCGGAACGTGCGTGGCCGCACCCGCGGTCGACTCCGGCGCGGTCCATTACGCGTGGGCGAATGTGACGCGGGTAAACCCGATCTACCAGGACGTCCAGATTCCCGATACGGCGACGAAGTGCTACAAGCAGCCCGTGGTGCACCACGACAGCGGCGGTGGCACCGCGGCCACCCTGTTGGGGGCCGTCATTGGCGGTGTCCTCGGCAATACGGTCGGCAAGGGCGACGGCCGCAAGGCGGCCACCGTCGCCGGCGCCGTTGCCGGTGGCGTCATTGGCAACCAGGTATCGCAGCCCGATGACACGGCCGCCGGCGACGGTGTGACGCACTGCGTGCCGGCGGCGCAGCAAGGTGGACGTACCGAGCGACGCATCGTCGGCTATGACGTGGAATACCGCTACCGCGGCGAGTCATACGTCTCGCGCATGAATTACGACCCCGGCGAGCGCCTGCGCGTTCGCGTCAGCGTGACGCCCGCGGATTGAGCCCCCGCACATGTCGCGTGGTTTGTGGAGCGCGGGCGTCCCGCCCGCAATGGGTGCATGGCGCGCACCGACATGCCGGGGTGGTGAGCAGCCCCGCGCATGAGCCCATCTCATCGCCGGGCACGGCACGCCGTGCCCCTACGAAATCCGATGTGGATGCAACTGCGCGGGTAGGGCACGGCGTGCCGTGCCCTCATGCCGTGCCCGACCCTGCTCGCCGAC
>CAYOEF010000265.1:0-3192 GCA_964402805.1 uncultured Rhodanobacteraceae bacterium | reverse complement strand
CATCATGTAAACTCGCAACCAGCGCGAGACTATCTACCAAGCCATGGGCCAGGAGTTGGCGTTGTTGGGCGTGGCGGTTCGTGGAAGCTATACGGCAGGCTGGACGCGGGATGAGGCCTGCCAACTGCCACTGTGCGAACGACTCTGGCTCGACCCCGACCGCACTGAGCTGCCAGTACGCGACGATCCCAGGCACCCGCATTGGCGCGAAGACGATCTCGCCTTCAACCAAGCCTATGAGCACGGCGACTGGGCCGATAAGGTGGCCGAGCGTTTCGGCCTCTGGCTTAACGGCCAGTTGCGCAAGCACAGCGACAGACTGGCCATCCTCGGCGAGGCGGAAATGCGCCACTTTGCCTGCCAAGCTATCCTCGACGTGGCTTGGCCCATCCCACTGCAGCGCCGTGTCAAGGCAGGTGCTGCATGAACACGCTTCCGCACTTCACCCACCTGCTGGTATTGCCGCACCTCAAGGTGCACAACGCCAACGCCGTCTCCAGCCCGTTGACCCACGGATTCCCGTCCGTCACCGCCTTTCTTGGCCTGATGTGGGCGCTGGAGCGCAGGACGCGTGCAGCCGGACTCGATCTGGAATTCGGCGCCGTGGGCGTAGTCTGTCACGACCGCCAGGAACAGACCACCGACGGCGGCTTCGTTAAAAGCTTCCATCTCACCCGCAATCCGGTGGGCAAGGATGGCAAGACCGCCGCTATTGTCGAGGAAGGCCGCATCCACTTCGACCTCAGCCTGGTACTGGCGGTGAACGCCGAGCCTTGGGATCAGGACGCGCAGCAACGCGACCTGGAGACCATCCTCGACCTGCTGCAGGGCATGCACATTGCCGGCGGCACACTGTTGCCGGCCACGCAGGCGTCAACCTCACGCCATCGCCCGTGGTTGGCCGACTTCACCGGCGACAGCGACGACCAGGCTCAGGAGTTCCGCAAGCTTCGCGCCCGCCTGCTGCCGGGCTCGGCATTGGTGGCCCGCGATGACTTGATCGATACACGCCTGAAGGACCTGCGCAAGCAGTCGCCGCAAGCCTCTCGCCTTGATGCGTGGCTTTCGCTTTCGCGCATCAACTGGCATTACGACACCAAGGCCAACGCCGGCAACGGTGGCTGGCAAAGCGACCGCAGGAAAGGCTCGGGCTGGGTGGTCCCCATCCCGGTCGGCTACGGTGCACTTGGCGACCTGCACGATGCCGGCAGCGTGGCCAACGCGCGCGATGCCACCACACCCTTCCGCTTCGTCGAAAGCCTGTATTCGATAGGCGAATGGCTGGGCCCGCACCGCCTGCACGCACCGCAAGACCTGCTCTGGTACGCCGACAGCCGTCCCGACGAGGGGCTGTACCGCTGCCGCAACGACTATCACCGCACCGAAACCTCCGTTTGAGCCACCATCACAAGGACTCTCACCATGCCTACCGAACTCAAAACCGCCTCCGTCCTCGCGTTTGAGCGCAAACTCGACCCGTCCGACGCCTTGTTATCTGCCGGCAACTGGGTCGACCGCGCCCACGCACAAAACTGGACGCCGGTTGCGCTCCGTGAAAAGTCTGTGCGAGGCACGATTTCCAACCGCCTCAAGGCGAAGGACCAGGATCCCGCAAAACTGGACGCCGCCATTGAAAACCCCAACCTGCAAACGGTTGACGTCGCTGCACTTCCGGCCAATGCCGACACGTTGAAGGTGCAATTCACCCTACGCGTGCTGGCTGGTACCGGAACTCCGTCAGCCTGCAACGATGCCGCCTACCGGGAAAAGCTGCTGACCGTCGTTGGCGGGTATGTTGAGCAATATGGCTTCGATGCATTGGCCGAACGCTACGCCGCCAACCTCGCCAACGGACGCTTCCTGTGGCGTAACCGTATCGGCGCGGAGCAAGTCGAAGTCACGGTGGCCCAACTCAAGGACGGTGCGCCATCCTCGCAATGGACCTTCAATGCACTGGCCCATTCCACCCTCGACCTCCACGCTCCACACGCGGAACAAGACACAGTGGCAGAGCTGGCTGGCGTCATCGCTTCCGGCTTGGGCGGCAAGGCTCATGTTTTGTTCCAAGTGACCGCGTTCGTGCACTTGGGCGCCGGGCAGGAAGTGTTCCCTTCGCAGGAATTGATCCTCTACCGCGGACGCGGCGACAAGAGCAAAACGCTTTATCACGTTGCTGGCGTCGCGGCGATCCACTCGCAAAAGATCGGCAATGCCATCCGCACCATCGACACCTGGTACCCCGAAGCGGCGGCGAATGGCCCCATTGCAGTCGAGCCCTACGGCTCGGTCACAACCCAGGGCAAGGCCTATCGCCAACCCAGGGCCAAAGCCGACTTCTATCACCTCCTGGACAACTGGATCATCAAGGATCAAGTGCCAGAGTTGGACCAGCAGCATTTCGTTATCGCCACCCTGATACGCGGTGGCGTATTCGGCGATGCGGAGAAATAACCATGACCACCCACTACATCGACCTCAAGGTGGTGCCCGACCCGGAAACCAGCGCGCCACAGCTTATGGGTGCACTCTTTGACAAACTGCACCTTGCCCTGGTCGAACGGGAAGTGGATGACATCGGCGTCAGCTTTCCGGGATACACCGTCAACCCACGCTCACTCGGCGCCATTTTGCGCCTGCACGGAACCGCTCAAACGCTTGGTGACTTCATGCGGCGTGATTGGCTCAAAGGTGTCCGTGACCACGTCCGCACGACCGATATCGCCGAGGTCCCCCCACACACACGCCACCGCAGCGTGCAACGCAAACAGTTCAAGACCAGTGCGGCACGCCTGCGACGGCGTCGCATGCGCCGCAAAGGCGAAACGGCCGAGCAGGCTGCGACGGCCATTCCAGCCAGTGTGGAACGCAAACCGACACTGCCATACTTGCGCGTGCACAGCCACAGCACCGGTCAACCGTTTTGTCTGTTCATCGCCGTCGGCTTGATCACCGCACAGGCCGTTCCCGGGGCCTTCAACCGTTACGGACTGAGCAGTAAGGCCACGATTCCCTGGTTTTAACCCTTTATTTCTGCTTACGCTGTAGCTCATTGAAAATCAGTCACTTACACTCGCCCCCAAACTTTGGGGGCGAGTTGCTTTGTAGGCAGGTTCTGCAATAGTCTCAACGTCTTGGCGCGCAACGCGTCTAGTTCACTGCCGCATAGGCAGCTCAGAAACAGAGCGCTCAGTA
>CAYOEF010000264.1:0-3194 GCA_964402805.1 uncultured Rhodanobacteraceae bacterium | reverse complement strand
GCGCGGCCGGACGGGTCGTCGCTGTCGGCGAAAGCCTGCGACCAGCGGAACGCGGTCGGCGTGGAGCAGGCGATGCTGGGGCCGCCCGGTACCAGGCGCGCGGCGACCTCGCCGGGATAATGTTTCTCGAAGATCGTGCGGTAGAGGTAGGCTTCCTTGCCCGCCGGGGGATTGTGCGGGAAGCGCTGCGCGGCCTGCGCCAGTTGCGCGTCGCCGACCTGCGCCTCGGCATGGTCCTTGAGCGCGTCGATCCAGCCGTAGCCGACGCCGTCGGAAAACTGCTCCTTCTGCCGCCACAGGATCGCCTCGGGCAACAGGCCCGCGCCGGCCTGGCGCAGGATGTGTTTCTCGATGCGCCCGCCGCCCGGGCGCTTGGCCGCCGGCGCCAGGCCCATTGCCACGTCGATGAAGGTGCGGTCCAGGAACGGCACGCGCGCTTCCACGCCCCAGGCCGCCATGGCCTTGTTGGCACGCAGGCAGTCGTAGAGATGCAGCGCGTCCAGCTTGCGCACCAGTTCGGCATGGAACTCCTCGTCATTCGGCGCCATGTGGAAATACAGGTAGCCGCCGAAGATCTCGTCCGCGCCCTCGCCAGAAAGGACCATCTTGATGCCCATCGCGCGAATGCGCCGCGCCATGAGGTACATGGGCGTGGATGCGCGAACCGTGGTCACGTCGTAACTTTCGATGTGGCGGATCACGTCGTCCAGGGCGTCCAGGCCTTCCTGGATGGTGAACGTAAAACCGTGGTGCACGGTGCCGATGGCATCGGCGACGGTCTTCGCCGCGGCGAGGTCCGGCGAACCGTCCAGGCCGATGGAAAAACTGTGCAGGCGTGGCCACCAGGCCTCGCTGGCATCGTCGTCCTCGATGCGGCGCGCGGCGCACTGCTGCGCCAGCGCGGCGATCAGCGAGGAATCGAGCCCGCCGGAAAGCAATACGCCGTATGGCACGTCGCTCATCAAGTGGCGGCGCACCGATGCCTCCAGTGCGTGGCGCAACAGCGCCGGATCGGTTGGTCCGTGCTCGACCGCCTCGAAGGAACGCCACGTCGGCTGGTAATAACGTTCCGGCTCGGCCATCGATGCGCTCTGCCAGCTTCCCGGGGGGAACACCTCCACGCTGACACAGACAGTGGACAACGCCTTCAACTCCGAGGCCACCCACAAGCGGCCGGCGGCGTCGCGCCCGGTATACAGGGGAATGATGCCAATGGGGTCACGCGCGATCAGCCAGTCGCCGCGGGCATGGTCCCACAACACGAACGCGAACATGCCGTTGACGCGATTGAGCCAGTCCACCGGCGATTGGCCGACATTCGCCGCGTACAGCGGCAACAGGACCTCGCAGTCCGAATCGGTGGAAAAGGTGGCGGGATCGAATTCCTTGCGCAGGTCGCGGTGATTGTAGATCTCGCCATTGACCGCCAGCGCCTGTTGGCCGTCCTTGGACAGCAGTGGCTGCGCGCCGTGCAGCACGTCCACGATGGCCAGGCGCTCGTGCGCCAGGATCGCGTGCTCGTCGGCGTGCACGCCGCTCCAGTCCGGCCCGCGATGACGCAACAGACGAGCCTGGGAAAGTACGCGCGGACGCAGTGCCGTGACGTCTCCGTCAAGATCCAATACCGCTACAAAACCGCACATGGCAATTCTCCGGAACCGGCGCCAATTCTAGCATGCGCCCCCATGGCGACAAATGATACGCCCGCATATCCAGGCACCGTTCGCGGGGGTGCCGTGCGGCGGTGGCGGCGCACGATCTCCCGCTGGCCACCACCGCGAGGCACCATTGCTAAACTGGTGGCCGGATCGTGCGGATACAACTCCATGGGACCACAGGACATCCTTCATTTCTGGTTCGACGAACTCGAGCCGCGCCAGCACTTTGCCAGGGACGCAACGCTGGACGATGCGATTCGCACGCGGTTCGCGTCCACGCACCACGCGGCGGCGTGCGGCGAGCTTTATGCCTGGCGCACCGACGCACGTGGCCGATTGGCCGAGGTGATCGTGCTCGACCAGTTTTCGCGCAACATGTATCGCGACGACGCGCGTGCATTCGACCGCGATCCGATGGCGCTGGTCCTGGCGCAGGAAATCGTGGCCCGCGGCCTGGACGCCCAGCTCGCGCCGGCACAACGCGCATTTGCCTACATGCCCTACATGCACAGCGAGTCGCCACGCATCCATGCCGTGGCCGTGCAGCTGTTCAGCCAGCCCGGGCTCGAGCACCACCTCAAGTTCGAATTCGCCCACAAGGCGATCATCGACCGCTTCGGTCGTTACCCGCACCGCAACGCGGCGCTTGGCCGCCCCACCACGGCGGAGGAAGCTGAATTCCTGAAGCAACCGGACTCGTCGTTCTGAGGAAAAACGAACCGCGTGAAGCGGCGGGCCCGCGCAACCACCAACGGCGGCGATGACGCGTCGTCCGGATAACGAGGACCACGCCTGGAACATGTCCGCCACGGGTGAAACGCGGGCAGGTTTCCGATGCCGGCAAAACGATCCGACGGGGCGTCATGCGCCACGCCGCGTGGCGCACGTGCGGCTCAGCGACGCAAATTGCGGTGCAGGCGGGCCAGGGCCTCCAACTGGGCCAGGGCGTTGGCAAGCTTGGCCTGCTGTTCGGCAACGTCTTCCAGCTTGTCGTGATCGGCCAGGGCTTTTTCAGCCTCTTCCTTGGCGCCCTGGGCGGCCGCTTCGTCCAGCGCGTCGGCGCGGACGGCGGTATCGGCGAGAACCGTCACCACCTGTGGCTGGATTTCAAGCACGCCACCGGACACGTAGATCGGCAGGCGCTCGTTGCCTTCCTGGACCACCTCGACCACGCCGGGTTTCAGGCGTGTGATCAGTGGCGCATGGCGCGGCGCAATGCCCAGCTCGCCCTCCTCGCCCGAGGCAGTCACGAACGTGGCGTCGCCGTGGAAAATCTCGCCTTCGGCGCTGACGATGTCGCAACGGATAGTGGTCATTGACTGGTTCGTCTCCCGTCACCCGGTAGGGGGCTCGCCGCGTGGGCGGCTGTCGGTCGGGACCGCCCACGCCGGCTGGTGGCGCTGATGGCCGTCAGGCGGCTTCGCGCGACTGCATCTTCTCGCCCTTCTCGATGGCCTCGTCGATGCCGCCGACCATGTAGAAGGCCTGTTCGGGCAGGTGATCGACCTCGCCTTCGAGAATCATCTTGAAGCCGCG
>CAYOEF010000263.1:0-3204 GCA_964402805.1 uncultured Rhodanobacteraceae bacterium | reverse complement strand
CAGGCGAGGCCGAAGGTCATGGGCCACATCGAACCGGTGCGCGCCCAGTTCATCAGGGCATCCAGGCTGGTCGTCGCAAAACCCTGTCGTCGCACCGGATTTTCCGCGCCCGGGCGCAGGATGTCGTCAACGAGGTTGAGTGGTTCCGGGTTGTTCATCACCCGGTCGATGGCCGATATCACTCCCATTCCAGTACTCCCTTGTTCCTGCCCGAGCAAACCCGAGGCATTCCACGCGGCCACGTCCCTGGCTGCGCATGATGAGGTAAATGTCGCGACGCACGGACACCTGCCGCGCTGCGCCACTACCTGAGCCTGCACGCTAGATGAAGCCGGTACCGCATCCGTTGACGCAGGTCAGCTGTGCGGAATGCCGCAACAGCGGGGTGCAGGTCGGGCAGAGCTGGCGCATGATCAGGATCAAGAGCGCGACAGGCCACCACTGCTAACGTCCCGCACGGCTTCGGCGTGGGCGCATACGGCGCAGGCACCGAATTTACCGTGGCAATCACGCCACGACACCTACGAGGCCTGGATGATGGGCAATTTCACGCTTCCGCAAAACTCCCGCGTCAGGGAAGGCAAGTTCTGGCCTGCCAAAAATGCGAAGAAGCCACGCCGGTTCAAGATCTACCGCTGGAACCCCGATGACGGGCAAAACCCGCGCACGGACACGTACGAGGTCGATACCGCCGCGTGCGGGCCGATGGTCCTGGACGCGTTGATAAAGATAAAGAACGAGATCGATCCCACGCTCACCTTTCGCCGTTCGTGCCGCGAGGGGGTGTGCGGAAGCTGCGGCATGAACATCGACGGACGCAATTGGCTGGCCTGCATCCAGCCCATCGAGGAATGCGCACAGGAGGTCAAAATCTACCCCCTGCCCAGCATGCCGGTGGTCAAGGACCTGGTTCCCGACCTCACCCACTTTTACGCGCAATATGCATCGATCCGTCCCTGGATCCGTACGCAGACACCGGCGCCGGCCGATGGCGAGCGCCTGCAATCGCCCGAGGACCGCAAGAAGCTCGACGGTTACTACGAATGCATTCTTTGCGCCTGCTGCACGTCGAGCTGCCCCAGCTACTGGTGGAACGGCGACCGTTTCCTCGGCCCGGCCATCCTCCTGCAGGCATGGCGCTGGCTGGCCGACAGCCGTGACGAGGATACCGGCACCCGCCTTGACGAACTCGACGATCCGTTCAAGCTCTATCGCTGCCACACCATCATGAACTGCACGCGGACCTGCCCCAAGGGCCTCAACCCGGCCAAGGCGATCGCGGAAATCAAGAAGGGCATCATGGCGCGCCGTTCCGCGTGAGGGACGCGTACACACCCCCGGCGCCGCAATGCGACGGCGCCGGGGCGCTTACTCTTCGATGGGCGAATCGGGTGGCGCGAGCGCACGCAACCACGCGCGTGGCCACGTCGGGTCTGCCTGCGGATCTTCCGCAATCAGGCTCTGCCACTCGGCCGCGGTGATCAAGAGATCGCGCCGGGGCGCCGTCTTCGTATCGGTCACCGCCAAGGCAGTGCCCTGGGTCGATCGTTCCATCTCGATTCCTCGCGGCACGGCGCCCGGGACCGGCCACGCCGTGCCGCATCCGCGAACCGCCTCCGGCTCAGACCGGGGCCGGGTTGATGATACGACCCCAGGTGCCCTTGTTGCCCCAGATATTCTGGCGCATACCTTCGAGCTGCAGGATCTGGCTGTGGTCGACGAACAGGTTGACCTCGTTGCCATAGTTCTTGACGTACCACTCGAAGACCAGGCTGTCGGCGGCCTCGAACATGACGTTCTCGATGCCGAGCCCGTTCATGATCGCGGCGGCGGCGCCGGTGTTCCACTGCTTGACGTTCTCGGTGATGCCTTCGGATTCGATCATGATGATCGACGCTCCGGCATCGAGTGCGCGCTTGCCGCGGTCGATCAGGTCACCGATGTCCTTCTTGGTGTCGGCTGCCAGTTCGCCGATGTCCGAATCGCCGCCGGAACCGAACTGGATGCCGAGTTCGGGTTTGGCCTTGAGGCCGGCGGCCACGACCCGCTTGACCATGCGCTCCAGGCCTGTGGTCGGCATCATGATGAAGCCGGTGGAAATCTCGATCACGTCGAAACCAACCTCCTTGGCCTCGGCAAGATACTTTTCCACGGCATCATCGCCATAACGCAACACGGTCTCGATCCAGCCACCGGAGGAGACGTACGACCCGGCGTCATGGGCGATCTTGTTGATGGCCTGGATTTGCGCCCTGGGCAACAGCGCGAACGAGCCCCCGGCCCACTTGATGCCGTCGATCCACGGGCCGGCGACGTCGAACACGTCCTGCATGTGGCGCGTGCCGTACGCCCAGTAGTGCGGCGCACGGATTTCGGTCAACCCGAACTTGCGCGGCTTCGAGGGGCGCCAGGCGCGCGGCACGAAGTTGAACGCGACATCTTCTTGGATGGCATTGGCCATGATCATGACCTCCGTTTGCATGAATGGAATCAGGCCGCACGCACGCGCGGCACCCGGGCCAGCAATGCGGTGAGCTTGCGCACCGGGAGCGTGTCGAGCGCGTGTACGGCCTGCGCGATCTCATCGCCCAGCGCTTCGCCCGTGAACGGCGTTGCAAGGCGTGCGAATTTGCGGCACGCGTCGGACCAGTCCAGCGGCTGCGAGGTAAAGCCCTTGTAGGCCCTTGCCGATGCCGACAGCACCTGGCCGTCATCCAGCTCGACGTCCACGGAACTCGGGATCTCGTGCGGAAACCGCGACGTGAATCCCGCATCCGGTGCGACAGTCACCTTTTGCAGCAGGGACTGGATGTCCGCGCGCACGATGCGTTCGGGCGCGTATTGGGCCGGTTGCACCTCGCCGTCCAGCAAGGCCGCGGCGACGAGGTAGGGCAACGCATGATCGGCTTCTTCCTTGGTCCGGACATGGTGTTTGTCGCCTTCCTCGCCACCGCCGATGATGTCGTAGGCGACCTGGAAGGTCTTGACCCTTACGGCCTTGATGCGCGTGGCGTCGTAACCAGGCTGGCGCGTCACGTCGATGGCGGCGTCGATGGTCGACTGCGAATGGATTTCGGCGTTGTGTTTCTTGACGATGGTGCGCAGCACGCTTTCGAGGTCCTCCGCCGACCAGTCGATGCTGAATGGCCCGGCGATGGTCTCCTTGAAGCCCTTGTTGCCCTCGAACACCGCCGCCGGCCCGGT
>CAYOEF010000262.1:0-3225 GCA_964402805.1 uncultured Rhodanobacteraceae bacterium | reverse complement strand
GGCCGCAAGGACGGCCTGGCCGACGGCATCGTCGTCACGCCCTCGCACAACCCGCCCGACAACGGCGGCTTCAAGTACAACCCGCCCCACGGCGGCCCGGCCGACACCGACATCACCCGCTGGGTGCAGGATCGTGCCAACGCCCTGCTGGAGGTGCGGCTGGACGGTGTCCGACGCATGCCATTCGCGCAGGCACGCAAGGCGGCGACCACGCGCGAACACGATTATCTCGGCCACTACGTCGCCGACCTCGGCAGCGTCATCGACTTCGACATCATCCGTGGCGCCGGCGTGCACATGGGCGTGGACCCGCTGGGCGGCGCCGGCGTGCACTACTGGGCACGCATCGCCGAACACTACAAGCTGGACCTGACCGTGGTCAGCGAGACAGTCGACCCGCAATTCGCCTTCATGAGCGTGGACTGGGACGGCAAGATCCGCATGGACCCGTCCTCGTCCTACGCCATGCAACGGCTGATCGGGCTGAAGGACAAGTACGATGTCGCCTTCGCCTGCGACACCGACCACGACCGCCACGGCATCGTCACCCGCAGTGCCGGCCTGATGCCGCCCAACCACTACCTGTCGGTGCTGATCGACGAGCTGTTCCGCAACCGGCCCGCATGGGACGGGCACAAGGCCATCGGCAAGACCGTGGTCACCACCGCGCTGATCGACCGCGTGGTCAAGCGCCTCGGGCGCACGCTGTACGAGGTGCCGGTCGGCTTCAAGTGGTTTTCCGAGGGCCTGTTCGACGGCTCGCTGGGCTTCGGCTGCGAGGAAAGCGCCGGCGCCTCATTGCTGCGCCGCGACGGTGCGGTATGGACCACCGACAAGGACGGCCTGGTACCGGCGCTGCTGTCGGCGGAACTGACCGCGCGCGACGGCAAGGACCCCGGCGAGCTGTACGCCGCACTGACGCACGGCTTGGGCGAACCGTTCACCGATCGCGTCGAGGCCGCGGCCACGCCTGCACAGAAAGCCAGGCTGGCAAAACTGTCGCCCGACCAGTTGCACACCGACGACCTGGCCGGCGAGAAGATCGAGCAGGTGCTCGACCGCGCGCCGGGCAACCACGCACCCATCGGCGGCATCAAGGCCATTGCCGCCAGCGGCTGGTTCGCCGCGCGCCCGTCCGGCACGGAGGCCATCTACAAGATCTACGCCGAAAGCTTCCGCGACCAGGAACACCTGCAGGCCCTCCTGAAGGAAGCCCAGGTCATCGTCGACAAGGCGTTGCAAGCCTGAGGTACTGCACCGGGACTACGGTTTGTCAGGGTTCCGGCGGGTCCCGCGCATCCAGCCAGCCGCCAGTGAAGCCGGCGCGGCGCAGGCCGTCGACGATCGGGCGGCAGCCACGCATCAGTTCCCACAGCATGCCGCTGCGGTGGTTTTCCACCATCAGCACGATCGGCCCCAGGTTGAGTCCGAAGAAATACGGCGACACCCAGCCGCAGGGAGCGGCATCGGGCGTGTCGTCAAACGTGGGGTTGAAGGTGGCCCTGAAGCCGTACTGGTGCTGGTCGTGCAGTTTCAGCGTGTGGATGAAGTGGTGCACGGCCGGCAGCACGACCTCGGGCGCGAACGGCAGCGATGCCACCACCACCCATGGTGCCAGGGTGCCGTCGTCCGGGCCGTCCGGTACGCCGCGCGCCAGGTAGTCATGGAACTGGCGTCGGACCCCGTCGATGTCCAGCGTGACCTCGCCGGGGCCATCGCTGGCGGTGATGCCCCAGCAGTGCGCGGCGTAACCCTTGAACCCCTGCGGGTTGTCGATGGCGTAACGCTGCTGGATGCGCGTGGCGCGGCGGCTGTTCTCGAAGTAGTCGATGCCTTTGTCGCGCATGAAGGCGTCGCGGATGCCACGGAAGTCGATCCACGCATGCGACAACTGGTGCGTGAACAATGGGCTGGAATGCAGGTAGTCGATGTCGTAGCAGTGCTTCCACGCGTAGGTGGAGGCCCAGGCTGTGTAGGTGTCCGGCGGCAGCGGGTGGGTGGGCGAACCCAGCGCCAGCATGTACAGCAGCAGGCCCTCGTCGTAGCCCTGCCAGCAATGCGGGATGAAGCCCCTCTCCGGATGCCAGCCATGGCCGATGGTGCCGTCCGGCGCGCGCAGCCAGGTCCAGTCGGCGCGCTGGTACAGCATGTTCGCCAGCTCGCGGATCTCGCGTTCGGCGGCCGTGTCGGCGGCAAAGTACGCCGCCGCCGTCAGCATGCCGGCGAACAGGAACGCGCTGTCCACCGTGGACAGTTCGCATTGCCAGGCGCGGCGGCCGCTGTGCATGTCCAGGAAGTGGTAGTAGAAACCGTGGTAGCCGCTGGCTTCGGGCTCGGGCCCCTGCGGGCTGTCGCGGAAAAAACGCAGCGTGGCCAGCGTGCGTTCGATAGCGGCCGGGCGGCTCATGAGGCCGCGTTCAATCGCCACCGGATAACTGGCCAGGGCCATGCCGGTAGCGGAAATACTGGCCGGCCACGGCGACGCCGTCTTGTCGAGAACCAGGCCGTTGGCCGGGTTGGTCTCGTGCAGGAAATAGTTGAAGGCCCGGGTTTGCAGGTGTTGCAGTTGCTGTGCCTGCGGCGGCGGATTCGGTCGGCTTGGCATGGACGTGGTAGGGATCGGCCGCGGGAGGCCCAGTGTAGCGGGTCGCCGCGACCGCGGATGACCCGCCGAACGGATAGGTACAGGTACACAGGTGCATGCTGGCAAGGGCACCATCGACATCCCGGCTCCGTCACCTGCAGGTCACACCATGTCCACGTCCACTGCCTCACCCGCATCCACCCGGCCCACGCTGCACCTGTTGTCCAACGGCCGCTACACGGTGATGCTGGACACCGTCGGCAGTGGCTTCAGCCATTGTCGCGGCCGGGCCGTAACGCGCTGGCGCGAGGACCCCGTCGCCAATCCCTGGGGTAGCTACATCCTGTTGCGCGACGAGAACGACGGCACGCCGTGGTCGATCACGCCGCAGCCTTACGGGACCGCCGAAGCCGGCGACCGCGCGACCTTCGAGCCCGGCGACGCGGGCCGCGGGCGACGCCCCGCCGACCAGGAAGCCACGCTGGAAATACCCCGCGCCGGCGACGCCCACCTCGAGTTGCGCCGCACCACGCTGGTCAACCACGGCGACACGACACGCACGCTCTCGCTGACGACCTACGCTGAACTGGTGCTGGGGCCGGTCGGTGTAGACAACGCGCATCCGGCCTTTTCCAAGTTGT
>CAYOEF010000261.1:0-3344 GCA_964402805.1 uncultured Rhodanobacteraceae bacterium | reverse complement strand
ACTCGCCCATGGCATCCAAAAGCAGGCGGATGGTGTAATCGGCAAAGCTGCGGCGCACGATGATCTCCCAGTGGTTGCCGTCGTCGGCCAGTGCCGCCACCAGGATGCTGGCCTTGAAATACACCGACTGCGCGCACTGCCCGGCCTTGAATACGCGCGGATGCAGGTCCAGCGGACAGCCGCCATTGAGGACGTTGCGTGATTCCGGGCCATGCAACTGGACGATCGAGTAGCCGCTGGTCTGATCGGTGACGGCGAAGAAAGCATCGCCCAGGGCCTCTTCGATGCTCTCGACGAACTGCCCGGTGTAGCCGGGTTCGGCGCGCAGCATCCACTCGTCCGGGCCCAGCCACAACGCCGCGACCTTCTTCGACCGGCCGACGGTGTTGGGTTCGAGCGGCAGCGCGACGCCGATCACGCCCTTGATGGTCTTCAACGCGTCTTTGTCCGCGGGGTCGATGCGCAGGTTGGCCAATTGCACCAGCGGCTGCTCGCACAATTGCACGGCCTGCGTGGAACCACGTTCCAGCAGCAGGCCCGGACTGGCGTGGAGTGCCGCCAGCGGCGTTTCGGTCTTGACTTCACTCGACATTCTGGCGGGCTCCTTCGGGATCGTAGAACACCGGGCTGCATACCCGTGCAGGCATGAACGTGCCCTCGGCCGTGGCGACGGTGACCTCCTCGTCCATCCTCGAGTGGCCGTCCTTGAGCAGGGCCAACGCAATCGAGCGGCCGAGGATCGGGCTCATGTAGCTGGAGGTCACGTGGCCGAACATCGCGGCCGTGGCGGCCTGCGTGGGGCCGGCGAGGATCTGGCCACCTTCGGGCAGGACGCAGTTGGGGTCGGTCGGCATCAACCCGACGAACTGCTTGCGGCCCGCGCCGGCAACGTAGCTGCGTGCCAGGGAACGCTTGCCCAGGCAATCCTTGACCTTGGAGACCATGCCTCCCATGCCGAGATCGACCGGCGTCACCGAGCCGTCGGTGTCCTGGCCCACGATGATGAAGCCCTTCTCGGCGCGCATGACGTGCATCGCCTCGGTGCCGTAGGGCGTGACGCCGTACGGCTCGCCAGCCTCGAACAGGCGTTCCCACACGTGCAGGCCGGCGGCGGAGGGGATGTAGACCTCGTAGGACAGTTCGCCGGAGAAGCTCACGCGCTGGATGCGGGTCGGGATGCCGTCGATGGTGCCGTTCCGGAAGCTCATGAACGGAAACGCTTCGCGCCCGAAGTCGATGTCCGTGCACACGGCTCCAAGCACCTTGCGCGCGTTCGGACCGGCCACGGTGATGGTCGAGTACTGGTCGCTGACCGAAGTGAGATACACCTTGAGATCCGGCCATTCGGTCTGCAGCCAGCGCTCCATCCAGCTCAGGACGCGCGCCGCGCCGCCGCTGGTGGTGGTCATCAGGAAATGCTGCTCGCCCAGGCGCACACTCACGCCATCGTCCAGGACCATACCGTTCTCGTCCAGCATCAGCCCGTAGCGGCAGCGCCCGGGCTTGAGCTTGGTCCACGAGTTGATGTACACGCGGTTCAGGAACTCCACCGCGTCCGGCCCGCGCACGTCGATCTTGCCCAGCGTGCTGTAGTCGAGCATGCCGACACTGTTGCGAACCGCCAGGCACTCGCGGCTGACGGCGGTGTCCATGTCCTCGCCCGGCAACGGAAAGTAGCGTGCGCGCTTCCAGTTGCCGGCGTCCTCGAACACGGCGCCGTGGGCGACGTTCCACGCGTGCAGGCAGGTCTTGCGGATGGGGTCGTAAAAGTCCCCCAGCTCGCGGCCGGCGAAGGCCCCGAAGCTGACCGGCGTGTAATTGGGGCGAAACGTCGTGGTCCCGGTTTCGGAAATGCCCTGGCCCAGGACCTCGGCCAGCACCGCCATGCCGTTGACGTTGCCAAGCTTGCCCTGGTCGGTGCCGAAGCCCATGGCCGTGTAGCGCTTGACGTGCTCGATCGCACGGAACCCCTCGCGCACGGACAGGTAGATGTCCGACACCGAGACGTCGTTCTGGTAGTCGATGAACTGCTTGGGGCCATGCGTCGCCGCGTGCCCCTTGTTGACCATCCACAGGGGCAGCAACGGCGCCTGCGCAGGTTGCGTGGCCGACCACGCCGTGGCCTCGACCGGCGTGGCATCGGGCAGGCCCTCGACTGCCCCGAGGCCGGCCCGGGTGCCGCCATCGAGCGCCTCCTGCAGGCTGAAATCGCCGTTGGCCGCGCCGACGCTCGTCTGCGCCTGGGTCGCGCCATCCGGCACGAAGCAGGCGCGTTCCTCGCACCAGCGCGACTTGCCGAGCGATTGGGCGAACAGGTGGATCACCGGACTCCAGCCGCCCGACATGGCGACGAGATCGCAGGCGATCGTGTCGCTCCCGGCCAGGGTACCGCCATCGTACGCACGCAGCTTCACGGCGCTTACGCGCTTGCCGCCCCTGGCGCGCTCGACGACGGCCTGGTGGATCACCTTGATACCCAGGCGCACCGCCTCGGCGGGAAGCTCGCCGTCGCCGGACGCGCGCGGATCCACGACCGTGACCTGGGCACCGCTTTGCTTGAGGTCGATGGCGCACTGGTAGGCGCTGTCGTTGTTGGTGAACACGACGGCACGGCGTCCCGGCAACACGCCGTAACGTCGTATGTAGGTGGATACCGCACCGGCCAGCATCACGCCGGGAATGTCATTGTCGCCAAACACGAGCGGCCGCTCATGCGCGCCCGTGGCCAGCACCACGTGGCGTGCGCGGATCTCCCAGACACGCTCGCGCACGCCGCTGCGCCGGTTGATCGGCAGATGGTCGACGCGGCGCTCGCAGGCCATGACGAAGTTGTGGTACTCGTACTCGAACACCGTCGTGCGTGACAGCACCGTGGTGTTCGGCTGCGCGGCCAGTTCGGCCACGCGCGCGGACACCCACTCGATCGCCGGCGCATCGTCGATGGTGTCGCGCGTGGCGAGCAGGCTGCCGCCCGCCTCGCTGCCATTGTCGATGAGGATCACGCGCGCGCCGCTGCGCCCGGCGGTGCAGGCGGCGGCGAGACCGGCCGGCCCCGCCCCGACGACCAGCACGTCGCAATGCGCATAACGCTTTTCATAGCGATCGGCGTCGACGGTGTCCGGCGCGGTGCCGAAGCCAGCCGCCTCGCGGATCGGCTTCTCGTACCTGGGCCACCAGCCCTGCGGCCACTTGAAGGTCTTGTAGTAGAACCCGGCCGCCAGGAATCGCGCCAGATACCGCGTGCCCGCCATGCGGTCATGCTCGAGGCTGGGCCTGGCATTGACGCTCGTGGCGCGCAGCCCCTCGTACAGCTCGACCTCCGTGGCGCGTGCATTGGGGATCGT
>CAYOEF010000260.1:0-3356 GCA_964402805.1 uncultured Rhodanobacteraceae bacterium | reverse complement strand
GCCGGCCCATAGTGGTTCTATGGGTCAAGAATCGGCGGAAATATGGACCGCGCAGACGCTTTTGCAGCCCGGAAGATTTCTGCCACCCAAGCTCCTAAACTGGTCCGGCTTCATGCGGTAACGATGCCATGCCTGGCCGGATAGCCGAAAACTTCGTCAGTGAACTGTTGACGCGTGTCGACATCGTCGATGTGATCGAACGCCGCGTGCCGCTGAAAAAGGCTGGCCGCGAGTGGACGGCGTGCTGCCCGTTCCACGACGAGCGCACCCCGTCATTCACCGTCAGCCCGCAAAAGCAGTTCTATCACTGCTTCGGCTGCGGCGCGCACGGCAGCGCGATCGGCTTCCTCATGAACTACGAGCACCTGGAATTCCAGGACGCCGTGGAGGAACTCGCACAAGCGGTCGGATTGCAGGTCGTGCGCGAGCACGGCCAGTCCCCGTCGCCACACGAGGACCGCAGCGGGCTCTACACCCTGCTCGACGCAGCCGCCGATTGGTACCAGAAACAGCTGGCAACCAGCAAGCCGGCGCAGGCGTATTGCCGGGAGCGGGGACTCGATCCGGACGTCATCGCGCGTTTCCGGATCGGCTGGGCGCCGGCGGGATGGGATGGCATCCACCACCACCTGGGCACGTCGCCCGAGCGCATCCGCCAGCTCGACGAGGCAGGCATGCTGTCCACCGGACAGGGCGGCAAGCGTTATGACCGCTTCCGCGAGCGACTGATGTTTCCCATCATGGACCGTCGCGGGCGCGTGATCGCCTTTGGCGGGCGCGTGGTGGACCAGGAGCAGACCCCCAAATACCTCAACTCCCCGGAGACACCCCTGTTCCACAAGGGCCGCGAACTGTTCGGCCTGTGGCAGGTGAAGCAGGCCTCGACCCGGCTCGAACGGCTGCTGGTCGTGGAAGGCTACATGGACGTGGTCGCGCTGCACCAGGCAGGCCTCCCGATTGCCGTAGCCACGCTGGGAACGGCAACCACCTCCGAGCACGCCGAGCGGCTGTTCCGCACCACGCCTGATGTGATCTTCTGCTTTGATGGCGACCGTGCGGGACGCGACGCGGCATGGAAGGCGCTTCAAGCCACGCTGCCCCACCTGCGCGACGGCCGCCAGGCGCGCTTCCTGTTCCTGCCCGACGGCGAGGATCCCGACACCCTCGTGCGCCGCGAGGGCCTTGCCGGCATCAACGCGCGCATCGACCATGCCACGCCGCTTTCCGACTATCTCTTCGACACTCTGGCCGCGGACGCCGACGCCGGCAGCATCGATGGCCGCGCACGCCTCGCCGAACGCGCCCGTCCCCTCCTGGCGCACTTGCCGGACGGGGCCTTTCGCGATCTCATGGGGCAGGAACTGGAAAAGCGCACCGGCCTCGCGATGCGCGCCACGAGCACCCCGCACCGCACCGCGCCATCGCACCGTAGCGGCAAGCCCAGCCTCGTGCGCACGGCGATCACGCTGCTGCTGGCCGACCCCCGCCTGGCTGCCGGCGTCGAACCACCGTATGCCTTTGCGTCACTGGAACGGCCCGGCGTAACGCTGCTGATCGAGGTTCTCGACCTTGCCCGCGCCGACGCGTCCGAGCACGCCGCCGCACTCCTCGAACATTTCCGTGAACGGCCGGAACTCGGCACACTGGAAAAACTGGCGGCGCAACCATTGGCCGAACACCTGGATTTGCAACGTGAATTTGCCGGTGCCATCGAGCAGCTCGCACGCCAGGCGGTAGATCAACGCATCGCCGCGCTGCTGGCCATGCAAACCCAGGGCACGCTAGGCGTCGGCCACAAGGACGAACTGCGCGAATTGCTCCGGCGCAAGGCATCGCGTCGCTGACCGCGCACCACCTCATCGACCCGCCCCGGAATGCGCATGGCTTGATGCGGCGGACGGCACGCCGCCGCAGACGCACCACGCCATGCGTGCGACGGGCCTGGCCCGCCCGCACAAGCCCGATCCAAACGCGCGCACAAATTGACGACAAATTGGCGTAAACTCCCTGATATCAAAGACGTCGTGCGCAGCCATGGGGAGAAGCCGTCGCGATGTGGCGGAAATGATGGCCGTGCGACGGGGCGGTTTCCGGCAATGAGCGGCAATGCGAGCCAATAAGGGGGAGGAACGTCTTATGGCCACCCAGATACAGTCACCGTCACTGGCGGCCCTGCCGGGCGTGGTGCGCCACCTGGTCGCCGAAGGGGCCCTGGACGAGGACAACGCACGCAAGGCCGTAGGCGCGGCAACGGCCGAACACACCTCGCCGACCAACTGGCTGGTCGAGCATGGCATGGCCGATGGCGGGCGCGTGGCGGAGCTGCTTTCCGCCGAGTTCGGCATGCCCCTGCTCGATGCCGGCGCCATCAGCCTGAAGCAGATGCCAATGGATCTGGTCAGCGAGGCGCTGGTCACCAAACACCAGGTGCTGCCCCTGTTTCGCCGCGGCAACCACCTGTTCATCGGCGTTTCCGACCCCACGCAGACACACGCGTTGGACGAGGTGCGCTTCCATTCCGGTTGCCAGGTGGAACCCATCCTGGTCGAAAGCCGGCAGCTCAAGCGCGGCATCGAGTTGGCCCTCAGCCAGATGTCCACCACGGTGGACGAACTCGAGGATGACGAAAGCCTCGACCTCGACGCCGAGGCAAGCACCGAGACGGACCTGCAGGACACCGCGGACACCACCACGGCCGACAACACGCCCGTGGTCCGCTTCGTCAACAAGGTGCTGCTCGACGCAATCCGGCGCGAAGCCTCGGACATCCATTTCGAGCCCTACGAAACGCGTTATCGCGTGCGCATCCGCCTGGATGGCATCCTGCACACCATGGCCAAGGCGCCGATCCAGCTGTCCGCGCGCATCGGATCGCGCCTGAAGGTCATGAGCGGCCTGGACATCGCCGAACGACGCATTCCGCAGGACGGCCGCATCAAGCTCAACCTGTCCAAGAACAAGTCCATCGACTTTCGTGTCAGCACCCTGCCCACGCTTTCGGGCGAAAAGATCGTGTTGCGTATCCTGGATGCATCGGCCGCGCGCATGGGCATCGACAAGCTGGGCTACGAGGACGACCAGAAGAAGCTCTACCTCGACGCCATCAGCAAGCCCTACGGCATGGTGCTGGTAACCGGCCCGACGGGCTCGGGGAAGACGGTGTCGCTGTACACGGCGCTCAACATCCTCAACACCGATGGCACCAACATCTCCACGGTCGAGGACCCGGTCGAAATCCGTGTCGACGGCATCAACCAGGTGCAGCACAACGAAAAGCGTGGCATGACCTTCGCACGCGCGCTGCGCTCGTTCCTGCGCCAGGATCCGGACGTCATCATGGTCGGCGAAATCCGCGA
>CAYOEF010000259.1:0-3417 GCA_964402805.1 uncultured Rhodanobacteraceae bacterium | reverse complement strand
CGGTAACATAGTAAGGCTCTGGGTGGTGCCACTCTGCACACCCACGGTAAGCCCACACAATGACAGTGGATCTTTTGTCACGTTATGCGGATTGCCAGTTTGAACGGCAACAGACGAATGCTGTATATAGTACGGGCCAACGAAATCAACTATCTTTTCACGCTCCTTGGTCATCGACATTGCAGATATAGAGAAGTCATACTTATGGGCAGCCAGGCCAGTAATAATAGAAGAGAAGGGAACGTTTACCATCTTCACCCTGATTCCCAGGGTTTGGCCAAGGGCCTTTGCAGTATCAACGTCGTAACCTACCATTTCGGGATTGCCATTAACCGGTATGTAGAACTCGAAAGGCGGATAATTGGCATTTGTTGCTACAATAAAATAGCCACGTTTCTTGATACTTTCCGGCAGTAATGCACGCGCCTGTGAATCAACCGGCGCGTTTTGCATGGAACTGGCCCCATATGCAGGGGGAAATATGCCGGAAATCAATATGAGTGTCAGGAGGGACAGCAGCCATACAAAGTTCTTATTGCCGAATGTTGTAATCATAGCCATTACTCCATATATGGATTACTAATTATGTACCAGCTTGCCTTCACTTTTCCCCATGAAGAACCATGTGTCTGAATTGGCTACCTCAGGTACATTCTGGAACGTGTAAAGCACGGCTCTTGAAGTATCGCTGCCATTACAGTGCAAATGACGCGCCCAGGCGGGTACGACGAACACGTCTCCCACTCCCCACTCGATTGTGCTCCCTTCGACTTCACTATAGCCGTGGCCTTCTTTAACGATGAAGATTGCATAGTTTGAATGCCTGTGACCCTTGCCATGAAAGCCCGGCCCCAGGATCTGCACCATGCCGTTGAGTGAAGGCACCATGCTCAAACCATCGCCGACAGATGGGTTAACCAGTGATAACGCTGGATTGTTTTCCTCTGTGGCATCCGTCGGCGCGATTGCTTCAAGCTCACGCAAGATATCTGACCAATGCCATACGCTGGAGCGCGTATGCGGCCTCTGTGCCATTCGCGCCAGGAAGTCGTTACAGTTGATAAAATCACCAGAGTTATTAGACATACAGAGCTCCGTTTGAATGGGTGAAAATCCAGTAACATCGACCCGATTGGCTGGTGGCGGATCGAAATGGCCCGTTATGCTGATCACCTGACTCAGCGCAACATGGCTTGTTGTACTGGCGTCGTACCGGGGTACCACACACAAGCATCACATCAACTGATTCAGGTCGGCTCCACCAAGGTTTGTCGTTGTTCCAACCTAATTAGCACGGACTTTCATCCGGTATTTGCATCCGTCAGATGCCAGACATGTATGAAGGAGACATCGCAAGCTATGTTCCACCGAGGCCAGTCACCATGGCCATGAACGTGGTTCAATTCCAGCAAGGCATGCTGTTCACGCAGTTCATGCGCGACTACGATACTGTGACCAGATGCCACCATGCGCCGTGCAAGTCGGGATGATCGCATGGGTTCCGCTGCCCGGCGTGTAGGAATCGCCGTTGTTAATCGCAACGCCCGTGAGCCGGTCGGCCTCCGCTTCTGCGGAATAGCCATGGATCTTCCGTTGCGCTGCGACGGCCTTCAGGATGGGTACGTTCGCAGCATCATCTTGTTCGTATATAGGAACAGCGTTTACGTACGCGAACGAACGTAACATGCCAATAATGGCCACGTCAACTGTTTTTGAGCAGGATTCTCGAATACCGCGCGTGTGCAGCCTGCTACCGATCGCAGATGGCAGAGGACACAAGGCGTCAGGGTCTGCCTCCTCAGGCGAACTGGTTCAATCACTGGCGACTGCTGAAGTCGATCGTGAAGATCCCGTCAAGTGCATTCCGCTGACAACCGCTTCGACTGCGCCCATATTACGCGTGTGCGCCAAGGTCGCGGCACGGGAACGATGTCAACGAGCCCGCCGTCATTTACCGGATGATGGCGTCACTACGCGCGGACCGCATCGACGCCGGGGTGCCGCGCGGCCCGTGGCATGCCGGTGCCAAGGCAAGCTAGCGCACCGGGCATCAAGCCGAAATCGCAGGTGAGGAAAACGGCTCGCGATAGTACCATTGCGCCAACGGTGGTCGTGCGTGGATCGAGGCTTCTCGCCAACACGTGCAGATCGCCCTTCCCGCTTTCATCAGCACCCGCAGGTAACCCATCATGACAGAGCAGACCGCCTGCTTTGCAAGCGACAACGCTTCCGGCATCCACGCATCCGTTCTCGAGTCCATCCAACGCGCCAACACGGGTTATGCACTTGCCTATGGCCGCGATGACTACACGGCCCGGGCCACGCAGGTGTTCCGCGAAGTGTTCGGCGAGGATACGGCGGTGTTTTTCGTGGGTACCGGCACGGCGACCAACGTGTTGTCGCTGAAGGCCGCGGCGGCCTCCACGGATGCCGTGTTTTGCTCGGATCTGGCCCACCTGTATGTCGATGAATGCAGCGCACCGGAGCACTTTGTCGGCTGCAAGATGGTGCCGCTCAAGAGCCACGAGGGGAAAGTCGACATCACGACGCTGCGGGCGGCGCTGGCCTGGCAGGACGATCCGATCCATCGCAACCGCGCACGCCTGCTCTCGCTCACCGAAGCTACCGAGTACGGCACGCTGTATTCGATTGCGGAGCTGCGCGAACTGATTTCGTTTGCACACGAACGCGGGCTCAAGGTGCACATGGACGGGGCGCGCGTGGCCAACGCCGCGGCCGCACTCAAGGTTTCGCTCAAGGCGCTGACACGCGACCTGGGCGTGGACATCCTGTCTTTCGGTGGGACCAAGAATGGCTTGATGATGGCCGAATCGGTCGTAATCTTCGACCCCACCCTGGCACCGTCATTCCAGTTCATCCGCAAGCAGGGTATGCAGTTGGCGTCGAAAAACCGCTTCTACGCCGCCCAGTATCTGGCCTATTTCGAAGACGAGTTGTGGCGCAAGAACGCCGAGCACGCCAATGCGATGGGCGCGTACCTGGCCGAACGGCTGGCCGGGATCGACGGCGTGCAATTGTCGTTCACGCCGCAAGTCAACATGGTATTCGCGCACGTGCAGCCGGGTTGGCTCGAGGCGCTTGAACGCCATGCGGCCTTCGAACTGTGGGACCCGGCCACCTGCGAGATCCGGCTGGTCACGTCCTTCGACACGACCCGCGAGCTGGTCGACACGTTTGTCGATGAAGTCAGGCGCATCGCCGCCCGGGCACGATAGCCCACGCGAAACGATCCATCGTGTGCGTCGCGCCGGCCCCGGGGCGCGCTCGAACACGTTTCCGTTCCGAGGCCCGGAGGATCCAGGATGTCAAAGCAGGTTGATCTGCCGTTCGCGCGCACGGAGTACGACGCACGCGTAGCCAAGGTGCGCGCTGCCATGGAATCACGTGGCATCGACG
>CAYOEF010000258.1:0-3418 GCA_964402805.1 uncultured Rhodanobacteraceae bacterium | reverse complement strand
GGCCGCCGATGGCGCGGGTCTCCAGCCACGGATGCAGGCCGCGCGGGTCGAAGTAATCGTATTCGATGGCATAACCGGGGCGCGTGATGTGCGCGTTTTCAAAGCCCGCGATGGATCGCACGAGCTCCAGTTGCACGTCGAAGGGCAGCGACGTCGAAATGCCGTTCGGGTATACCTCGCTGGTACCGAGGCCTTCCGGTTCGATGAAGACCTGGTGCGAGTCGCGGTCCGCAAAACGCACCACCTTGTCCTCGATCGAGGGACAGTAGCGTGGCCCGACACCCGTGATTTGGCCTGAATACAGCGGTGAGCGATCCAGCGCGCCACGGATGATGTCGTGGGTGTGCCCGTTGGTGTGCGTGATCCAGCAGTCGACCTGGCGCGGGTGCTCGTCGCGCGAACCCAGATAAGAGAACACCGGCGTCGGGTCGTCACCGGGCTGGCGGGCGAGGCCCCGGTAGTCGATGCTGCGCCCGTCGATGCGCGGTGGCGTGCCGGTCTTGAGACGCTCGGCGGCGACCGGCAACTCGCGCAGGCGTTTCGCCAGTGTCGTCGCCGGCGGATCGCCCGCGCGGCCGGCGCCGTATTGCGAATCACCGATGTGTACACGCCCGGCGAGGAAAGTGCCCACCGTCAGCACGACGGCGCGGGCGTTGAACACCAGGCCCATCTGCGTCACGACGCCGGACACGCGCCCATGCTCGATGACCAGGTCGTCGACGCCTTGCTGGAACACGTCCAGTCCTGCCTGCGCCTCGACCATGTGCCGGATCGCGGCCTTGTACAGGCTGCGGTCGGCCTGGCAACGCGTGGCGCGAACCGCCGGCCCCTTGGAGGCATTGAGCGTGCGCCACTGGATGCCGGCACGATCGGCCGCGTGCGCCATGGCCCCGCCCAGGGCGTCGATTTCCCTCGCCAGATGCCCCTTGCCGATACCGCCGATGGCCGGGTTGCAGCTCATCTGCCCGATGGTTTCGATGTTGTGCGTCACCAGAAGCGTGCGCGCCCCGGAGCGCGCGGCAGCGAGGGCGGCCTCCGTTCCGGCGTGGCCGCCCCCGACGACCACGATGTCATAGCTTGTGGGGTGGAGCATGCAACATTCTCGCGTGGGTTTGACGGCTGGCTGCGGTCCATCACCGCGTCGATCCGGGAGGGCATGCCACGGCGACAAAAGGACGGGCAAGACGGAGGCAGGCCAGGCGGACGCAATGGATTCTATGACATTCGGAGCCCGAATTTGCCGAAAGGTGAACGTTGGCCACCACGCATTGGCAATAAATGGCACGCTACGTGCATGTACTTTCATGCACCCTTCCCGGGCAAGGCACGCGGACTACGCATCCTGGCCGGGTCGAACGGGGACTGGCCGCGCGCCGGGAAGGGGCAGCACGCCATGCATGGCATGGCAATTTGTTCGGGGGGAAAAAGATCTGGCGCCCGGCGGCCTCAGGAACAGGGGGAATCCAGGATGACCGTATGCCGGGCGCCAGAAATCTTTTGACAGGTTGACAAGGCGCGCGACCACAAGCGGCTCTTGTCATGTTGGCGGCAATGCTACCAGAAACTTTGTGTATACAAAATGACTCGTTGCGGCAATTTGCGACGTTGAACGTCACAACCCCAATGCCATGTTGCGTCAATATCTGGCCGCAGCGGGGCGAAGTATGGCACAAGTGCGACGCAGTTCACACTTTATTTTTTGCCGCCACGCGATTTTTCCTCGACTGCCTAGCGTCAGGCGCGCACCCATGCCTTGCAGCGAACTTACCGGCACGGCGCGGTTTGCCGCCCGATGAACCCATATGTTCGCGTGTCGCCGCGGCCGTGCAGTACGCGATTCACTTACGCGGACGTGAGCGCCCGCTGAACGATGTCACCAAGATTTTGGGACAGGGTTCCGCTTCGGAGCAGGTCGGCCAGTGTCGCGCGTGCAGCATCCCGCCGCGCCGGCTCCAACTGCTTCCAGCCATTGAACGCCGTGGCAACCCGGGCGGCCAACTGCGGGTTGAGCACGTCCATGGCCTTGAGCTGTGCGGCCAGCAGCCGGTAACCGGCACCGTCGGCACGGTGGAATCCGCTTGGATTGCCCTGCGCCCAGACGCCCAGCACCGCACGCGCCCGGTTCGGGTTGCGCAGGGTGAATGCCGGATCGGCCAGCAGGGTTTCGATGCGTGCCAGTGCGCCATCACCCGGCACGCGCGCATGGGCGGAGAACCACTTGTTGAGCACCAGCGGCTGGCGCGTGAAGCGCTGCCTGAAGTCGTCAGATTCGGCCTTGCCGGCATCCAGCCACAGCAGCGTCTGCAGGGCGCCGAGGCGATCCGTCATGGTGGCGCCGTCGGCATATTGCGCACGCGCGAGGGCGGTCGCCGTGGTGTGGTCGATACGTGCCAACAGGTTCAACACGCGTTGCTTGAGGCTGCGCCGGGCCTGGCTGGTCGCATCCAGGCCGCTGTCGCCAGGTGTGTGCAGGTCGCCGTAGCGATCGGCGAGCGTGGTCGCGCCGAGGTGGCTGGCCAGCGTGGCCAGCAGGTGTTCGCGCGCGGCATGCACCGCGGCCGGGTCGTACGGACGGTGGCGTTCGGCCAGTACCGCTTCGTCCGGCGGCGAGAGCAGGGTGGCCAGCAGGGCCCCGTCGATGTCGGCACGACCGAAGAGCTTGCCCAGAGCCGCATGCCACGCGGCCGTGGCCGCCGTGTTCCCGTTGCCGGCCAGTACGTCGTCGAAGGCAAGCGAAGCCAGTTCCTGGCCGGCGTCCCAGCGGTTGAAGCCGTCACTGTCGTGTCCAAGCAGCAGGGCCAGTTGCTCCGGGGTGTACGCGAAGTCCAGGATGGCCGGCGCGGAAAGGCCGCGCAGCAGTGACGGCACGGGTTCGGAGGCGATGTCCTCGAACACGAAACGTTCGCTCGGCGTATCGAATTCGATGACGCGCTCGTCGCCTTGCGCGGCGTCTTCACTGGCCAGGCGCAGCGGCAGGCGGTCCCCGCTGGCATTGAACAGGGCCAGCTTGACGGGCATCGGCAGGGGCAGCTTGTCGGCCTGTCCCGGTGTGGCCGGGGTGGCCTGGCTCAAGGTCAGGGTGTAGCGGCGTGCTGTCGCGTCGTAATCGCCGCGCGCCGTTACGCGGGGCGTGCCGGCCTGGCCGTACCAGGCGAGATAGGGTGAAAGGTCGACATCATTCGCATCGCCCAGCGCAGCAAGGAAATCCTCGATGGTCGCGGCCTGGCCGTCGTGCCGTTCGAAATAGAGGTCGGTGCCCTTGCGGAAGCCTTCAGGGCCCAGACGGCCGGCCAGCATGCGCACCAGCTCGCAGCCTTTTTCATAGACGGTTGCGGTATAGAAGTTGTTGATTTCGCGGTATTCGGACGGGCGTACCGGATGCGCCAGCGGGCTGGCGTCCTCGGTGAACTGGGCGCGC
>CAYOEF010000257.1:0-3427 GCA_964402805.1 uncultured Rhodanobacteraceae bacterium | reverse complement strand
CCGCCGCATCGACGATCACGCGCAAACGACCGGCATGCTCGATGCGCCAGCACGTTTGCCCGGGTACCACGATACGGGACATGGGCGACTGGCCTCCCACGGGTGAAGTCGTGTCGACAGCATGCCGAGTATGGCATGGAGTCCATGACTGCCAGACAACACGACAATGCCTGCAACGGCTTCTCGCACAGACCCCGGGGCCAGCGACATGGATCTGCCGGGCGTCCTTCCGGCCGAAACCCGGCCGGCGGTAGCATGGGAGGATGAACGACACCATCCCCTCGCGCCTGGCCAGACTACGTGCCGCCATGCGTGCCGAGTCGGTCGCCGCCTGCCTGATTCCCAGCGCCGATCCGCACCTGTCCGAATACCTGCCCCGCCACTGGCAGGCGCGCGCGTATTTCTCCGGTTTCACCGGGTCGGCCGGTACCCTGGTCGTCACCCGCGACTTTGCCGGGATGTGGACCGACTCGCGTTATTTCGAGCAGGCCGGACGCCAGCTCGAAGGCACCGGCATCACCTTGATGCGCTCGCACGTACAACACACGCCGGAGCCCGTCGCGTGGCTGTGCGGCCACCTCGCCGCGGGCGACATCCTGGCCGTTGCCGGCGACAGCCTCGCACTCATGGCCGAACGTCGATTGCGCGATGCAATGCAGGCCATCGGTATCCGCCTGCGCACCGACCTCGACGTGCCGGGCGCCGCATGGGAGGACCGGCCACCCTTGCCCCGGGCACCTGTCGTCGAACACGCGCCCGCCTACGCGATCACGTCGCGCACCGACAAGCTGCGGCGCGTGCGCGACGCCATGGCCCGCGCCGGCGCCACGCACCATCTGATCAGCGCATTGGACGACATCGCCTGGATCACCAACCTGCGCGGCGGCGACGTCGAATACAACCCGGTGTTCCTGTCGCACCTGCTGGTCGAGGCGGAGCGCTGCACGCTGTTCGTCGACGCCGGCAAGTTCGACGCGGCGTTGCGCGGGCAGTTGTCCGCCGACGGCATCGGACTGGCCGATTACACCGCCGTCACCGATGCCCTGTCTGCGCTGGATACCGGGGCGCGCCTCATGTATGCCCCGACGCACGTGGCGGCCGCGGTCATCGACGTGCTGCCGGCGACGGCAACACGCATCGAACGACCCAATCCGTCCACGCACATGAAAGCGGTCAAGTCCGGCGCCGAGATGGAACACGTCCGCGCCACCATGCGCAAGGATGGCGTGGCGCTGGTGCGCGGTTTCCGCCGCATCGAACACGCCGTCGCCCGTGGCGACACGGTCACGGAGCTGGACGTGGCATCCATATTACGTGAAGAACGATCGACACAAGACGGATTTTCAAGTGAAAGTTTTCCCACGATTGCCGGCTACATGGCAAACGGCGCACTCCCCCACTATCAAGCGACGGCACAGGACCATGCCACCCTCGAGCCTGCCGGGCTGCTGCTGGTCGATTCCGGCGGCCAATACCCCGGCGGCACGACCGACATCACCCGCGTCTGGGCGCTGGGTCCGACCACGGACGAACAACGTCGGGATTACACGCTCGTGCTCAAGGGCATGATCAACCTGAGTGCCGCCCGCTTCCCGGCCGGGGCGAGCGGCCAGCAACTGGACACGCTGGCCCGCGCGCCACTGTGGGCCGCCGGAATGGATTACGGCCATGGCACCGGCCATGGCGTGGGGTATTTCCTCAATGTACACGAGGGACCGCACGGCATCTCGCCGCCACGACCCGGCCTGCAACTGGTGGCGCTCGAACCGGGCATGATCACCTCCATCGAACCCGGCCTGTACCGCCCCGGCAAGCACGGCGTCCGCCACGAGAACCTGGTCGCGGTACGTGTCGCCAGCGAGGGCGACTTCGGCACCTTCCTGGAATTCGAAACGCTCACCCTTTGCCCGTTCGACACCCGCGCCATCGAACCCTCTCTGCTGTCGGCGAACGAACGCGACTGGCTGGACCGCTATCATGCGCGCGTGGAGGAAGTCCTGCGGCCACGGCTGGATGACGACGCCGACCGCGCCTGGCTCCACGCGCGCTGTGCACCACTGTGTTGAGGCGCCTACAATGACGCCGCCCTGTCGCAGGCACGAGCGCCATGCGGCGGGGCATCGCGTGTTGCCAGCCATCGTGATGCATCCGACGCATCCGTCTATCTATTTTGGGGATTCCGCACGTCAATGAGCAGCCGTTACAACGCCTCGGATATTGAAGTCCTCACCGGCCTGGATCCGGTACGTCGCCGCCCCGGCATGTACACCGACACCACGCGTCCCAACCATCTGGTGCAGGAAGTGGTGGACAATTCCGTCGACGAGGCCCTGGCCGGCTACGCCAGGCACATCGAGGTGATCGTGCATGTCGACGGGTCGGTCGAAGTGAGTGACGACGGGCGCGGCATGCCGGTGGACATCCACCCCGAACAAGGCATACCCGGCGTCGAGTTGATCCTTACCCGGCTCCACGCCGGCGCCAAGTTCTCCAACCGCAACTACACGTTTGCCGGCGGCCTGCACGGGGTCGGCGTATCCGTGGTCAACGCCCTGTCCACGCGGCTCGAGGTCACCATTCGCCGCGATGGCAATGAATACACCATGGCATTCGCCAACGGTGAGCGTTCGCGCCCCCTCGCAACGACGGGCAGCGTCGGAAAACGCAACTCGGGTACCACCTTGCGCTTCTGGCCTGACGCGGCCTACTTCGATTCCGCAAAGCTATCGATGCCCAAATTGCGGCATTTGTTGCGTGCCAAAGCCGTGCTGTGTGCCGGCCTCGAAGTGCGCCTCACCGACGAGGCAACCGGCGAACAAACCTGCTGGCAATACCAGGACGGCCTGACCGATTACCTGGCCGGCGAACTCGCGGGCCTCGCATGCCTTCCCGAAGGCCTGTTCGTGCATCACCAGCGCAATGACGACAGCGGCATCGACCTTGCCCTGGCATGGCTTCCCGAAGGGGACCCCATGCAGGAAAGCTACGTCAACCTGATCCCCACCGTGCAGGGTGGCACCCACGTCAATGGCCTGCGCAGCGGCCTGACCAGCGCCGTGCGCGAATTCTGCGAGTTGCGCAACCTGCTGCCGCGTGGCATCAAGCTTGCGCCCGAGGACGTATGGGACAGGCTTGCCTTCGTCCTCAGCCTGCGCATGGTCGATCCCCAATTCGCCGGGCAGACGAAGGAACGGTTGTCCTCGCGATCGGCAGCGGCACTGGTCGAAAACAGCGCGCGGGACAGCCTCAGCCTGTGGCTCAACCAGAACGTCGCCGCCGGCGAGCAGATTGCGCAACTGGCCATCGACAACGCCACGCAACGCCTCAAGAAGGCCAAGCGCGTGGTACGCAAGAAGGTGACGCAAGGCCCGGCATTGCCGGGCAAGCTTGCCGACTGCGCCAATCCCGATCCCGAACACAGCGAACT
>CAYOEF010000256.1:0-3489 GCA_964402805.1 uncultured Rhodanobacteraceae bacterium | reverse complement strand
CGAACGGACGCTGGTAGATGTGCCCGTCCTCGGTGCGCGAAAACGGCACGCCGTAGTGTTCCAGCTCGATGACGGCCGCCGGCGCATTCTTGCACATGTACTCGATGGCATCCTGGTCGCCGAGCCAGTCACCGCCCTTGACGGTGTCGTAGAAGTGCCAACGCCAATCATCCTCGCCCATGTTGCCGAGCGCCGCCGCGATCCCGCCCTGGGCCGCGACGGTATGCGAGCGGGTTGGAAACACCTTGGTAATGCAGGCGGCATTGAGCCCCTTTTCCGCCAGCCCGAACGTGGCACGCAAGCCGGCCCCCCCCGCACCAACGACCACCACGTCGTACTTGTGCTGCTGAACCTCGTAGCTTTCCATGAATTTTTCTCAGCTCCCCAACGCAACACGCAACACCGCCAACGTACAGGCGATGGCCAGCAACACGGCAAGCATCTTGATCACCACGACCAGGACGACTTCCTTCCAGCGCGTGTGGACGTAATCCTCGATGACCACCTGCAAGCCCAACTGGGCATGCCAGAAGGCGGTCCATACGAAAGCGATCATCAGGACCGCATTCCACGGTTGCATCAACATGCCGTGGGCTCCCGCGTAACCGCTTCCCAACAGGGTCAGCACGGTAATCACGAACCACAGCCCGAGCACGATCAGGGCGGCGGCAGTGACACGCTGGATCCACCAGTGGCCGACCCCGTGCCGTGCCGATCCCCAATTGCGCGCATACTTGAGCGGCGTACGCGTGTCCGGTGTCTTGAACCCTGGAACGGTCATGCTGCCACCTCCACGACGACGCAGATCCACGCGAGCACCGTGAGCACCACGCTGCCGATGATCGCCAGCCAACTCGACCGGCGAAACTGCGGTATGCGGAAGCCAAGCCCCGCATCCTGCAACAAATGACGGATCCCGTTGCAAAGATGGAAGAAAAACGACCAGCTCCAGCCGATCAGCAGGATGATGCCGAGCACGCTGCCGGCAAACCAGGTGAAGGTGCCCCAGGCCCGCTCTCCGGCGGCAAGTGCGAGCAGGCCCCACATCACCATCAGCAAGCCGACGGACATCGCGATGCCGGTGGCGCGATGCAGGATGGACGTCACCATCTGAACCTGCCAGCGCCAGATGGTCAGATGTGGAGATAACGGTCGTATGGTCTCAGCCATCATGGCTATCCTTCAGTTGTATTCATCGCCTGCAGCCCGCGGCACGCGACGATCTGATCGCCGTGGCAGTCCCGCGCCAACCTGCCGTGCACCGACCGGATCCACTCGCACGGCCACGGATTTCGTGTTTGTTCCATCCCACGATGCGCCACGTGGACACCTGGACGGGCACCCCGGAAAAGTTGCCCGGCAAATCGCGGTTGGTTGACGCTGATGAGCTTGAAAGCGCAAAAAAGGTTAATACTTGACACCCCGCAACACAATTTTGGCACAGCCTTGTGTTGCCCGCATTGTACCCCTTGCCATCGCCACGTTTGTAATGACCAGCCCGCCCCCGCTCCATGCCGAGACCTTGCGCATCCACGGACCGGATGCGCTTGCCTTCGCCCATGCCGTGTTCACCAGCGACGTACATGCGCTGCAGGCAGGCCAGTGGCAGTGGTCGGCATGGCTCGATGCACAGGGGCGGGTACGCTGCCTGTTCCAGATACTGCGCGAAGCGCAGACCGACCTGCGCCTCCTGCTCCGTGGCGGTTGCGCGGTCGACGTGGCCAATGCGCTGCAACCTTTCGTATTGCGCAGCCGGGTCGATATCATCGCCCAGCCTGCGCAGGTATTGCTGGATGCCCCCGCATCGACCGACCAGCACTTTTGGGCAGACGCCGAAGGCATCCAGCTGGGCATGGGCGGCTACGGCATGCGCATGGTAGCGACCGGGACCGGCACGACATCCGCGCCACCGCCACAGGCCTGGCGGCATCACGCCATCGCCGCCGGCCATCCGTGGCTCCCGCAAGCGGCCATCGGCAAGGTCCTGGCATCCTCCCTGCCCCTGCTGCAACTGGGCGCAATCAGCATGGACAAGGGCTGCTTCCCCGGCCAGGAGATCGTGGCGAGGCTGCACTACCGTGGCGGATGCAAGCGGCACATGCGGCGTATTCACACCGCGACATACCTCGAACCGGGTGCGACCCTGACGCAAGCCGGGCGACCGGTCGGCGTCGTCCTGGACAGTGCCGCGACCGCCGGAGCGTACGAGGCGCTGGCGATCCTCCACGATGCCGTGACCGGCCCCGAGACAATCCTCGAGATCGCCGCCGCACCACATGTCGTCCACCTTTGCGACAGCGCGTAGATACCGTCTCGGCTCGGCTCATGCATGGGCGATTTCGGGACCGAATGCCTTGCCGGAATGGATAACGTCCCAGGTTCCCGGCCTGCCCCTGCCGCATACCGTGTCAATACGGGCTGAACGTGCGCGTCGGCGGTCGCTTGCCTCATTTCCCGCAAGCTACTACCATGCGTCCGATTTAATGCGCCACGACCTTGCGCGTGGCCCATTGTTCGGCGCAGTCCGACCGCGCAAAACCCGGGTTTGAACGTGTGCCATTGCATGCGTGCCTGGCGCTTGGCTGTACATTCGCCATCCGTCCCGGGGGACCCGTGAACAATCGGCCGCATCAATAGTTCGCCTGCCCGCCGCAGTTTGCGTGGCGACCGGACTCCTTTGCAGTCGGCAGACTGCGATTGCGCGTCGCGTGTGTCGTGGATGTCATCAACGTGCCGGTGGCAGGAGGCCTCGTCACACTACGGGAGCCGTACCCGCATGACACTCGCCTTCCTGCTCTGGCTGTCCTCGATACTTCCGCAGCCATTGGCCGCGCAAACCTGCCTGGCGACCACCGTGTACCTGGAAGCGCGCAACCAGCCCACCATCGGTCAGATGGCCGTGGCCGAGGTCGCGCTGCGACGTCGGGACGAAGGACGCTGGGGCGCAACGGTTTGCGATGTCGTCACGGCGCCACACCAATTCGCGACTGCCGTCGTGCCCAAGAGCTACAAACTCGACAACAGTGCGGCATGGGCGAAGGCCTGGAAGATTGCCGGCCAGTCGCTGGCGAACTGGAAACTGCCCAAGGATGAACGCACGCTCGTGGTTCCCCACGCCAACCACTTCGCCACGACCACGATTTCCCCCAAGTGGAGTGCGGGTAGTGCGTTGCGGACGATTGGCGACCACACGTTCTACGCCGTCAACTGAGCCTATCGGCAAGTGCCGCTGGACTGATGCCATGCCCGGCCTGGTGCAACGTTCACGGGTGGATCCTGCGTTGGCCGGATGCCGCCGTGACGCCATGCCGGCGCCATCCCGTCACTGACGTGTCACGAATCCAAAGGCCATCATGCCCGGCGGTGCCTACTCGCTGCCTTCGGCCCTGCTGAAGACTCTCCTCCACACCAATCGGCCCGACGTGCCGCCGGTCGTGGCGCTGCGCAACACGGCCGCCGTCGTGCTGCCCCTGGGGGTTGGACTTGCCA
>CAYOEF010000255.1:0-3507 GCA_964402805.1 uncultured Rhodanobacteraceae bacterium | reverse complement strand
ACTGATGATGTGCGGTCCAGGCTCCCCAACCCGGGCGATTCGACGTCAGCGCTTCTCGATGGGCGTGAAGACCTGATTCTCGGGACCGATGTAATTGGCGCTGGGGCGGATGATCTTGCCGTCGATGCGTTGCTCGATGATGTGCGCGCTCCAGCCGGTCGTGCGCGAGATCACGAACAGCGGCGTGAACATCGCCGTCGGCACGCCCAGCATGTGGTAGGCGCTGGCCGAATACCAGTCCAGGTTGGGGAACATCCGTTTCATGTCCATCATCACGTCCTCGATGCGCGCCGACACCTGGAACAGCGTGTCATTGCCGCCATCGGCACACAGCTTGCGGCTGATCTCCTTGATGATCACGTTGCGGGGATCGCTGATCGTATAAACCGGATGGCCGAAACCGATGATGATTTCCTTGTTCGCCACACGCTGGCGGATGTCGGCCTCGGCTTCGTCGGCACTGCGATAGCGGCTGATGATCTTCATCGCCACTTCGTTGGCGCCACCGTGCTTGGGGCCACGCAAGGCGCCGATGGCGCCGGTCAGCGCGGAATAGAAATCCGAGCCGGTGCCGGCGATGACGCGCGCCGCAAACGTCGAGGCGTTGAACTCGTGCTCCGCGTAGAGAATCAGCGACTTGTCCAATGCATCGACGTGCGCCTGTGACGGCTCGGTTCCGTGCAGCAGATGCAGGAAATGCCCGGCGGTGGTTTCGTCGTCGGTTTCCGTGTCGATGCGCCGGCCGTTGTGGCTGTGGTGATACCAATACAAGAGGATGGAACCGAAGCTGGCGACCATGCGATCGGCAATCTGTCGCGCACCGGTGATTTCGTGGTCGTCCTTTTCCGGCAGCATGGTGCCGACGGCGGAACAACCGGTACGCAGCACATCCATGGGGTGCGCGGATGCCGGCAGCTGTTCCAGCACGGCTTTCAGTGGTGTCGGCAATCCACGCATGCTGCGCAGCCGGGCACGGTACTTCTTGAGTTCCGACCACGTCGGCAATACACCGTGGATGAGCAGGTACGCGACCGACTCGAAGCAGGACCGGGTGGCGAGGTCCTTGATGTCGTAGCCTCGGTAATGCAGGTCGTTGCCACTACGCCCAACGGTGCAAATGGCGGTATTGCCTGCGGCAACGCCCGACAAGGCTACCGATTTCTTGCCCTTGGGCTGCGCCGCTTCGTTGGCGTCACTCATGCTTCATACCTCCGGGAATTGACGTGATCGGATGTCATGACCTTGGTGGAGGGAGCCAACGGCGCGGGGGTTTCTCCCCGCTGATCAATCGGCATCCCCGTCGCCTGCGAAAAGCTCGTCCAGCTTCTTCTCGTACGCGTGGTAACCGAGGAAATCGTACAGCGCCTCGCGCGTCTGCATCGCGGGGACGCACGCCTTCTGGGTCCCGTCACGGCGCAAGGTCTCGTAAAAGTCGAGCGCCGCTTGGTTCATCGCGCGATAGGCGCCGCAACAATACAAGGCGATGTCGACGCCAACCGTCGCCAGTTCCTGCGTGGTGAAAAGTGGCGTGGCGCCGAACTCGGTCAGATTGGCCAGGATTGGCACTTTCACGGCGGCCTTGACGCGACGGTAGTCGTCCAGCGTGTGCATGGCCTCGGGGAAAATCATGTCCGCGCCGGCCTCCACGTAGGCCACGGCCCGTTCGATGGCCGCATCGATGCCTTCCTTTGCGGCAGCGTCGGTACGCGCCATGATGACGAAACCATCGTCCGTGCGCGCATCCACGGCCGCCTTGACGCGGTCGGCCATCTCGCCCGTGGAGACCACTTCCTTGCCGGGGCGATGGCCGCAACGTTTTTGTCCGACCTGGTCCTCGATATGCACCGCCGCAACGCCAATGCGTTCGAACGAGCGGATGGTACGCGCGATGTTGAAGGCGCCGCCCCAACCGGTATCGATGTCGACCAGCATCGGCAATCCGGTGGCGTCGACGATGCGCCGCGCGTCGGTGAGCACGTCCTCCATGGTGGTGATGGCCAGGTCCGGCATGCCCAGGGAATTGGCCGCCACGCCGCCCCCGGAAAGATACAGCGCCTGGTAACCGACGCGCCTGGCCATCAGTCCGGCATAGGCAGTGATGGCGCCGACCACCTGGAGCGGTGATTCGGCTGCGAGGGCGGCGCGAAAGCGCTCACCAGCGGATGGACCCTGGCTCATGCGACCTCCGGAGCTGAAGAGCCTTCATTCTAACCGATCCGGCCGCACGCCCGGCGTGATGGCACTACACTGCCCGCTCCCCAACCAGCCCGACAGTGCGGGCACGACGGATCACACGACGTGACCATACCAGTGCTCGACTGGCTGCTGCACCTGGACACGCACCTGCTGGCCTTCAGCCACGCGCACGGTGCCTGGGTGTTCGCATTGCTGTTCGCCATCATTTTCGTCGAAACGGGACTGGTGGTGGTACCGTTCCTGCCCGGCGACTCGCTGTTGTTCGTCGCCGGCGCGCTGGCCGCAAACGGCGCGTTTCCGCTGGCCGTGATCATTCCGTTGCTGATGGCCGCGGCAATCACCGGAGATGCGCTCAATTTCTGGCTTGGCGGTCGTTTCGGTCACCGCATCATGGCCAAAAACTGGCGGCTGCCCAAGCCCGAACACCTGCAGATGACGCATGCGTTTTTCGAACGCCACGGCGGCAAAACGATTTTCCTCGCCCGCTTCGTGCCGATCATCCGCACGCTGGCGCCGTTCGTGGCCGGCATGGGCGCGATGGGCTATCGCCGTTTCGCCCTGTGGAACGTCGCTGGCGCCGCGGCCTGGGTCGGCGGGGTGGCGATCGCCGGTTACCTGTTCGGCAACATCACCTGGGTCAAGGACAACTTCACGGCGGCGCTGCTGATCATCATCGTCGCGTCGCTCCTGCCTGGCGCTTTCGTGGCACTCAGGAACTGGCTGGCCGCGCGCAAGCCGGACACGCGCTAGACCCGCCCCCAAGCGTCGCCCGAGTATGCGCCATCCGTCATTCGGGGATGTCGCACGGACGGGGTGCGCCGCACCCATGGATGCAAAGAGGGCGGCCCATGACCGCCCTCTTTGTACGCGTCACGCTACGAACTGGCTACTTGCCCAGCAGATGCTCGACCGCGGCACGTTCTTCGCCCAGCTCCTTGCGCGTGGCGTCCATGCGCGCCCGCGAGAAGTCGTTGATCTTGAGGCCCTGCACGATCTCGTACCTGCCATCCTTGCACGTCACCGGGTAGCCGTAGATGACGCCGGGCTCGATGCCGTAGCTGCCGTCCGCGGGTACGCCCATGGATACCCACTCGTCCTCGGCGGTGCCCAACGCCCACGAGCGCATGTGGTCGATGGCGGCCGACGCGGCGGAAGCTGCGGACGATGCGCCGCGTGCCTGGATGATGGCCGCGCCGCGCTTTTGCACGGTGGGGATGAAATCGTTCTCGTACCAGTCCTGGTCGACCAGCTTCAATGCCGCCGTACCGTCGACCGTCGCATGGTGGATGTCGGGGTACTGGGTGGCGCTGT
>CAYOEF010000254.1:0-3520 GCA_964402805.1 uncultured Rhodanobacteraceae bacterium | reverse complement strand
AGGGGCACGGCGTGCCGTGCCCAAGCCATCAACGCCGCCCCCGTCTCTGCGCCGATTCGTTCATCCCCCGAAGACGTCGCGCAAAACGCCGCGATTGCGCGGCATGCCGCGCAGCACGTGTATCTTGCCGGCATTATCCTTGTACAGGACGGCCGGCGTACCGTGCAGGCCGAGCAGGTCCATCAGGCGATTGTTCGCCAGGATCTTCTGGAACGCGGCCGACGATGGCTTGTCGTCGCCACTGGCCTGCGACGGTTTGCCAAAGTTGCGCTCATTGGCCTGCCAGGCGCTGGTGGGGTCATGCGAATCGACGATGGCGGCGGCTTCGGGCAGGCTTTGCGGGGTGACGACGGCCACCAGGATATTGCGCACCTGGACCTGTCCCTTGGCCAGCCATTGCTGCGAGGCCTTCCAAAACTCCTCGCAATACGGGCATCGGGTGTCGACAAAGGCGTACACGACACGCCGGGCTTTCGGATTGCCCTCGGATACCCATGTCGCCTTTTCCAGCATGCTCCATTGAGTGGGGCCGAAGGCGGCGTCGGCGACCTTTTGCATGGCCGGCTCGGTCAGGTCGTTGCCCTGCATGTCATACAGAGTGCCGATCATGACGTGCTTGCCATCCGGCGTCACGTATACCGGCAGGGACTGGCCCCGATAGGTGCCGACAAAGCCCTGGTAGCCCGCCGGAGCATCAAGCTGGCGGGTCAGTTTGAGTCCTGTTGCAGCCAGCGCCTTTTCCACCTGCGCGGCCACGCCGGAGTCGGCAATCGCCACGGACTGGCCAGCCGGTTGTGCGGCAAGCGCCGGCGCCGGGCAAATGGCCGCCAGCAGGGCCAGGGCAACAACGATGATGGGTCTCATGGATCATACTCACTTGCGAACAGGTACCGTTGTCTGGTCGATGGGCCGGCAGTGTGGCCAAGGCGACCAGCCGCCGCATGACGCACACGGCCTGGGGGCCATGATAACGGGAGAACGCACCCTTACCCCCGTTCGGCCTTCAGCATCCCAGGACCGGTGTGATGCGTCGCGTGGCCTGTCATGCGCGTTGGGACACGCGTGGACGCAGGGCCGTGATGAGGCCGGCACTGATGCCCGCCAGTACCACGCTCACGAGCACGGCCAGGGGCAGGTGCACGATCCAGTCCGCACCCGGCAACCATGTCACGGCCACGGTATAGCCGACGACCAGGAACGAAAACCACACCACCAGCCATCCGATGATCCGCCGCCTTGCCATCGCGACCGCCTGGTCGCCCCGCATCAGCCGCACCACGGCCCATGCTTCCAGCGTGCAGGTGGCCGCCATGGCCAACGTCAGCAGCGCGCCGAGCAACGCCACCCAGGCAAAACCGGCGCCGGTACCCACCACGTACCCCCACACTGCGGCCTGCGAAGCGGGGTCGACGAAAGGGGCAAAGAGCATGCCGATCAGGAACACGGCGGGCGGCGCGGACGCCTCGCGCAGGAATCGCGGCAACAGGCGACGCTTGATGCTGGCCGGCCGATAGTCGACACGCACGAGCAACAGCTCACGCAGGTTGGCGACGGCGACGGCAAGGAGAATCGCAGTGGGCAGCCAGACGCCCAGCGCATGCACCCATTGCGGCATATGCACGGCGTCGAGCACCCCCACCACCGTCATGGCCACCAGCGTGATCACCAGGCCGTGGCCGAGCGCAAACCACAGCCCGCACCCCGCCGGCCAGCGTCGCCCGCTTTCCGCCGCGCGCAGCGTGACGGCATTGACGATGGCGATGTGCTCCGGGTCGATGCCATGGCGCACGCCCAACGCGAGCATGAGGACCACCGCAGCGAGCATCTGCGCCATCATGGCGTCACCTTCGCGCGCGCGACGATGCACACCACGGGCAATGGCGCGCACCCGACCCCGGCGACCGGCAAATCATCTGTGCACACGTTCCAACCTGCGCATGAAAAAGCGTTCACGCGGCCTGGCGCCGCGATGGATTGCCGTTATGTTATAACATTTCAATACGCGAATGCGAAAAATGCGGCGCCTCCGCCGTGCGGGTCGGGTCTGCCCCTGCTCGAAGCGCATGGTATTGGACGTGTGCCGGGTCCCGGCATACCCTTGCACGGCGCGGCGCGGCGGTACATGGCGGTCACCATTGGCGCGACTGCCGATCCACCACGCCGCGGCCGTGACGATATGAACGCGTGATAAACCATAAACGCGGGCAACTTGCAACTTTCCGCCATCGCACGTATCTAAAGAATCGGACGCACGCAACGGCGTCCGGATTGCTCACCCCTCTGAGCGATCCATGGATACGGACCTCTCCCCAAGGTTCGATCCCGCCCCGAGGGTTTCCCCCCTAGCCCTCGGGGCAACTTTTGTCTGCTCGGTTCGTCGGCATGCGCTGCGCGAACTCATCGCGATCATCGCCGGAAACGCGTGGCTTGGAACTCGGGCGGTGCAGCCCGGATCATTTCTGCCGCCCGGGCTCCTTGATATCATCGCCCGGTCCTACATCGGGAAAATCCATGCGGCTTGCAAGTATGCTGATCGGCATCGCCCTGCTCGTGGCGGGTATCTGGGTATTGGCCGACCATCCCACCTACAGCAGTACCGACACGGCCCTCAAGGTGGGAACATTCACCGTGCAATCCATCCAGCACAAGGCCATCCCGGCGTGGACCGGCATTGCCGGTGTCGTCGTCGGCGGGCTGTTGCTGCTTGGCGGGCTTGTCGGTTCGCGCAAGCGCTGAGCGCGCCGCGCACGGCAATGCCCTCGCTACAATGGGTCCATGGACGTCACGCACCTGCTTGATTCCCTCAACGCCGCCCAACGCGAGGCCGTCAGCGCGCCCAGCGGGCATTACTTGGTGCTGGCTGGCGCGGGATCGGGCAAGACGCGCGTACTGACGCAACGCATTGCCTGGCTGGCTGAAGTGGAACACGTGCCGCCATGGAGCATCCTGGCGGTCACGTTTACCAACAAGGCGGCCGGCGAGATGCGTGGGCGCCCGGCAAACTTGTTGCCACACGGTTCGCGCGGCCTCACCGTGGGTACGTTCCACGCCATTGCGCATCGCCTGTTGCGCCAGCACTGGCGCGAAGCCGAGCTGGCCGAGGGTTTCCAGATCCTGGATGCCGATGACCAGCAACGCCTGGTCAAGCGCGTCATCGCCGGGCTCGGCCTGGATGACGCGCAGTTCCCGTACCGCAAGGCGACCTGGGCCATCAACGGCTGGAAGGACGAGGGCAAGCGGCCGGCCGGCATCGACCCGCAGGGACACCCGATCACGCGCACGTACGTCGCCATCTACCAGGCCTACGAGGAAGCCTGCCAACGCGCCGGCCTGGTCGATTTTGCCGAGTTGCTCCTGCGCGCGCACGAGTTGTGGCTGCGCAATGACGCCTTGCTCGCCCATTACCGGGAACGCTGGCAGTACCTGCTGATCGACGAATTCCAGGACACCAATACGCTGCAATACGCTTGGGTGCGCCTCCTCGCCGGGACCAGCGGACAGGTATTCGCGGTCGGCGACG
>CAYOEF010000253.1:1381-3536 GCA_964402805.1 uncultured Rhodanobacteraceae bacterium | reverse complement strand
CGAAAACAGGGGTCAGAGTACCGTTTTCTCGCACCGGGCTTCGTCAGGCGGTGGTTTGCGTGGTCGGCCGATTTTTGCCGGGCCTGCTCTTCGTCCCAATTGCGCCTCGATGCGCTGCTGAAACCGCCTGGGGCCGAACGCGTAGCCACGTTGCAGGTGCAGGCGGATGGCCTCGATCTCCTCGGGATCGACGGCGCCAAGCACTAGATTGCGATAAGCGTGGGTACGATCGCAACGGCTGTTTCCAAGTTCCATGTAACACGGGTGGGCACGAACGAGCATATTGACCTCTCCGAACGCATTGCAGCGGTGACTGGACCAAGGGTAGTCGCCGGGATCGGCAACCATGCGGGCACGTACCGGGTTCAGCTCGATGTAACGGTAGCAGCGCAACAGATAGCTTTCGCTGTCAACCAGGTGGGATTTGTAGCGACCTTCCCACAACGTTCCGGTACGATCGTAGCGACGGTTGACATAGCCCACGTAACGACGACCGAGCGATTGCATGAGTTGCGGAACAGTCCCGGCCGCGTGTGGCGTCATCAATAAATGCACATGATTGGTCATCAGCACGTAGGCGTGCACCCGACAATCATGTCTGATGGCCAGTTCGTTGAGGTCGCGCAGGTAGCGCCGGTAGTCATCCTGGCAAAAAAAGCAGGGCTGCCGGTTATTGCCGCGCTGCACGATATGCTGCGCAATGCCAGGCATGTTCAGGCGTGGGCGACGGGGCACGGGACGCATCCGGATGAGGGTTGCCCGAAGCTTGCATCACGCCGTACGAGCCGTATGTCGGCGAAGTGCATCCCACCATGTAGGGAAGTGCACTCTGACCCGTGTTTTCCTCTATAGTCCATGCAAACCAACCGCCGCCCCGGTGCAACCATGAACGCAACGCAAGGCTTCATCGCGGCAACGCAAATTGCTGCCGTACTGCGGCATGCCGTCCCGAATCTCATGGCGGCCTATGTGCACGGCAGCACGGCGCGCGGGGATGATCGCACAGACAGCGACATCGACATTGCCCTGCTCCTGCCCCCGGGGCAACGGCTGACTGACCCGCTGGCGCTGGCTGCGAAGCTATATGAGGCCACTGGCCGACAAGCCGACATCACGGACCTTCGCCGCGCCGGCAACGTCCTTCGCATGCAGGTGCTGCGTGAAGGCAAGCAGATCATCAACGCCTGTCCAGACCACGTCCTGGCATGGGAAGCCTATGCCATGAACGAGTATGCCCAACACCGGGCGGCGATCCATGGCATCCTGCAAGACTTTCAGGACACCGGTATCGGTTATCACCAATGAATGAGGTCGCCGCGCTCAAAATCACCTCACTGCAGCGCTGCATCGCGCGCGCCAAACAGGTGCACGCCGCAGCCGGCGACAGTTTCGCAACCAACTACGACCTGCAGGATGCCGCCATACTCAACATCATCCGTGCCTGCGAAACCGCGATCGACCTAGCCAACATGCTGGTACGCAAAAGGCACCTTGGGATCCCGACCGAGAGCAGGGATGCCTTCCGGATGCTGGCGCGCGAAGGCCTGATTGACAGGCAACAAACCGACTCCCTCGCCGCCATGGTCGGTTTTCGCAACATCGCCGTTCATCAATACGACAAGCTCAATCTTCACATTGTCGAAAATGTCATTCGCAGTGAACTCGATGTACTCCTCCAGTTTTCCGAGGCGATCCGTCCGCTGTTGGATGACTAACCTGCGTGGTTCCTCAGGGGGCAATAAGTGTCTCCAACGGCACTTTTTGATCGACCCACGCTGGCACGTTCGTGTTACCGATCAGCTTGTCCTGCCAGAAGATATCCATGACACCTTGCCATGCAACGCCATCGTGGCCATGCCCACGGCAAGACAGGGTGCATAGCACCGTTTCGTCACAGCCAGCCGCTCTGAAGCGCGCCCGTAACAAAGGTGTCCGTCAAACCTGGGCCGCCTCACTCTCACCCCTGTTTTGGTTTTGCCGTATTGCGCCCACCGTGGTTTCGCGGCAACCTGCACGGCATGCTGCGGGATATGAAGAAAGTCTGGGCCATTCTCACACCGCCGGAGCGCCACCAGGCGGTGGGGATGCTCGTCATGGTCGTCCTCATGGCGATGGCCGAAACCGGCGGCGTGATCTCGATCATGCCGTTCCTGTC
>CAYOEF010000253.1:0-1281 GCA_964402805.1 uncultured Rhodanobacteraceae bacterium | reverse complement strand
TCCTCATGGCGATGGCCGAAACCGGCGGCGTGATCTCGATCATGCCGTTCCTGTCCGTGCTGGGCCGGCCTGCGATCATCCATGAAAACCATTGGCTGCAGACCGCCTATGCGATGTTTGGCTTTACCAGCGACAGGGACTTCATGATCGCACTGGGATTGGCATCGATCGTCATCGTGGTCGGCTCGGCCATCTTCAAGACCATTACGCTGCACCTCATCAACCGCTTCGTGCACCTGCTGCGCCACTCCATCAGCGCGCGGCTGCTCGGACGCTACCTGCACCAGCCCTACGAATTTTTTCTCAAGCACAATCCATCGGTACTGTCGCGCAACGTGCTCTCGGAAGTGGATCAGTTGCTGTTCAACCTGGTTCAGCCGCTGTCCCAATTGATTGCGCAGGGCGCCGTGGTGTTGGCAATGCTGCTGCTGATCTTTCTCTACAAGCCTATCGTCGCGTTGTGCGTGGTGGTGGTGGTCGGAACGCTGTACACAGCCATTTACGGCCTTGTGCGCAAACACCTGGTGCACATCGGCCACGCGCGCCAGGAAGCGAATACTGGGCGCTTCCAGTCGTGCAACGAGGTATTGGGAGGCATCAAAGACGTCAAGGTCACGCACGCCGTTGGCGCCTACCAGCAAAGGTTCCACCATGCCTCACGCGAGTACTCGCGCCACATGGCAACCAGTGAAACTTTGGCACAGTCGCCCTTGTACATGGTTGAAGCGGTCGGCTACACCGGCCTTATCGTGCTGGCCATGGTGTTCATGCTGCAACGTGGCGACATCGCCCACGTGCTGCCCGCGCTCGGCCTGTTCGGCTTTGCCGCCTACCGCATGTTGCCGGCAGCGCAGGTCATGTACCGCGGTCTCGCCAAGATGAAATTCTCCTCGGCGGTTTTGCAGGCCATCCACGATGACCTGCAGCTTCCCGACAGCGCCACGGCCGAACCCACCGACGGGCTGGTACCGCGCCACGAAATCCGCCTGGAGCAGGTCACCTACGCGTACCCGACCCGGCCCGACAGACCCGTGCTGGACAATCTCGACCTTGTTATTCCTGTTGGCACCACCATCGGCATCGCCGGTCGCACCGGTGCCGGCAAGAGCACGCTGATGGACATCCTGCTGGGCCTGCTCGCGCCACAGTCCGGCGCAGTCCGTATCGACGATGCCGTGCTGACCGCCGACAACATTCCCCAATGGCAGCGCGCCATCGGTTACGTGCCCCAGCACATCTACCTGGCCGACGCCAGCGTGGCGGAAAACATCGCCTTCGGCG
>CAYOEF010000252.1:0-3541 GCA_964402805.1 uncultured Rhodanobacteraceae bacterium | reverse complement strand
GCTGAGGGTGATGTCGCGGCCGGCCTGCAGGGTGAGCGCGTTGCCGGCTTGCACGTGGGCGCCGGCGCTAGTGACGTCCCGGCCGGCGATGAGGTCCATCTGCTGCCCGGCACCGAGATCACTGGCGTGTTGCGTGGTGGTGACGGTGAGGGTGTGGCCGTCGTAGTGGCTCGCGTGGCTCGCGTGGCTGGCGGGGCCCTGTTGGAGCGCGATGTCGCGTCCCGCCTGCACAGTGAGGTCTTGCCCGGCATGCACGGAGGCTGCCGTGGCAGCGAGGTCGCGGCCGGCGGTGAGATCGAGCTCGTTTCCGGCACTGAGCGTGGCCTGGTCCAGGGTGAGATCCTGTCCCGCCGTGACGAGCAGGCCGTGGCTGGCGGTGATGCTGCCGACGGGTACGCTGGCCAGATCGACGCCGCCCAGGTTGACCGGCCCGACGGCGGCGGATGAGTCGATGTCGCCGCCGGCCACCAGCGCCACGTCGGCGCCTTCGAGGATGCCGCCCTGGTTGAGCAGGTTCTGCGCGGTCTGGATGCCCAGGTTGCCGCCGGTCGTGATGCGTCCGCTATTGAGAAGCGAGCCGGCGTGGATCAGGGCTTCGGCGGCGGCGGCGAGGGTGCCGTTGTTGGTGATGGTGCCGTGGGCATCGAGCACCACGTGGCGCCCGGCGATGACGGCGCCGGGCTGGCCCAGCTCGTTGGCGCTGGCCTGGCCGAGGTACACCACCGGCACCAGCACCGACTGGCCATCGATCTGCTCGCGCACCAACCATACGACGTCCTGCGTAAGGGCGGCGATTTGCGGTGCCGTGAGTGCCACCCCGACGGTGAGGTTGAACTTCTGCGCCGCAACCACGGCGTTGTTCATCAGCGCGCGGTATTGGGCCATGGCATCGCGACCATCGGCCAGGAAGCGACGCCCGGTCAGGTCCGTGACTTGTTCCAGCACGTGGCGCTGCTCGTAGAACCCGTCGCCCATGCGCTTGCCTATGGTGGCCGGGTCGTAGCCCAGGCGCTCGAGCATGTAGTCGCTGCTGATGAAGTTGCCGTAGTTGGCGAAACGGGGATCGGTTTCGACGAGATAGCTGGCGTCGGGGCTGGTGTGGAGGGTGTACAGGCCCGGATGCGGCACGCCGAGCCCGTTGTCGGGAAGGGTCGACGGGCCGTTGCCAAGGCCAACCGCCCCGTTGACCGGTTGCCCATCGGGCCCGACGACCTGGTTGTCGATACGGCCGGCATCGGTGACGACGCTGTTGCCGGCCGTGATGTGGGCCGCAAGGGTCGGACCGAGGTCGAGCGTGACCCAGTTCATGTTGCCGTCGGCAGGGGGCTGGGTGTCGTGGAAAGTCAGGGTGACCTGGCCGCGGTCCCGCCAGCAATGCTTCGTGTGCAAGGCGCACGATTTCTCGCGTTGCCTCGTGATGCTTTGCGTGCGCGTGTGGGCGACGTTGACGGTGGGCACGCGGGCCATGTTGCGGACGCTGTCGGCACCGACCGGGCCGCTGTCGACTTCACCGGATTTTGTTATGCCATCGATGATCAGGTCGCCGCCGGTCGCGACCGTCGAGGCGTCGTTGAGCAGTGAGCCGTCGATGGCAAGGGTGTTGCCGGCAAGAAGGTGGCTTTCAGTACTGGCCGTGACCAGCACGGTGGCGGAGGGGACGGTCCAGGTGTCGGTCTGTTGAACGTACGCACCGGGTTTGCATCGCCAGTTGACGGAGTGGCCGCCCTGGGCGCAGCGGTTACGCATGGCGCTTCCGGCCTGGGCCAGGGTCATCCAGCGCGAGTCCGTGCGCGTATTGGCATTTGCCGGCGCCGGTTTCCCGGAAGCATCGCCATCCCACCCGACAATGTCGTTGCCGGAAACGGGAAAGGTCTGGAACTGGACGTAACGCCGCTGGTTGGTGACTTGATCGGCGGCAAGAGTCAGGTTGCCGGCCGCCTCGATGTCGCCTGATGTGTTGGTGATGGCCTGGCTACGATGCCCCGTGCTGTCGGCCGCAAGCGTCATGTCACCGAGACTGAAAAGCGTGGCGTCGCGGTTGAGGAGACTGCCCGTGACGTACAGGTCCAGATCGCCGGTCGCGGCCATGAACGCGGACTGGTAGGGCGTGTTGTCCGTCTGCGGGCCGAGATCCGTGCCGTTGACGAGGTTGTCCGCGTGTGCAATGAGCGTTGCGCCGATGATGGTGCCGTGGTTGTCGAGCGTGGCGGCGGTCAGGCTGACGTTCCCGCCCTCGACGTGGCCGCCGTTGTCCAGCGTTTGGGCGGCCGCCAGCGTGGTGTGGGCGCTGTTGACGAGGGCTCCGCTGGCAAGGCGGATATCGCCCGTGGTGGCGGTGAGGCGGATACCGTCGTTGGCGAGTGTCTGGCTGTCGCCAAGGTCCAGCGTGGCACCGGAAAGGTGGACGTTGCCGGCGGCGAGGTTGCGCCCCGTGGCCTGCAAGGCCTGGCGGGTGCTGACGTCGAGATTGCCAGCCTGGCCAACCTTGCCGTCAGGGGTGATGCCTGCGGCCAGGGTCCCGTTGTTGGCCAGGTTCACGGCGACCACACGGGTGTTTTCACCGGAAGCCAGCAGATGGGTGTTGGTCAGGGTGCCGCCGACCTGCCATTGGCTGTTGGTGAAGGCGTAGGCCGTGCCGCTGTTGGTGGCGGCATCCGTCGTACGGACGTGCAACGCCTGTCCGGTTTCCATGGTGCCGGCCTGGGCGAGTGCCTGTGCCGACAGGTCGAGGTCACCAGCCGCGTACAAGGAGCTGGTCCCGTCGAGCACGATCTGGCCGGCACTGGTCAGGGTGAAGTCCCCGGCCTGGGCCGCCATGTTGCCCTGGACATTGACGCCGACGCCAACCTCCGTGCCCACCAGGTGGATGGCGTTGGCATACATGCCACCCAGCTTGGCGACGTCGATGCTGACCGACGGCGCGGTGCCGGTGCCGGGGATGGCCTGGGTGGAAAGGGTCGCGGCATCGATGCGGTTGGCGCCGGTGACCACGTTCAACTGTCGTGCCCAGAGCTTGCCGTTCACCTTGAGCGCGCGCGTGAGCACGTCCACGCGATCGATGTGACTGGCATCCAGCCCGGCGCCCTCGACGGTGATGGCGCCTTGCGTGACGCCGAACCCGGCCAGGCTGCCATCGGCACCCAAGAGCGGCGTGCCGGTGGTGAGCACCGCGCGTGGCGTGTTGATGAAGCCGCAGCCGTTGCAGGTAATGCCGTTGGGGTTGGCCACGATCATCTCGGCCGGGGTACCGGCCACTTCCAGATACCCGCCGAGCTGGCTGGCCCGGGTCGAGGTGACCTCGTTGAGGATGACCCTGGCCGGCCCGCTGGCCTTGAGGTGGGCGTTGCCGTAGATGTAGCCGGCCAGGCGGGTCTTCGACAGCGGGGCGCTGTTGTTGAGGATCAGGCCCTTCTTGTCGACGTCGAAACGGAAATACACGTTGTGCGACAGGCCCCGCGTATTCGGCGCGACGATGTTGACGACCGGCGTGCCGTTGGGGGCCGTGACCACCGTTGCCGCGTGGCCGCCATGCGGACTGGGC
>CAYOEF010000251.1:0-3562 GCA_964402805.1 uncultured Rhodanobacteraceae bacterium | reverse complement strand
TTCGTGCGCCCGGCGCACTGGCTGGTCGTGCTGCACGGCGAGCAGGTCGTGGACGTCGAAATCATGGACCTCACCAGTGGCCGCATGTCGCGCGGGCACCGTTTCCACCATCCGGGCGCCGTGGAGATCGCCGCGGCCGACGCCTGGCCCGATGCCCTGCGCGCGGCCTTCGTGCTGGCCGATCCGGCCGAACGCCGGCAAAGGATTCGCGACGAGGTTGCACGCGTCGGCACGGTCGGCACGCCGCGCCTGTCGGACGCCTTGCTGGATGAGCTGGCCAACCTCACCGAATGGCCGACGGCCATCGCCTGCACGTTCGACCGCGATTTCCTTGCCGTGCCCGCCGAAGCCCTCATCACCACGATGGAGGCCAACCAGAAGTTCGTGCCGGTCTTTGCCGGCGATGGCCGCCTGAGCGAGCACTTCATCGGCATCGCCAACATCGCGTCCCGGGACCCCGCGGAAATCCGCAGGGGCTACGAGCGCGTGATCCGCCCGCGCTTCGCCGACGCCCGCTTCTTCTACGAAGAGGACCTGAAGACGCCGCTGACCGACCTGCAGAAAGACCTGGCCGGCGTCACCTACCAGAAGGCCCTTGGCAGCTTGTGGGACAAGACCTGCCGCGTGGCCGAGCTCGCGCGCATGATTGCCGGCCGGGTCGGCGTCGACGCGGGCCTGGCCACGCGTGCCGCCAGCCTGGCCAAATGCGACCTGCTGAGCCGGATGGTCGGCGAATTTCCCGAGCTGCAGGGCATCATGGGCCGCTACTACGCCAGCGCCCAGGGCGAGGACGCCGCCGTGGCGCAGGCGCTCGACGAGTGCTACATGCCGCGCCACGCCGCCGATCGCATCGCCGAGGGCGCCGTCGCGCGCGTGCTTGCCGTCGCCGAGCGCCTGGACACGCTGGCCGGCATCTTCGCCGTGGGCATGAAGCCCACCGGCAGCAAGGATCCCTTCGCGCTGCGCCGCGCTGCACTGGGCCTTGCACGCACGCTGGTGGAAGGCAATCTCGACATCGACCTGGATGGTGCCCTGCGCGAAGCACTGGACCTTGTTCCCGACACGGCGCTGGCGGCGGGTCTCAAGCCGGGCAAGGACGGCCAGCGTCCGGCGCTGGATGCGGGCCGTCGCCGCGTGCAACTGCGTGGCCAATTGCAGGCTTTCGTGCTCGAGCGCCTGCGTGGCTACTACCTCGGGCAGGGCTTTGGCGCGGACCAGTTCGAAGCGGTCGCGGCGGTCGCGCCACGTACCTTGCCGGATTTCGACCGGCGCCTGCGCGCGGTCGCGGCGTTCGCGCACCGGCCGGAAGCGGCCAGCCTGGCCGCCGCCAACAAACGCGTCGGGAACATCCTGCGCAAGGAGTCCGCGCTCGACGGGCACGCCATGCCACGCGTGGATGCCGGCCTGTTCGAGGACGATGCCGAACGCACCCTCGCTGCCGCCCTGGCCGATGCGCGGCGTGACAGCGGTGCTTGCGTGGCGGCGGGGGACTACGCTGGTGCATTGGTACGCCTTGCCAGTCTCGCGACCCCGGTCGACCGCTTTTTCGAGCAGGTGCTGGTCATGGCCGACGATGCCGACGTGCGCGCCAACCGCCTGGCCCTGCTGAGCGATCTCGGGGCGGGTTTCCTGGCCATTGCCGACATTTCGCGCCTGCAGTGAATCGTCCTGTCCGGCGGGCGCCCGCCGCGCTACAGTGAGCGGGCCGTGATCGCGTCGACGGAACATGTCACCACAGCATGCGCGGGCGAACTTGCCGCCTGGCTGCGCGCACGCCATGCCGTTGCCGTCCTCAGCGGCGCCGGGGTCAGCACGGCGTCGGGCATACCCGACTACCGCGACGGCGAGGGGCACTGGAAGCGCCGCCAGCCGGTCACCTACCAGGAATTCGTCAGTGACAGCGCGGTGCGGCACCGTTACTGGGCACGCAGCTTCGCCGGTTGGCGGCATTTCTCCAGCGCGCGCCCCAATGCGGCGCACACGGTGCTGGCCGCGCTGGAACGGCGCGGCCTCGTGCATGGCGTCGTCACGCAGAACGTGGACCGCTTGCACCAGCGTGCCGGCAGCCGCAACGTGGTCGACCTGCACGGGCGGCTGGACGTCGTGGTGTGCCTGCGCTGCGCCACCCGCTACCGGCGCACGTGGTGGCAGCGCCAACTCGCCGCCGTCAATGCGGGCTGGGCCGAACAGGCTGCGCACATCGCGCCCGACGGCGATGCCGATATCGAGGAAGCGGACTTCGCCGCGTTTCGCGTGCCGGACTGCCCGCGCTGCGGCGGCATGCTGAAGCCCGACGTGGTGTTTTTCGGTGAATCGGTACCCGGTGCGCGCCGCGACACGGCCACCGCCATGATGGCTGCGGCCGATGGCGTGCTGGTGGTTGGTTCGTCGCTGATGGTGTGGTCGGGTTTCCGCCTCGTCCGTGCCGCGGCGCAACGCGGCGTGTCGGTCGCGGCGGTGAATGCGGGGCGCACGCGCGCCGACGACCTGCTCGACATCAAGTGCAGCGGCGACTGTGGCGAGATCCTGCGCCAGGTGGCCGACCACCTTGCACGCGAATGATGCGACGGCGCCTGCGCCAACCGGGGCAGGGACGACAGGCGACAGCGGGTTCAGTGCCGGCGCGCGCGTGCAAACGCCTCGGCCAGCGCCCCGCCGGGCGCCGCCTTGGCGGGTGGCTTGTGGTCCCCGCGTTGTGGCCGGCGCGGGCCGGGCGCAGGCCGGGTCCGGTTGCCACCGGCCTCGCCGGGGACGTCGTCCAGCCGCATCGTGAGCGCGATGCGCTTGCGCGCGTGATCCACGTCCATCACCTTCACGCGGACCACGTCGCCCGTTTTGACCACCTCGCGCGGGTCCTTCACGAACTGGCGCGACATGGCCGACACGTGCACCAGTCCGTCCTGGTGCACGCCGATGTCGACGAACGCGCCAAAGGCGGCCACGTTGCTGACGCGCCCTTCCAGCACCATGCCCACCTCGAGGTCGGCAAGACCTTCCACACCCTCGGCAAAGCCAGGTGCGGCAAAATCCGGGCGCGGGTCGCGGCCGGGTTTTTCGAGTTCCAGGAGGATGTCCGAGACGGTCGGCAGGCCGAAGGTGTCGTCCACATAGTCGGCTGCCGCAAGGCCGTGCAGGAAGGCGCTGTCGCCGATGATCGAACGCACGTCGCGGCCGCACCGGGCGACGATGCGTTCCACGACGGGGTAGGCTTCGGGATGCACCGCGCTGGCATCGAGCGGGTCATCGCCATCGGTCACGCGCAGGAATCCGGCGCATTGTTCGAAAGCCTTCGGTCCCAGGCGCGGCACCTTGAGCAAGGTGCGCCGGTTGCGATAGGCGCCGTGTTCATCGCGGTAACGCACCACGTTTTCCGCCACGCCCGGCGACAGGCCCGCCACGCGCGCCAGCAACGGTACCGAGGCGGTATTGACGTCGACCCCGACGCCATTCACGCAGTCCTCCACCCGCGCATCCAGCGCATGCGCCAGCTTCACCTGGTTGACGTCATGCTGGTACTGGCCCACGCCGATGGCCTTGGGCTCGATTTTCACCAGCTCGGCCA
>CAYOEF010000250.1:582-3609 GCA_964402805.1 uncultured Rhodanobacteraceae bacterium | reverse complement strand
TCCGCTATTACTGATTCGATTACGTGATGGACCACACGCCAGGCGAAACCTGCCGATTGTGTCCCGCCCCGTGGTGTAACTTCCGACGCCGGTGGCAATCGGGTGGGTTGGGCTGCAGCGTCAGTTTGCCATGACCGGCAGTGCGACGGGGTGATCGAGCAGCTCGGCCATGGTGTCGCGCGGCATGTAGCGCGCTCGCTGGACGCTCCACTCGTCGTTCTGCTCCAGCAGCACGGCACCGACCAGGCGGCGGATGGCTGCCTCATTCGGGAAGATGCCGACCACCTCGGTGCGGCGCTTGATCTCGTGGTTCAGGCGTTCGATCGGATTCGTGCTGTGCAGCTTGGTGCGGTGCGCGGCCGGGAACGTCATGTACGCCAGCACGTCTGCTTCTGCGCTATCCATCAGCGCCGCGAGCTTGGGCACCGTGGGCCGTAGCTGGTCGGCGACCTTGCGCCATTGCTCACGGGCGGCTTCGGGGGTGCCCTGCGCGAAGGCGGTGGCGATGAAGGCCGCCACGACGCGCTTGCCCTTCCGCCCCGCATGGGCCAGTGCATTGCGCATGAAGTGCACCCGGCACCGCTGCCAGGTGCAACTCAGCACCTTCGAGACCGCCGCCTTGATGCCGCTGTGGTGGTCCGAGATGACCAGCTTCACACCGCGCAATCCACGATGCGCCAGCTGACGCAGGAAGGCGGTCCAGAACGCCTCGGCCTCAGACGCACCGATGTCCATGCCCAGCACTTCACGCCGCCCATCCGCGTTGACACCCACCGCGATGATCACGGCCACGCTGACGATGCGTCCGGCCTGCCGCGTCTTGACGTACGTGGCATCGATCCACAGGTACGGCCAGTCGCCTTCCAGTGGCCGGTCCAGGAACGCGCCGACCCGTTCGTCGATCTCCGCGCACAGCCGCGATACCTGACTCTTGGATACCCCGGTGCCGCCCATCGCCTGCACCAGATCGTCGACCGATCGGGTCGACACGCCGTGGATGTACGCCTCCTGGATGACGGCCGTCAGCGCCTTCTCGGTCAGCCGCCGCGGTTCCAGAAAGCTCGGGAAGTAGCTGCCCGATCGCAACCTTGGGATCTTCAGGTCGACCGTCCCGGCGCGGGTCTGCCAATCCCGATCCCGGTAGCCGTTGCGCTGCACCAGCCGCGCCGGGCTCTTCTCGCCATAGCCGGCTCCGGTGCAGGCCGAAACCTCCAGTTCCATCAACCGCTGGCTGGCAAAGCCGATCATCTCGCGCAACACATCGGCATCCGCGCTCTTCTCCAGCAGCCCCTGCAGTTGCATCATCTCGTTGGTCATCGGTGGTTCTCCGAGTAAGGGAAGGTACGCAACCCAAACCCTAAACCCGAGTACCACCGGTGACCTCACTTACACCACGTCAGGGGACACAACCGAGTTCGATCCTCCTCCGCTCCACCAAGACAACATCGAAAAGGCCACCTTCGTGGGTGGCCTTTTCGTTCTGGCCGGTCGATCGATGTAAACCTGATTGAACCGCCGAAATGTGGTTCGCCAGAGCGCGACACCAGCGGTTACGCCATCATGTAGAGAGGCAACCTGGTCCCGCTTGGCGCGTCAACCGCGATGCCCATGGTGTTGCTGGCTTCGCTCACCATGGCCTTGAAGTCGTCCGGCATTCGAACGCATCATCATGCTATCAAAATGATGGGTGAAGCATCATGCGTACGACAGTAACACTGGATCCTGATGTCGAAGCGCTGATTCGACAAGTCGTGCGTGAACGGAACATCGGCTTCAAGCAGGCCGTCAATCAGGCCGTGCGGGATGGACTTGCCAAGCCCCCGATGCCAATCCCTGAATTTCGCCAGCGTATCGCCCATCTCGGGCGCGCGCATGTAGACCTGACCAAAGCGCTGGTTCTTGCCGACGAGTTGGATGATCTTGATCACGGATACCGGACGCGGTGAAAACGCCGGATACAGACATCCTCATTTATGCTGTCAATGCCGACGCACCACAGCATCGCGTGGCGTGCCAATGGCTGGAAGCTGCCTATCGTGCCCTTTCCGGAGTTGGCTTTGCGTGGGTGGCCCTGTTGGGGTTCGTGCGTATCACCACACGTCGCGGTATCTTGGCCAATCCGCTACCCATCGAGGGTGCCCTGGCCTTCGTGGATGAATGGCTCAGCCATCCGCAGGCTCGGTTGCCGCACCCTACCGATCGCCATCCGGCCTTGTTGGCGCGGCTTCTCCTCGGAGAGGGTCGTGGCGGCAATCTGGTCACCGATGCCCACTTGGCCGCTATCGCCATCGAACACGGAGCCATCTTGGGTAGTTTTGACCGGGATTTCGAGCGTTTTGCCGGACTGCAATACGAATTCCTTGCCACGCACGCTGTTCACGAACGGTTGCTCCGCGCAAGGGTTCCCAGGAGGGATTGAACCTGTCCCCTGACGTCGTTTTGACGCCTTAGCTACGAATCTTTTCGATGACGGCGGTGGTGGATACCGATGGTGTGCGCGGCAGGTACACCACCTTGCACGTATCACTCAGCCAGTCGAACCTGCCCTGCCAATCGTCGCCCATGACCAGGACATCCGCACGGTGTTCGGTCACGTAGCGGCGCTTGGCCTCCAGGGATTCCTCGAAAAACGCTTCGCTTACACAACGCAGCGCACGCACGATTTCGATGCGTTGCGCCTGCGGGTAGATGGGTTCACGCCCCTTTTTGGACACATTGAGCGCGTCGGTCGAGACCCCGACGACCAAGGCGTCGCCATGGCTTGCCGCACGCTCCAGGAGGTGCAAGTGGCCGATATGGAAAACATCAAACGTGCCGAACGTGATGACCCGTACCATAGAAACCCCGTTTGTGACCACGCGCCAGCAACGATCGGCATACCACCCGTCGGGCGACAACGCATAGTGCCACGACTGGCCACCACATCGCACCCGGCCTGTCCATAAACGGGTCTGCATCCGACGGCGCCACGCCAGAAATTCGGTCCATCAACGGACGAAACGGATTCAGCACCCGGCGGAGTTCGTG
>CAYOEF010000250.1:0-572 GCA_964402805.1 uncultured Rhodanobacteraceae bacterium | reverse complement strand
CCGACACACGCCTCGGGCATGCTGGCATACGCGTGGAGATACATCACGGGGGACCCAACCCATCATTCTGGGTGCTACGCGGCCAATGACACCTCCGTCCCGATCCCGTATCGTGATGCCGCCATGAAGATCGACAAGCGCAACCCGACCCACTGGCTCTGCCTGGCCCTGTTCGGCCTGAACACGCTGGTGGCCATGGCATTGCGCCCCCTTCTCCACCGCCGACGCATGCCCCGGCAGATAATCCTCTATGGCCACAAGCTCTCCGGCAACCTGCTGGCCCTGCATCGCCATGTCAGCGCGAATGCAGGAGATGAATTCAGGCTCACCTTCCTCACCATGGACAAGCGCTACGCCCGACAGCTACACGCCGATGGCATGCGCGCGGCGATCGCCACGCGCCCGGAAGCCATAATGCTGCTGGCCCGTGCCGATGCGCTCGTCAGCGACCATGGCCTGCATGTGATGAGCTGGTTGCCGGGTCACTGCAGCATCCGGTTTTTCGATGTGTGGCACGGCATCCCGTTCAAAGGCTTCGATGCCGATGATTTTCGTACCCAGCATCGTTACGA
>CAYOEF010000249.1:0-3611 GCA_964402805.1 uncultured Rhodanobacteraceae bacterium | reverse complement strand
TGCATGCCGGCACCGAATGCGGCATCGCCGTCAAGCAGTACAACGACGTCAAGCCCGGCGACCAGATCGAGTGCTTCGAGCGCGTCGAGGTGGCGAGGACGCTGTAAGGACGGGATACGGGATTTGCGGCCGGGACCGGAAGAGCAACACCTGGGGCTCGAGGCTTGGGACCCAGGCGTTCGGTCACCGATCTGGTGCAAAGCCGCGTGCTCGCCGATCCCGGTTCGACGGATGCAGCCTGCGGCAGGTACGAAACGAACAGGTATACTGACGCCCAACCCACGGCCTCACCCGCCCCAAGCCCCAGGTCTTGCAACCCCGGTCCCCGAGTCCCGAAAAAACCATGCCCTCCCGCGACTTCAAACGTACCGACCGCATCAACGCCGAGCTCCGCCGTGAGTTGGGCGCCCTGGTGCATGCCGTCGTGCGCGATCATGGGTTGCCGTCGGTCAGCGTCAGTGATGTTGAAACCACGCGCGAACTCGATATTGCCAAGGTATGGGTGACCACGCTTGACCCGACGGCCGCGGATGCGGCCGTGCAGGCCTTGCGTGCCATGGCCGGGGAATTCCGGTACCGGCTGTCGCGACGCATGCGCTTGCGCCGGGTACCCGAATTGCGTTTCCAGTACGATGAATCCGTGGATCGCGGCGAACGCATCGATGCACTGCTGAACCAGGTACACGATTCCGCGTCGCACTGACACCGCGCCAACAACCTCGGCCTCGCGCCCATTGCCCGATCCGGCGTCGCCATGCCCCGCAGCCTCAAACGCGCCGTCCACGGCATCCTGTTGCTCGACAAGCCCAAGGGCATGACCTCGAACCAGGCGTTGCAGGCCGCCCGGCGCCTGTACGGTGCCGCAAAGGCCGGCCATACCGGAAGCCTGGATCCGATGGCCACCGGCTTGCTGCCGCTGTGCTTCGGCGAGGCGACGAAGGTCGCCGGATGCCTGTTGGGTGCGCGCAAGGCCTATGAGGCCGAATGCCTGTTCGGTGTCACCACCAATACCGATGACGCGGAAGGCGACGTGCTGGCGCGCGCCGACGTCCCGGACATCGATGCGGTGGCCATCCGGCAGGCGATGGATCGCTTCATCGGGACGATTGCGCAGGTGCCGCCGGCATTCAGCGCGCTCAAGCGCGATGGCGTACCGATGTACGTCCGTGCACGGCGGGGTGAAGCGGTCACGCTGGTGGCCCGCCATGTCGAGATCCACGAGCTCGTGCTGCTTGCCTGGCAGTCTCCGTATCTGCGCTTTCGCGTGGCCTGCGGCGCCGGAACCTACGTGCGCGCGCTGGCGCGCGACCTCGGCGATGCACTTGGGTGCGGAGCGCATCTGACGGCGTTGCGGCGCGAATGGGTAGACCCCTTCGTGCAACCGTCGATGCATTCGCTGGAAGCCTTGGCAGCCGATACGCCGGCACAGCGCGACGCGCGCCTTTTGCCGATCGATGCCGGCCTGGCGGCGCTTCCGGCGCAGTATCTCGATGCCAACGGCACGCGCGCCATGCAGCACGGGCAGGGCGTCGCCACGCAGTTGATGCCCGGCCGTTATCGAGTGTATGCCGATGACGGCAGGCTGCTTGCACTTGCCGCAGTGCGCAGCGACGGCGTCATGCGCGTGTTGCGTGGCTTCAACCTGCCACGGCCGGATACGGACGGAGGCAACGACTGACATCGTGCGTCGGCGGCGCTTGTTGTTGTTGCCACGGCACCGTTACAATGCGCTTTTACCCTGAACGCGACACGCACCACGGGGTTTACGCAGGTTCACGCGCACCGTGAGCCTGCGCAAGCCTCGTGCGAATCCATCCGAGGAAACTGAGATGACGTTGACTGCTGAGCAGACCAGCAAAATCATTGCCGAATACGGCCACAACGAGAAGGATACCGGCTCCCCCGAGGTGCAGGTCGCCCTTCTCACGGCCCGCATCGGCTACCTTACCGAGCACTTCAAGACCCACAAACAGGATCATCATTCCCGGCGTGGCCTGTTGAAGCTGGTCAACCAGCGCAAGCGCCTTTTGGGATACCTGAAGAAAAACGACTCGCCTCGTTACCGGTCGTTGATCGAGCGGCTTGGCCTGCGCCGCTGAAACCCGGTTCCGAGGAGAATTTCATGAGCAAGACAAGCAAGTCGTTCCAGTACGGCAATCATCAGGTAACGCTCGAAACCGGCGAAATCGCGCGCCAGGCTTCAGGCGCGGTCATGGTAAGCATGGGCGCCACCAAGGTGCTGGTCGCCGTGGTTGCCGCCGCGACGGCACGCGAGGGGCAGGACTTTTTCCCGCTTACCGTCGATTACAAGGAAAAATTCTATTCCGCCGGTCGCATTCCCGGCGGTTTTTTCAAGCGTGAAGGCCGCCCCACCGAGAAGGAAACGCTCGTTTCACGCCTGATCGACCGCCCGGTACGCCCGTTGTTTCCCGAAGGCTTCAAGAACGAAGTGCAGGTGGTTGCCACCGTGATGTCGCTGGATCCGGAAATCGACGGCGACATTCCGGCACTGATAGGCACCTCCGCGGCGCTCGTTCTTGCCGGCATTCCCTTCAAGGGTCCCATTGGTGCCGCCCGTGTCGGCTATCGCAATGGCGAATACCTGCTCAATCCAACCGTGAGCGAGCTGGCCGACTCGCAGCTGGACCTCGTGGTCGCCGGCACCGCCAATGCCGTGCTCATGGTCGAGTCCGAAGCCCAGTTGTTGTCCGAAGAGGTCATGCTGGGCGCCGTCATGTTTGGCCATCGCCAGATGCAGGCGGCCATCAGCGCCATCAACGAGCTCGCCGCCGAGGCTGGCCGCAAGGATTTCAACTGGCAGGCGCCGCCCGCCGACACCGCCCTGGAAGAGGCCGTCCGAGGTGCCGTCGGCAATCGCCTGGCCGAGGTCTTCCAGATCACGGACAAGCTTGAACGCCGTGACGCCAAGGCCGCGCTCGAGGCGGACGTCGAAGCCACGTTGGCTGCACAGGCCGAGGAACACGGCTGGAGCAAAGGGGCGATCGACGGGGTATTCGGCACGATCGAATACCATACCCTGCGTGATGGCGTCCTCAAGTCCAAGACGCGCATCGACGGTCGTGGCCTGGAGGACGTCCGTCCGATCACCATACGCACCGGCGTGCTGGACCGTGCCCATGGATCGGCCCTGTTCACGCGTGGCGAAACGCAGGCCCTGGTGTCGGTGACCCTCGGCACCAAGCGCGATGCGCAGGTCATCGATGCGCCGGTCGGCGAATCGAAGGACACCTTCCTGCTGCATTACAACTTCCCGCCCTACTGCGTCGGCGAATGCGGCCGCATGATGGGGCCCAAGCGGCGCGAGATCGGTCACGGCCGCCTTGCCAAACGGGGTGTGCAGGCGGTCAAGCCCGACATGGACAGCTTCCCGTACGTCATCCGCGTGGTATCGGAGATCACCGAGTCCAACGGATCCTCGTCGATGGCTTCCGTATGCGGCAGCTCACTGGCCATGATGGATGCCGGTGTGCCGCTGTCCGCGCCCGTCGCGGGCGTGGCCATGGGCCTGGTCAAGGAGGGCGACGATTTCGTCGTCCTGACCGACATCCTGGGCGACGAGGACCACCTGGGCGACATGGACTTCAAGGTGG
>CAYOEF010000248.1:0-3639 GCA_964402805.1 uncultured Rhodanobacteraceae bacterium | reverse complement strand
TCGGCACCCTCATCGACCGCACCCACCGCGAACTCACCGCCGACGACATCGCCAAGATTGCCGGCACCTACCACGCCTGGCGCGGTGAACCGCAGCCCCTCAAATCCGCCGACAACTCACCTCGTCATTCCGGCGAAAGCCGACTGCGGAGGCAGGATGCCGGAGCGAACGTCGGCAAAGCTGACGGCCCGAAGGGCGAGCCGCAGGAGCGGCGAGTCAATCCATTGTCGCCTTATGAGGATGTCCCGGGTTTCTGCAAATCCGCCACCCTCGCCGAAATCCAATCCCACAACCACGTCCTTACCCCCGGCCGCTACGTCGGCGCCGAGGAAATCGAAGACGACGGAATCCCCTTCGAGGAAAAAATGGCCGACCTCACCGCCACCCTCTACGCGCAAATGGCCGAAGCCGAGGAACTCGACGCGGCCATCCGCCGCAATCTGGAGGAGCTTGGGTATGGCGAGTGAGTTCCGCACCGCACCACTTGGAGAACTTCTGGACACACTTATCGACCATCGCGGGCTGACGCCCAAGAAGCTCGGCGGTGATTTCTCCTCCAGAGGTGTGCGGGTAATTTCCGCGAAGAACGTAAAGGGTGGTCGACTCGATCTCAGCGATATACGTTACGTAGACCATGAAATGGCCAAACGGTGGATGCCGACATCGCTTGCGCGCGGTGACGTCATACTGACATCCGAAGCACCCTTGGGCGAGGTGGCTTATGTCCGACGGAACGCCGACTTGGTACTCGGCCAAAGGCTGTTCGGGCTGCGGGGGCGGGCTAACGTGTTGCACAGCCGCTACCTCTACTATTTCCTTCGATCACAGACCGCTAGATCGCGACTGAACGCAAGAGCGAGCGGCACGACGGCACAAGGTATCCGCCAAGCGGAACTCGTCAAAGTGGCGATCGATTACCCACCGTTTGACGAACAGCACCGCATCGCCAACATCCTCGGCACCCTGGACGACAAGATCGAACTGAACCGGCGCATGAACCGCACCCTGGAAAAGATGGCCGCCGCCCTGTTCAAAAGCTGGTTCATCGACTTCGACCCCGTCCACGCCAAGGCCGAACACCGCGACCCCAACCTCCCCGCCGCCATCGCCGACCTGTTCCCCGACACCTTCCAACCCTCCGCCCTCGGCCCAATCCCCACCGGCTGGACCGTTACGCCACTTTCAGATGTGATCGCGATCAACCCGAAAAGAGTGCTGGCAAAGGGATCGCTAGCCCCGTTCTTGGAGATGTCCAACATGCCCGTGCAAGGCCCGTCACCAACCGCATGGCGCATGCGAGAGATGACCTCAGGCACAAAGTTCATCAACGGCGATACATTGCTTGCTCGCATCACCCCATGTTTGGAGAACGGCAAAACAGCTTTCGTTGACTTCCTTGCCAAGGGCGAAGTTGGATGGGGTTCGACGGAGTACATAGTGCTGCGCCCGCAAGGCGAAATTCCTAGTATCTTCGCCTACCTGCTTGCTCGAACTTCGCGGTTCCGCCGGTTTGCGATTGGCCGAATGACTGGGTCGAGCGGCCGGCAACGTATACCACCGCGCAGCCTCGAAAAGTTTCAGCTCACACTGCCGCCGCTGGATTCGCCGATATATCGAGCATTCAGCGGCATCGTAGACCCGCTCTTCGCACGCATGCACGTCGCAGCGACGCAGAATCGTGCCTTGGCGGGGCTGCGCGACGCCTTGCTTCCCAAACTCCTCAGCGGCGAACTCGATTTGCTAGAAGTGGCGAGCACGGCGGAAGAGGCGTCCGCATGAAAGCCGGAGCTTGCCGCTATGAAGTCAGGACTGGTCTACTGCACCCGCAATCACCCGCGTGCATGCTACGCGAAAAGCGGCCGTGCGTGGTGTCTAACCCGTGGCTACCATGCCGTAGGCAAGGAGGAAACAGATGACTGACGTCTGGTGCGTGCGCGCAGATTTCGGTACCAACACCGAGCACTTCCTCAACGGTGGCTATATGGGGATTGGGTGGATGTCCGACGTTGACTTGTCGAAGGTGCGAAGCAAGGACGAGTTGTATCCGCTGTACCAACATGCGTACCCGGACGACACCAGCAATATCGTAGTGGGGCAGCAGGTCGGGCAGATCGCGCGATTCTTGTTGGACATCAAGGCTGGAGACTATGTAATCACACCGGCGGCGGATACCGAATGGCTGTATTACGGCAAGGTCGGTGAAGACCCTTCGTATTATCACTTCGACGGCGACGACGGCTGTCACTATCGGCAGCGCCGCAAGGTTGAATGGGCGGACAAACCCCTTGCGCGCAGTGGCTTCTCCGTACCGTTTCAAAACACCATGCGCTCATCGCTGACGGTGTTTTCGGTGTCGCAGCGGGGCGAGTTCCTTGAAGCAATCGGGCGCGAGGACCTGGCGCCGGCAGCCCCACCCGCGAAGTACGACCCCTATCGCACAGTGCTGGATCAGGTTTTTCAACTCGACCCACAGGAATTCGAAATTCTGGTCGGGCACCTCCTGACAGCGTTGGGATTCGAGGGCTCGGAAGTAACCGGCAAACCGGGCGATGGCGGGGTGGACGCCAAAGGTGAGCTCAACGTGTCCAACCTCGCAAAGGTCAAGGTGTTCGTACAGGCGAAGCGGTACAAACTGGATCAGCGTATTTCCGTGAAAACGGTGCGCGAATTGCGGCAGGCCATTCCTTTTGGCGGTCAAGGGGCATTCATCACGACCGCAAAATTTCAGAAGAAGGCTGCCGAGGTCGCGGTAGAACAAGGATTCCCACGGATTGGCTTGGTCAACGGTCACCAATTGGTCGACCTGCTGGTGGAGCACTGGGCGGATATTCCCACGGAGTTTCGAGACAAACTGGGTTTGCGACCTGGACTGGTGCTCGCGTGACCAAGGCGCCGCTGAAAGACTGGCTCGCTGCCGGCGAATCCGCCACCCTCGAATTCAAGAAATCGACGGCGGAGAAGAACCGGGCCTGTCGCACGCTGTGCGCCTTCGCCAACGGCGAGGGCGGACGCGTGCTGTTCGGCGTGACGCCGGCTGGCAAGGCCGTCGGGCAGACCGTCACGGATCGGACGCTGGAAGAGCTGGCCGAGGAGTTTCGCGGGTTCGAGCCGCCGCTGTTTCCGGCGCTGGAACGTGTCAGCCTCAAGTCGAAGCTGGAAGTGCTGGTGGTGACGATTGGGCGCAGCGAGCGGGTGACGAGCTTTCGCGGTGTGCCGTACGAGCGCGTGCTGAATACGACACGGGTGATGCCGCGGGCAACCTATCAGCGCAAGTTGCTGGAAGAGTTGCATGCGGTGCAACGCTGGGAGAACCAGCCGGCGCCTGGCTGGGATGCGGCAAGGCTCGATGCGCACGAAATGGTGCTGACGCTGGAGGAGGCCATCCGGCGCGGGCGCATCGAAGACCCCGGCACGCGCGAGCCGCGGGAGATTCTGCGCGGGCTGGGTTTGCTAACGGAAAACGGTGCGCTGTCGCGCGCGGCGGTGGTGTTGTTCTGCAAGGGCGAGACGTCACTGCCGGACTTTCCGCAGTTGCTGCTCAAGGTGGCGCGGTTTCGGGGCACGGTGCGCGACGAGTTTCTGGACAACCGGCAGTTTTACGGCAATGCCTTTGCGTTGATGCGCCGGGCAGAGCGCTTT
>CAYOEF010000247.1:0-3640 GCA_964402805.1 uncultured Rhodanobacteraceae bacterium | reverse complement strand
GCAGGAAAAAGGGCGTTGCAGAGAGGTCCAATACACGGCTGACGCCGAGCTTCCGATTGACCGCTTCGAGGCCCGAGATCCACACGCGCGCCGCTTCGTTGTCCTTGGCCGCCTGTGTCTTGGCGGCGGTCAACTCGGCGCCCTTGAGTTGGTTACCGTGGTCGTCGGTAAAATCGGTGTCGTCGGCCGGTTTTTCGCGATAGCAGTGGTGTGCCTCGTCATTGATTACAAAGATGTCCCGCATGCCCATGAGTTCGGGCATGACCCGCTGCAACATCTGCCCTTCGGTTTCCCTCGTCTGCGGTGCTGCAGCGCCATGGCGGCCCTTCAACAAAGCCCGACCACCCGCGGAAATCTGCGTGCGTTCACGCCGCATGAAGGCGTGGTAATTCGTGATGACAATCTTCGCGCGCGCCACGTCGCCGAGCATTTCCGGCGGTACCAGCTCGCGCTCCCGGTAGTAGCTCGCCGGGTCGTTGGGCAACAACACCTGGAGGCGGTCACGGATGGTGATGCCCGGTGTGACTACGAGAAACCCGCGGCTGAATCGCTTGCTCGCCGGATGACGCAGTGAATTGATGGTTTGCCATGCGATCAGCATGGCCATGACAGTGGTCTTGCCGGCGCCAGTGGCAAGCTTCAGCGCAAGCCGCGAAAGCTCGGGGTTGGCATCACGGTTGGCGTCGGCCATGTGTGCGAGGATGGCCGTACCGGCCTTGCCGATTTCCGGCGCGACCTCGGTCAGCCAAATCGCGGTTTCCGCGGCCTCGACCTGACAAAAGAAGGGACGCAGATTGCTGAATTGGTGGTACCGCCAATGACGCAACAGGCGGGCGGTTTCCGGCGAGACCCGCCACTGGGCTTCCGGCAGATGGCGCCAACGATCGACTGCCGCACGCACCTGGCGGATGATTGCGGCCTGGGCGTATTGCTGGCTTTCGCCCGACAGGCCGGTTTCGGTATCGAGCGCAAGGTTGCCCTGTCCAGCTTGATGTCTGGGCTTGGGAATGGGCGTAACGAAGTCGGCGGGGCGTCGGTTTTCCAGGATTTGTTGCGTGGGCTGGCCGTCAGTATCGAGCTCCCAGTACCGCGTCGGGTACGTGTACGGGGAGTTCAGGATTGGATGTTCGAAGAACGGATTGGCCATGCTCCCGTGATCCCCACCTGCGCACCCGATGGCCATTGCCCCCTACGCAAGGCCGATGCCGAGGATCATTAAACAGGAGGTGGCGTGGGTCAACACCCTTGCCTGACCCACACCGGCGCGCACGGAAAGAACATTGCGCCAGCCACAGCGAGTGGGCTTCAAAACCGGGCGTTGCGCCAAAGGTCAAAATCTGAAGACTCGAATTTGCCCGGGTACGACACGGGCATCAAGCGGACATTCGTGCCCGAAACATCTTCGGTGTCCAAACACGGGTAGTGGTCAAACAGCCGGAACGTGGATGCGGGTCACCGTTCCACGCCATCGGTGCCTGTAGACCCACAAGCACTGATTTGGCGCGCCTGGCGGGATTCGAACCCACGACCCTCGGCTTCGGAGGCCGATACTCTATCCAGCTGAGCTACAGGCGCTTTGCTCTTGTGTGCCGCGCATTCTACCAGCAGCGCTAGGCGCTGCCGCCTGGCGGGATGACTCCGGGCATCCTGCCCTCCGCCCCTGCGGGGCCAGCTGGCCTACAGGCGCTTGCAGGTGCATGGCGGCGGATTGTAGCAGTAGTTCCAACGCAACTTCGGCGGACTGATGCCTGCCGGGTGCGCTTCACCACGCGCCGTGGTGCTCCGGGATGCGCGCGATGATCGGGCTCAACACCAGCAGGACCACGACCCAGCCGACGTAGCTGTACACATGGCCGCTGCTGGCGTGGCCGGCGCTGGCGATGACGGCGGTGGTGACGGCGATGCTCGCTATGGATCCTATCTGGAAGCACAGAGTGCGCAGTGCGGCGAGCGTGGGTGCGTTTTGCGGTGCCAGTTGCAGGCCCGCGTTGCGCGTCGCTGGCGACGACAGGCCGGCGCCGGCGCCGACGATGCTGGTGGCGACGACGAGCCACGCGTAGGGCGACATCCACCCTGGATTGACGGCCAGCGCCACGATGCCAAGCATGATCACGCCGGTTCCCGCCGCCACCGGCAGGCGGTAGCCGCTGTGGCGCAAGGCCATGGTTGCGATCGTCGATACCACGATGAATGCGGCGCCCTCGGCGGTGAGCAGGGTACCCGAGGCAAGCGCCGGGATGTGGTAGCGCGTCGCGGCGTACAACGGTACCAGGGCGACCAGGCCGATCACCATGCCGCCCATGACGTTGATGATATTGACCGCACCGAAGCCCCGGCCCGCAAGGAAACGTGCGCGGATGAACGGATGGCTGCTATGGACCGTATGGCGCGCGAAGGCGGTGAAGGCCGCGGCTGCGACGATGGCCGGCACGATGGCCGCCGGTTCGAACACGCCACCACCCTCGCCCATGGCGCTGAATGTGGCCATGAGGCCCAACATGCCGATGCCCAGCGTGACCAGGCCGCCGAAATCGAAGCGCTCCCGGGGGGCGTCAGTCATTGGCGGGTCGGCTGGAACGAAATAAAGGCAAAGCACTCCCAGCAACACGGTGATCGGAACGTTGACGAAGAAAATCCCGCGCCAGGATCCATAGGCCACGAACAATCCGCCGAAGATCGGACCGATCATGGCCCCGACCGAGAAGATGCTCCCGAACATGCCCAGGGCCTTGTCGCGGCCGTGGCCGAAATGATCGACGATGATCCCGGTGGCTGCCGGGGTGAAGCCGGCGCCGCCGATCGCCTGCACGAAGCGCAGCGCGATCAGCACGTAGATATTGGGTGCCAGGCCGCAACACAGGGACGCGCCCGCGAATACGCCGACCGATGCCAGGAACACGCGCCGGCGTCCGAAGCGCTCGCTCAGCTTGCCGGCCACGGGCAGCATGAGGATCAGGCCAAGCGAATAGATCGTGATCGTCCAGCTTGCCCAGGTGACCGAGGTGTCGAGCCCCTGTTGCAGCGCATCGAGCGCCGTGGCGACGATGGTCTGGTCCAGCGAGCTCATCAGGAGTGCCAGCGAGACCACCGCAAGGATGGCGAACGGACGCGTCTTGCGCGGCGCCGCCGCCACGACGAACGCGGCATGCGCCGGGGCGAGGCACGGCTTGGGATGGGTGATGCGCGGGGGCATGGTGGCCAGCTTGGCGTGACGACAGGCAGCAGGCTGTCGGGTGCTTACATGGGTCCTTTCCCCGGCAAAAAAACCCCACCGATCCGGCATGCGCGGGACTTGTGGTGCGCGTGTCGGCATTCCCTGGAAATTGGCGCGACGATAGCCACAATCGGGCCTGCGCGCAAGCCCGAATGCGCAACTGCAGACCCCGTTCCCCGCCGCCCGCACTCCGCCCGCGCACGGGGGGTGGCGCGAATCGTCCGACGAGACGATTCCATCCCGCGTGGCAAGCCACTTAACTCCTGGCCGCGTAAAGCTCGGTCAGGTAATCCGGGGCGTCGTCGAGGCGTTCGAGACTGGGGTACCTGAGGCCGTCGTGATACGTGACGTCGAGGGTCTTGTAGGTGTCAAATTCGCGCACCAGCAGGGTGATGGGGTCGCTGGTGCCGGTGGCGTCCCGGATGG
>CAYOEF010000246.1:0-3645 GCA_964402805.1 uncultured Rhodanobacteraceae bacterium | reverse complement strand
TTCGCCTCGCACAGCGCCGATTCAAGCTGGCGACTGACCACCATCCAACGGTACAGGTCGAGTGCGTTCATCGTGTGCTGTCGAACCCTGTGACGTGAATTCATGCGTCTTGAATGCGCAAGGCATGGACGCTCGGCTGGGTGCCCGTGTTCGTTGGAATCACCGTTAACATCGCACGACGTTATCGTAGGATGATATTTTGGGACTGTCAAACGATCGCAGAATGCGCACACGGGCCCGTCAGTCCGTGGCGTATCTGCTCGCCAGCCTGTCGCCACCCGCCATAACGGGCCCCACACGTGGAGCACGGACACCCACCCGGTTACGGCTACACGGAAAGCATTTGCCAGGATCGCGGCCAAAGGCACGCGTGAGCGGCGCGCAGTACGTCTCGGGTTCGGGCCACGTCGGCAACACGCCTGCACCAGGCGGCGCGCGCCGACGCTGGATTCGCGGCTGCTAACACGGCAGTTGATAACGAAGAACCAACTGGGTTTGGGGTATCCATGAGGGACGGTCACCGGCGGGGCCGACTCCTGAACTTCCCGTGCAGCCGCGACGGTGTGTGATGTGTGGCTCCCGGGCGAAAGACGCGCCACTGTCGAGCAATGAACCTTGCTTGCGAGCGAATAACCCTATGTTGGAGACGACGAAAGGGGCGAGGTAATTGGGCAACGGAGCGATGGCGAGGTGCATGCTCATTGCGCCCCGAATCAGCTCGTCACCGTGATTGGAAGCGCTGCCGCCAAATATCGTGAGGCGATCATCCTGCGTGACATCGACGGGTATCTCATCGGCGAGATGACCGAGGCGTTGCGGCTGTCCCACGCGGCCGTGAAAAACCGCATCCGTCGCAGGCGCGAGATGCCCCGGGAATACCTGCGCGATTGAAACGATTTGTCTGCTGGGTGGTTCGAGTCAGCCAGTGTCACGCTCCGCGTCGCTGGGCGGGGCGGCCAGCGTGCGGAATTTGGCCATGCCTTCACTCCCGGCAGCCACCAGCAATTGATCGCCCGCCTGTAATCGAGTACCGCCATGCGGCACGATGTCACTTTCACCACGGATCAGTCCCACGATGAGCACCCTCATGTCTGCCAGACCGAGACTGCGCACTTCGCTCCCGATTACCGGAGAACCCGGCGCCAGTGCGAGACTGTAAAGTTGCTCGCTGCAGCGGGTAAGTGGAATGCCCTCGCCACGGGCGAGCGCTCCATGCAGTTCGCTGGACAGAATATCGCTATCGAGCTGTACTTCCTGGCGTCGCAGCATGTCCGCGGTTGCCTCGTAGTATGCCTTGCGATGCACGGGGCTTTGTGCAGGCGTCGGTATCTGGGCTTCGTAGATGGTAGGGTATTTCGCGTGACGGGTCAGGGCCGTTTGAACGATGAAGGCCAGCGCGACGGCGATCATGGTGGGCATGATCAATTGGAATCCGCCGGTCATCTCGATCACCATCACCATGGAAGCGATCGGTACACGTGCGCCACCGGCAAACACCGCCGCCATGCCAACCACGGCCAGCCACGACGAATCTACGTCCAGATGCAGCAGATTCAGTGACGCCGCGAAGGCGGCACCCAACATCGCTCCCACATACAGTGTTGGTCCGAACATGCCACCCGAACCGCCGGAGCCGATGGTGAGCGATAGCGTGAGCACCTTGCCCAGTGAAAACAGCAACAGCACCCAGGCCATGAGCCCGGTGCCGCCCTGCAGGGCAAATTGCATGTAACCATAACCGCCACCAATGACTGGTGGCACGGCGATACCGATCAGCCCTACGGCCAACCCACCAATCGCGGGCTTGAAATGGTTCGGAATCCTGATTTCCGCGAACGCGTCCCGGATGCGGTAATACACGCTCGGCAGCAAGGCGCCCAAACCACCCGCGAGAATGCCGAGCAGGGCGAACCACACCAGGTCTTCGGGTTGCACAACCCGCTGGGACGCCGGCAGCAGAAACAGCGGCGTGTAACCTGAAAAAGCCCCGGTGATGGCGTAAGCGACAGCAGCCGAGATCAACGTGTAAATGAGTGCGCCACCTTCAAACGCCATGCGCGAGTAAAGGATTTCCACGGCGAAGATTGCCGTGCCCAGTGGACTTTTGAAAATGGCTGACAGCCCGGCGGCCATGCCAATCAGCATCACGAGTCGGCGTTCGTCGTCGGGAAGTTTGAGCAATGAGCCCGCTATCGCACCCACGCCGGATGCGATCTGGGCGGTCGGCCCTTCGCGGCCACCCGAGCCGCCGGAGCCGATGGTGATCGCACTGACGATGATCTTGACGAATGGCGCCCGGGTGCGCATGCGCCCGTTGTTGCGGTGAAAAGCGATCAGTGTGGCGTCGGTGCCATGTCCTTCCGTTTCAGGCGCCAGCCAGTAAATCAACGCACCGGCGACCAAGCCACCCAACGTGGTTGCCACCGGTACCCACCAGTACCAGTGGGTGAACGGTTTGGGTGGCACGCCCATCGCATGCGCACTGGCTACGTTGATCGTGTGATAGTGACCAAGGGAGGCGAGGACGTGGACGTCCATCAGGTGCAACAAGAACAGGAACAGTTGAGCGCCAAGTGCGCCCACCACGCCCAATACCACGCTGATGATGATCAATCGCGTCGTGCGATCCAGTTTCATCAACCTCACTGGTCAGCTTCCTCTCACTGTGAATGAAAGATACCGTGGTGCATTAATGGGCTACTTTGCCAACGCCGGTGGCCGCACGCATGGTCGCTCATCACACCGCGCATGGTTCGCATGGCGGTTGTTGACTGGGTCATGGTCCAGCATTTGGACGAAATGAAAAATGCAAAATCAACCATCCAGCCGTACCCGCCATCAGTGACGCTGCCAGAATGCCGATTTTCATCTCTTCGCGCAGCAGTGCGTGGCCGGAAAACGCCAGTAGCCCGACAAACAGGCTCATGGTAAAGCCGATGCCACAAAGGGTGCCAATGCCAGCCATCTGCAACCAACTCACTCCCACCGGCAATCGCGCAAAGCCCAGTTTCACCATCACCAGCGCCGAGCCAAACACGCCGATGAACTTGCCGAACAGCAGACCGCCGACAAGGCCCAGTGTCACCGGCGTCACCAAATGGCCCAGGCCGACACTGACAAAAGACACGCCTGCATTGGCAAAACCGAAAATCGGCAGGATCAGGAACGGTACCACGGACTGCAATGCATGCTCCGTGCGCAGCAACGGCGAGCCGGGCACACGCGTGCTGCTGGTGCGCTCGGTCACTGCATCGATGGGAAGGGCCAGGGCCAGCGCCACGCCCGCCAGGGTCGCGTGAATGCCGGAGTTCAGCACCAACACCCATAACACCACGCCAAGCAGTAGATACGGCCAAAGCACGCGTATGCGACAGCGGTTGAGCATTACCAGGCCCGCCAATACGATGCAGGCGCCCAACAGGTAGGCCAGTGACAGCTCGGTCGCGTAGAAGATCGCGATGATCACGATGGCGCCCAGGTCATCAATGATCGCCAGGGCCGTCAGGAACACTTTGAGTGAGGCCGGAACACGTGGCCCGAGCAATGACAACACACCGAGGGCAAAGGCGATATCCGTCGCGGTCGGAACGGCCCAGCCACGCAAGGTTTGCGCATCGGCGTGATTGAATGCGACATAGATCAGGG
>CAYOEF010000245.1:0-3691 GCA_964402805.1 uncultured Rhodanobacteraceae bacterium | reverse complement strand
GGTGCGTTGAAGCATTGGTTTTGACCAGTAAGTGAGCTTTCGTTGCATACAAATTCTGCAAGAACATGGTTCCCCGATATGTGTACTAGGGACCCGAACACCACGTAGGGTATGTAACCTTTTTGACTCCGTTAGTACTGAGGTCGCTGGCACATTACGCGACGTTGTTCGCATTGATCGATTACTGGAGTGGCTCCCACCATGCCCCTCAACTACACCCGCATCAAAAACTGGCGATTTGAAGCAGTACGCCAAACCTACACACTCCGCGACGTGATCCTGTATGCGTTGAGTGTGGGCCTGGGTGCCGATCCGCTGGATCCGGCGCAGTTGCGGTTCGTGTTGGAAAATAACCTGCGGGTGTTTCCGACCATGGCCACGGTGCTGGCCATGCATCCGGGGTTCTGGACGCCGGGCCTCGATGCGGGTATTGACTGGGTGAAGGTGTTGCACGGCGAGCAGCGCACGCGCTTTCATCGCCCGCTTCCCGTGGGTGGAACCGTGACCTCCCAGGCGCGGGTAACGCATGTGGTGGACAAGGGCGCGGAGAAAGGCGCGCTTGTGGTGACCGAGTGTGAGATTCGCGACGCGGGTGACAATACGTTGCTGGCCACGGCGTCAGCCACGGTGTTTTGCCGGGCCGACGGCGGGTTCGGGCAGGGCGATGCGCCACCACTGGCGCTGTCACCGGTACCGGATCGCGCGCCCGACGCCAGTTGCACCATGCCGACACAACCGCAGGCCGCACTTCTGTATCGGCTTAACGGCGACGCCAACCTCCTGCATGCGGACCCGGCGGTAGCCAAGGCTGCCGGCTATCCGCGGCCGATCCTGCACGGGCTTTGCACCTATGGCCTGGCGGCGCACGCGCTGCTGAAGACATTGGCGGGCCTCGACCCCGACCGTCTGGCGTGGCTGGATGTGCGCTTCACCGCACCGTTTTACCCCGGAGAGACCTTGCGCGTGGACATGTGGACGGGCGCCGGCGACGAGGTGCGTTTCCAGGCGACCGCCGTCGAACGCAACACCATCGTCCTCGACCACGGCAGCGCCGGGATCCGGTGATCCCCGGGGCGCCGGCGCCCCGCCGGCAAACGGGCCGGAGGCCGGCGTACCCGTTGATCACACGCGATCGGGTGGCCCGCAGTGAGCTGTGCTGAATGGCAAGCAAGGCGAAATTTACCACGCGGGTTTCGGCACGAGCGCGGGAACAGGCCACAAGGCCGGCAGGATGCGACGCAGCCTCCCGCCACCTCCGCGATCGACAGCATTCGCGAGGCTGGTGGGAAATGCAGGCGAGTGGGTCGACATTGTTGGCCAATGACTGAAGCCTGAAGATGACGACTCCGATCCGGGGCTTCGACGTATCCACGTGGTCGCAGGGTACACGCCGCAAGCCCGTCCGATGGCCTGTTACATTCGGACCGAATACGGCCAGTTCAGACTCATCTCATGTTGGAAACACGAGAACCCCTTCAGGCTCATCTTATGTTGGAAGAGGCTGGCGTTAGATTTGCTTGGCGGCTGAAGGGTAGAATAGTCGTTGCAAAGTACGGAGGTAACGTCATGTCAACTTCGGCAGAATCAGTACTACAGGCGGCCTTGCGGCTCTCGCCTGGCGATCGGGCTGCGGTCTTGGAGGGGCTCATCGGAAGTCTGGACAAGCCGGATCCAGCTATGGATTCCTTGTGGCTCAAGGAGGCGCAGGATCGCATGGCAGCTTATCGATCTGGTGAGCTCGGCGCGGTAAATGCCGAGGACGCATTCTCCCAATTGGGCCAGCGCATTTGAAGGTCAGGCTGTTGCACCCTGCGCAGCGTGAACTGAACGAGGCGGTCAGCTATTACAACAAAGAGCGTGCCGGGTTGGGTAGTGAGTTCCGGAATGAAGCATGGCTTGCTGTTCAACGTGTTCAGGAATTTCCCGGGGCTTGGTTTTCGTTGGGTGGCGGCATCCGAAGGTGTCAGTTACGGCGGTTCCCGTACGGCGTCATTTATGAGCCAGAAGTAGCTGTGATCATCGTCATAGCCTTCGCTCATCTGCATCGTCGCCCCGAGTACTGGCGTTCTCGTGCACCACAAATCTAACGAGAAAGGTTAGATCGTGATCGCGAAGCGAGCCACGATCTGAGCCGCTTGTTGGACGAGCCCGGGCATGACCCGGTGGCTCAGGGGGAGCAGGTCAAGCTTGTCGACTATGCCATCAATCTCGCTAGCTGGCGGCTTCTGCACTGTCGGTGCCGAACCATTTGGCCTTTATCTCGTCGAGGGTACCGTCCTTCTTCATGATCGCCAGCGCCGCCTTGATGGCTGGCTCGAGCGGTGAATCTTTGGGCATCGCGATACCGTAAGGCGTCGGCTTGTAGGTTGGTCCGGGCGCCAGTTCAAAGCGGCCGTTCGACAACTTGGCTTGGTACGCCGAGGCGCCGGAATCGGCCAGTACGCCGTCAATACGGCCACTCACCAAGGCCAGATTGGCTTCGGTACCGGAGCTGAAGTCCTTGATCGTGATCGGTTTCTTATTGGCACTGGTACAATCTTTCGACAGTTCCGGCAGGATATGCAGCGCCTGGATGCTGGCGGCTCCGGCGCCAATGACATGGCCGCACATCGACAGTGGCTTCATGGTGAGATGGAGCGGATTGCCGGCGCGCACCTCAAGCGCACTTCCCGTCATGAAGTACGGCCCGACAAAATTCACGACCTTTTCACGTTTTTTGGTAATGCTGAACGCAGCCAAGGACATGTCGTACTTGTGCGCGATCAAGCCTGGAATGATGCTGGCAAACTTGATGTTGGTGAAATTCGCATGCAGCCCCAGGATGCCGGCTAGTGCATTTGACACGTCGATGTCGTAACCAACGATCTTTCCCGTTTTGGAGATGTAGTCGAACGGCGCATAGGTGGCGTCGGTTACGATCGCGATGACACCTTTATCTCTTATGTCTTGCGGGACGAGGGCAGCGGCTTTCTGGTTGACGGTTGTCGCAACCGCTGCCGATGCCTCGCCAGACAAGGTGGCCACGGCGAAAATGCCGAACATTGCACTGGCCAAGGGAATGCCAGCGCGTTTGAATAGCTTCATATACATTCTCATCGCCTCTGCGGATGTCCACGGAGGTCGAAGGCGACTGCACCGCGGTTTGGTGGCTCAGCACAAACACGAGCCAAGCCGGCGCCGCACTGTAACACGACCCGGGCGACCGCGGCATTTCCCCCAAGATCCGCGATTGATCGCGAACGAGCGGCCGGCGCTGACCCACCGAGGGACCAATATCAAGGCGTGAATCGAATGCACGTATTTGTGCCGCCGGCCCGGCCAGGTCGGCCACGGATTTGTTTGATTTGCGCAATGTGGACCGGATCAAGGCGCATTGTGACGTCTTCAGCCGATTGCGGCTCCGGTATATCTGTAAGGTACGTGGTCGAATCCGCTGGATGACTGGTGACGTCCCGGGGGCACCCGATGTGGTGAAATGGCCCATGACCGCGTGACCTTGGCGGATTAGTGCGCGAGCATGACATGCATGGCCGTTCTTGCCGTTCTTCTCCTGCACCTCGCGATCATCGTGTTCAACATCGCGGGCTGCGTGCTGATTCCCCTTGGCGCCTGGCGCAACTGGTCGTGGGTACGCGAGTTCTGGTGGCGCCTGGCGCACGTGCTGAGCATGGCCGCGGTGGCGGCGCAGGCG
>CAYOEF010000244.1:2072-3695 GCA_964402805.1 uncultured Rhodanobacteraceae bacterium | reverse complement strand
CTTGGCCAGCACATTGATGATTTCATCCGCACTGCGGTCGACGGCGGGGATGGCGCCGAAGGTGTAGGCGTAATGATGCTTCCAGATGTCCGGCGATTCGGCCGAACCGGTGATCATCGGAACCTTGTAGCGTTCCGTCATCGGCGCCGCGCCCAGGGTGCTGGAGCTTGCATAGGGACCGAGGATGAAATCCACGTCATCATGCGTGATCATCCGCTGCACCGCCGCGGCCGCGCTTTGGGGATTGCTCTGCGTGTCCGCGTAGACCAGCTTGACCTTGTACTTCTTCCCGTCGACCTCGATGCCGCCGTGCTTGTTGACCTGTTGCTCCCACAACGCATAACCGCGATGGGTGACGCTGCCACCGAAGTTCATGCTTCCCGACAGCGCGGTAATCACGCCAACCTTGTAATAGTCACGTTTGCCTTGCGCCTGTGCCAGCGGCACGACCAGGCAGGTCGCAAGCGCGACGGCCAGCACGTTGCCGAGCAGCCGCCAGATTCCGGTTTTCTTTTTCATTCTTCTTCCTCCACCCACCGGCCCGATCAAACGCAGCGCAGGTGAAAGGCTGCACATTGCAGCTTCACCGCCGCATGCTGCCGTCAGGTCGGAATGTCATGGCCCTGTGCCGGCATATTTAACACGCACGGCTTGCGGTCAACAAGACTGCCGGCGCGTGCCAGACCACGGCTGGCTTGTATTTTTCGATGGACCCTCCCACCTGCGGGGAATGGCCCGCAACGGCATGCGCGCAGTAAACTCATACTTTCGTTGCGGGAAATATCCATGAGTGTCGATATCCGGTCGGCCCGCCGGCCCGACCCCGATCAGCCCATGCGGGACGTGGCCGATTACGTGGTCGACTACCGCATCACGTCAACCGAAGCCTACGACACCGCCCGCCATGTGCTGCTTGACGCGCTCGGGTGTGCCATGCTGGCCATGCGCTTCCCCGAATGCGTAAAGCATCTCGGGCCGGTCGTACCGGGTGCCGTGCTTCCGGGTGGTGCGCGCGTTCCCGGCACCAGCCATGAACTCGATCCCGTGCAAGCTGCATTCGCCATCGGCACGCAGATCCGCTGGCTCGACTTCAACGACACCTGGCTGGCCGCCGAATGGGGGCACCCGTCCGACAACCTGGGCGCCATCCTGTCGGTTGCCGACTACCTTGGACGCAAGGCACGGCACCAGGGAAAGGTCGGGCCGACGGTCCGCGACGTGCTCACCGCGGCGATCAAGGCCCATGAAATCCAGGGTTGCTACGCCCTGCAGAACAGCTTCAACCGCGTCGGGCAGGACCATGTCATCCTGGTGCGCCTTGCGTCCACCGCGGTCACCACGCACATGCTGGGTGGCGGCAAGGACGAAATCATCGCCGCTGTTTCACACAGCTGGATCGACAACGGCGCCCTGCGCACCTACCGGCATGCGCCCAACACCGGGCCCCGCAAGAGCTGGGCCGCGGGCGACGCGTGTCGGCGCGCCGTCACGCACGCGCTGAACGCGGTGGAGCGGGGCGTCGAGGCGTATCCGTCCGCGCTGAGTGCGAAGACATGGGGCTTTTACGATGTGGCCTTCGGTGGCAAACCGTTCGCGTTCGAGCGCCCGTTCGGCAGCTACGTG
>CAYOEF010000244.1:0-2062 GCA_964402805.1 uncultured Rhodanobacteraceae bacterium | reverse complement strand
GCCTGGATGACATCGACAGGATCGTCTTCGAAACCCAGGAAGCGGGCCGCCGCATCATCGACAAGACGGGGCCGCTGGCCAATTACGCCGACCGCGACCACTGCATCCAGTACATGGTTGCCGTGCCGCTGATCTTCGGTCGCCTGGTGGCCGAGGATTACGGCGATGCCGTCGCCGCCGATCCACGCATCGATGCGTTGCGCGACAAGATGGAGGTGCGTGAGAACCCGCAGTTCACCCGTGACTATTTCGATGCGGACAAGCGCTTCATAGGCAATGCGGTACAGGTGTTTTTCAGCGATGGCGGCCACACGGACAGGGTCAGCATCGACTACCCCATTGGTCACCGCAGGCGTCGCGCGGAAGGTCTCCCCGTGCTGCTGGCCAAGTTCGAAAACGCCTTGCGTGGGCACTTGCCCGGGCGACGAGTGGATGCGATCCTGAGCGCCTGTGCCGATCCGGCAAAACTGGACCAGATGCCGCTTGCCGATTTCATGGGCCTGTTTGCGGTGTAGTGAATGGTGACCGCTTGGTGAACGAGGTTGAAAGCGAGTAACCAAATTGTTTGTTTTTTGCTAAACTGGGCACACACTGGTCGTGGGCGCTGCCGATATGTGGTGGCTCTGCGCACCGTATGAGAAGTTGCATCATTCGCTTGCGCACATGTTCGACGGGAATCGGGCAGGCGCTCGGATCAGAAAGAGGAGAGCTATATGAAACGTAAGGGCTTGTGTTTGCTGATTGCGGTGGCTCTGGGGGGTACTGTTTTTGCCGTTCAGGCGCAGACCGACTCGGGCTCCACGCAGGGCACTACTGCGTCCAGCCAGAGCGTCTGGCCACAGGGCTATGACACCCGCTGGTACATCGCCCCGGCAGTCGGGCAGTACTTCAACGACAGCGACCGTGACGACGTTGGCAACAGCCAGCTGTACTACGGCATCGGTGTTGGCCGCTTCTTCTCGCCCAACTTCTCGTTGGACTTCTTCTTCGACCGCACCAACCGCAGTGATCATGGCAACCGTCATTGGGCCAACAACAGCTATGGTGCCGAAGGACGTTTCTATGCGGGTAGCTGGGATTCCTGGCGTCCATATGCCTTGGCCGGCGTGATGGGCAGCTATCATATGAATCCTTACGACCACGGCTGGGCTCCAGCTGCCGAACTGGGCGTCGGTCTGTCCAAGAACATCGGCAAGAACTTTGATTTCCGCGTCGAGGCGGCATACCGCTACGACTTCGACAACGACAGCATTTCCAGCGAGAACGGCTATGGCGACTGGCGCGTTGGCGTTGCTTTGGCGATGCGCCTGGGTGCAATCCCGGCTCCGGCTCCCGTCGCGAAGGCTCCGGCTCCGACCTGCGACCAGCTTGATGACGACGGCGACGGCGTCAACAACTGCGTCGACCAGTGCCCGAACACGCCGGCCGGCGTCATGGTTGGCCCGAACGGCTGCCCGCAGAAGGTCGTCATCGACCTGCGTGGCGTGAACTTCAAGTTCGATCGTCCGAAGAAGGGTGAAACCGCCATTGCACCGACACTGCGTGAGCCGACGGCGCAATCGCTGGCCATCCTGAAGCAGGCGGTCGACGTGCTGCAGCGTTATCCGCACCTGAAGGTGAAAGTGGCCGGTTACACCGACTCGATCGGTACCGACAAGTACAATCAGGGCCTGTCCGAGCGTCGTGCCCAGATCGTGTACAACTACCTGACGTCGCATGGCATCAGCGCCAGCCGTCTGGAAGGTCCGGTCGGCTACGGTGAGACCCACCCGATCGCCACCAACAGCACGAAGCAGGGTCGCGCCCAGAACCGGCGTACGGAACTGCAGGTCGACCAGTCGACGTTGCCTGCACAGACGAAGTAAGCCCTGACACGTACTGTCAGCGTGCAGGATGCACAAAAGGAACCCCGCTTCGGCGGGGTTCCTTTTTCGGTGCTTTGCGCCTCGTGGGGCCGGTTCGGATTGCAGAGGTGTCTGGCTCAAGCCGCCAACACGCCGGTGCTGTGGCCCACGCGTGTGAAGGCATCGATGGCCCGATCGAGTTGTTCGCGCGTGTGGGC
>CAYOEF010000243.1:0-3739 GCA_964402805.1 uncultured Rhodanobacteraceae bacterium | reverse complement strand
CTTCCACTGAGGACCGTTGGACCAGGCGGCTGCGAACTCAAGGGGTGACAAGGACTCAGGTCGACCGGACAAGGCCTCGACGACCACGCGTTGTGGGTGGCGTTCCTTCCCATGCCCGATTGGCGTCGCCTGCCATTCGGGCCGCCCTACAGTGCGGTGCGCTTACGTATGCGGAATTCCGCGTATTTGGCCAGTCGTGCCAGCGCAAATCCGAACACGAAGTATATGATTGCCACGATCGATAATAGAATCGATGGCCGTGCGGTACGAAGCGCGATGTTCTCGCCCACAAACATCAACTCGGCGACACCCAAGGCAGATACAAGGGCGCTCTCCTTGAAGAGCGAAAGGATATTGGATACTACCGGAGGAATGGCGGCAAGCGCCGTTTGTGGGAAAATGACAAACAACGACCTCGTCCAATAACCCATGCCCAATGCCGAACAGGCATCGAATTGCTCCCTGCCGATCGTTTGTGCCGCAAGCCTGAAACTTTCACTGCTGATGACGCCCATATAAATGGTCAAGGTAGCGACTGCTGCCGTGAGCGATGAAATGTTGGCATGAAACAAAATGGGGATGACGAAGAAAGCCCAGAACAGCTGGACGAGCACGGGAAGTCCACGGATGACGTCGACAAAAACTGACGATGCAATGCGCAGCATGCGCAACCTGGATATCCTGCACAGGCTGATGCCAAATCCGATGAGGAGCCCGATGGATACCGACAGCGCGGTTATCCACACCGTCATGAGAAGTCCCTTGGCGAGGATGTACCGGAACTGGAGTATGTAGTCGAATATATGGACCACGTTCCTATATCCCCAACTTGACCAGGCGCCTTCTCTCGAGGTAATTGACGAGCTGGCCCAAAGGCAACGCGACAGCGAGATAAAACAGGCCAACCACCGTGAACGCAGCAACGGGTTGATACGTACTGGATGCCAGTTTCTTCGCTACGAAAAACAACTCGGGTACCGCAACCAGCGCAACCAGCGAGCTTTGTTGAAATATGCTGACTACGTTCGTTATGAGGACAGGGACGGCAATCGCGAGGGCCTGCGGCGCGATGATTCGGAGAACCTTGGTGTGCCAAGGCAGTCCCAATGCGGTAGCCGCATCCAGTTGTGACGAGTCTATGGACTGAATGGCCGCCCGATACCCTTCGGCGTTGAAGGCCGTGATGTTCGCGCCCAAGGCAATCGTACAACTGAGTATCGGCCCCATCGAAAGACCGGTCAGCAGCGGCACCACGAAAAATATCCACACTACCTGGACCAGTGCGGGAGTACAGCGGAACAATTCGACAAATCCAATCGCCGGCATGCTGATGGCGCGCCATTTGCTCATCGTTGCCAGGGCCACCACCAAGCCGCACACCAGGCCGATCAGGCTGGCGTACAAGGTCAGTTCCAGCGTGACCAGCAGCCCCTTGTAGAACAGGGGGAGCGCCTTTATCGCAAAGAAGAAGTCGATGCCCATGGCCGAAACCATCTACTCCGGAGCCAATACGGTATTCACGAAGCGCCTCGTCTCCTCCAGCCGTGGTTCTGAAAAGAAAACGCTGGGGGGCGCTTCTTCCAGGATGGCTCCATTTGCACAAAATGCCACACGGGTGCCCACCCTTTTTGCAAACCACATGTCATGGGTGACGACGATCATCGGCATACCGTTGTCGGCCAAATTGATGAGCATGTCGGTCACTTCGTGCACCAACTCCGGATCCAGTGCCGACGTGACCTCATCGAAGAGCATCAGCGCGGGCTTCAGCATCAATGCGCGTGCGATCGCAACGCGCTGTTTTTGGCCGCCAGACAACTGTGACGGATAGCTTTTCTCCTTTTCGAGAAGGCCGAATTGCGAAAGCAACGACCTGGCGCGCTCGATCGCACTCGCCTTTTCTTCGTGCAAGGAACGAACAGGAGCCAGGGTGAGGTTGTTCAAAACGTTGAGGTGTGGAAAGAGCGTATAGTGCTGGAATACCATCCCCACTTTTTTCTGGAGTGTCCTGTTGATGCAGTACCTGCCGTTGCGCCGGGATACGTATTCCTCGCCACAAATACTGATGGTTCCGCCGTCGATCAACTCGAGCCCCATTATGCAACGCAACAACGTGCTTTTCCCGCCACCGCTGGGGCCGACAACCACGATTCGCTCCGAACGTTCCATGTTTATGGTGAGGCCGTTGATAACCTGCAAGCTGCCATTCTTGTAGCTCGCCCGCAGGTCGTCTACACACAGGATTCGACTATCTCCGCTTGAATACGTCAACTTGGCCACTCCTTTCGACCGGCGCGAATCTACGGAGGGGGTGGGAGACTTTCGTTCACCCCCTCCGTTTTGTCGTACGCTAAGTCAGCGCAGCCGACGATCATCATGTCGTTGTTCAACCCGAAGCCGCGTTCTTGGCGATCGTCTCACTGTACTTTTTCATGAGCTCCGCGGCTTTCCCCGTAATCCGCAGCTTTTCAATGAACAGATTGATGGGAGCCAGCTCATTCGCGGTTACCGAGATAGGGAATGCAAAGGATATTCCTTCCTTCGTGAGGGCAGGCTCGGGTATCACGTTTACCGCCCAATCCTTATGCGCAACCAACAGGGTGTTGTTGATCTTCGAACCATCCACGATCAAATCGGCACGCCCGGATATCACTGCCATGCGTGTTGCGTCTATCGTCGGGTATTCCTTGATCGTGGCGTGCTTGACCCTTGGCACCAGTGCATGTTCCTGGGCTGTCCCGGACTGAACCGCCATGATGACGCCTTTTTTGTCAAAACTGGAGAATGCCGTACCGGCACCAGCCAGTTTTTTGTTGTTCTTGTTGTACAGGAAGGAAATCTCGAAATTGACCAACGGCTTGGTGAACACGATCGAAAGTGCGCGTTTTGGACGTGCGTTCAATGCCAGTACGACGTCCCATCTGTTGGCTTGAAGCCCGGCAACCGCGTTGTCCCAGGTCGTACTTATGTATTTTACGCGGACCCCCAGTACATCCTTCGCGAACTCGTTCAGCACGTCCACGAACACGCCACTGTACTTTCCGGTTACCGGGTCCCTGATGACGTAGGGCGGCGCAACCGCCGCTCCAGCGCGTATATATCCCTGCTTCTGTATCGTCTGCCAGAAATTGGCATTATCTGCCGCGTACGCCTTGGGATGAGAGGCCAACATGCCCATGACGATCGCCATGAGGAACAGTACGATCAGGCGTGCTTTCAGATGGCTTTTGAGTGGTGGCACTTCGTACATAGCAATGCTCCATTACCATTCATATTTACGGTGGGTACGAGCCGGCACTGTCGACCACGACAAGTGCGGCGTGCGCGATGAAGCCTCCAGAGAAGCTGACGGGGTCGTAGGAGCCCGCGCTGTGTCGTGTTGCCCGTCAAATACGTGGCGCAACGCGGATAGTTCTGCGCGGGAGATTCATTGCATGACCTCCGTCACGTCGGGCACATGCGTGTTTTATTTCGTATTCTCTTCTTGTTGTAATCGTTTTCAAACTATAAGCATAAGCAATCAGAATTGTCAAGTGCAATTACATGCTCGCGTTGTACGTGTGTCGGCTTCGTGGCGAGGCGGATATTTCGGAGGCAATATCCGTAGCTATTCATGACGGTATCTATCGGGCATCGCCACAATGAGGAAGGTTGCGCGTGCGCTACGCCACGCGGCATCGCCTGTATCAGGAGACGGCCTCGTGTGCGTCGTCACAGAACCTCAGCGGGTGTTGGTCGA
>CAYOEF010000242.1:0-3758 GCA_964402805.1 uncultured Rhodanobacteraceae bacterium | reverse complement strand
ATGACCTTCATCACCCAGCTCGACCGCGAGGGGCGCAATCCGATCGAACTGCTGGACGAGGTCGAATCGGTGCTCGGCATCGGCTGCGCGCCAATCACGTGGCCCATCGGCATGGGCAAGCGGCTGAAGGGCATCTACCACCTGACGCGGGACGAAGTGCACCTGTTCGCACCAGGGCACAACCTCACCCGCCAGGATTCCACGGTCGTGAAGGGTCTCGACCATCCGGACCTGGCCCGCCACATTGGCCAGGACGCACTGGACGAGTTGCGTGAGGAACTCGAGCTGGTACGTGGTGCATCGCACCCCTTCGACGAGGACGCCTACCTCGCGGGCAGGCTCACGCCGGTGTTTTTCGGTTCCGCCGTCAACAATTTCGGGGTGCAGCTGCTGCTGGATTTTTTCTGCGGACACGCGCCCGCGCCACAACCGCGCGCCACCGCCACGCGCACCGTTTCACCGCAGGAAGACCGGTTGACCGGGTTCGTGTTCAAGATCCAGGCCAACATGGATCCGGCGCACCGCGACCGCGTGGCGTTCATGCGCATCTGCTCGGGAACCTACACCTCCGGCATGAAGATGCACCAGACCCGCACCGCCAAGGACGTGCGCATCGCCAACGCACTCACCTTCATGGCTTCCGAGCGCGAACACGTGGATACGGCCTGGCCGGGCGACGTGATCGGCCTGCACAATCACGGCACCATATCCATCGGCGACAGCTTCACCGAAGGCGAAGATCTCAGCTTTACCGGTATTCCCAACTTTGCCCCGGAACTGTTCCGCATCGCGCGCCTGCGCGATCCGTTGAAGGCCAAGGCGCTGGCCAAGGGCCTGGCGCAACTGTCCGAGGAAGGCGCGACCCAGTTCTTCCGTCCACTGATGTCAAACGAGCTGGTCCTCGGGGCGGTCGGGGCGCTGCAGTTCGACGTGGTCGCCTACCGGCTGAAGCACGAATACAACGTCGATGCCGGTTTCGACAACGCCAGCGTCAAGACCGCACGCTGGGTGACGTGCAGCGACGCGCGCATGCTGGAGAACTTCCGCGAGAAAAACGCCATGCACCTGGCGCTCGACGCGGCCGACACCCTGGTCTACCTGGCGCCCACGCAAGTCAACCTGCAACTGGCCCAGGAGCGCTGGCCGCAAGTGACGTTCCACGCCACGCGCGAGCACAACGCACGGCCATGACGGGCCCGGGCGCGCGGTCCCGGGGACGTCCTGCCGCACCCGCCATCATGTCCACGCTACACGACGTGCAGGCTGCCCGGCGCGGCCTCCGGGCGTGACACGGCCGCCTGCAGTTCCGCGCCGTCGAAATCATCCACGCCGATGAACTCGGCGCCGACCTCGTCCAGCCGCTCCAGCATGGCATGTTCATCGTCGCTGAGAATGCCCTTGTCGCGCGCCTCGGCCAGTTGGCTGGCACGGTCTAGGGCTTTCAAATCGCCAGCTTTCCGGGCCTTGCCCAGCTTGCGCAGCACCGGTTCGGCGGCAACCAGCTCCGGCAGCAAGGCGTTGAGGCGAGCCGCGACGTTGTGCCGGGACGGGACCAGGCTCGCACCGGCGATCAGCCGTCCGCGTGCCTCCCCCGGGGTCGTGAGCACATTGGCCACGCGATGGCCAAGCTCGTCCGCCGGGGGCACCGCGTGCCGGCCCAGCGGAAACACCAGCGCGCGCAGCAGCCAGGCAACCGGGCGCACCGGAAAATTGCGGATCACGCCATCCAGTGCCGCCTGCATCTCCCACACGCCGTTGCGCAGCGACCAGTCGAGCAGCGGCCGGTCCGACGCCGGCCGGCCGGCATCCGCGTGAGCCTTCAACATCGCGCTGGCCACGAACAGGTGGCTCAACACGTCACCCAGCCGCGCCGACAGCTTTTCCATGAACTTGAGCCGGCCACCCAAAATGCCCATCGAGACGTCGGCACACAGGGCCAGCGCCGCCGCATAGCGATTGAGCAGGCGGTAATGGTGGCGCGTGAACGCATCCCCCGGCACCTTGCCGATGCTGGCGCACGTCACGCCCAGCAACAGCGAACGCAACGCGTTGGAAATGCCGAAACCGACGTGCCCGAACAGCGCCCGATCGAACGCGCGCAGCCGCGCCGGCCCTTCGGCCATCTCCAGGGCCTGCATTTCCTTGAGCACGTAGGGATGGCAACGGATCGCACCCTGCCCGAAGATCATCAGGCTGCGCGTCATGATGTTGGCGCCTTCCACCGTGATGCCGATGGGCGCACCCTGCCAGGCGCGCCCGAGGTAATTGGACGGTCCAAGCTGGATGCCCTTGCCACCGTGCACGTCCATGGCGTCGCTGATGACCATGCGCGCCCATTCCGTGGCGTGATACTTGGCAATGGCCGAGGAAACCGCCGGCTTCTCGCCGCGATCGACGGCCGCCGCCAGCGCGCGCGCCAATGCGGCGGCGGCATAGGTGTGTCCGGCGATACGCGCGAGGGCCTCTTCCACACCCTCGAAATGATTGATGGAAATGCCGAACTGACGCCGCAGGCGCGCATAGGCACCCGTCGCCGCGGCTGCCATTTTGGCGCCTCCCACGGCATTCGACGGCAGCGAAATGCCGCGCCCCACGGACAGGCACTCGACCAGCATGCGCCAACCCTGGCCGGCCATGTCCGCGCCGCCGATCAGCGTCGACATGGGAACGAACACGTCGGTGCCGCGCACGGGACCGTTCTGGAACGGATTGTCCAGCGGCAGATGACGCCGCCCGATCTCGAGGCCTGGCGTTTCGCGCGGCAACAGGGCCAGCGTGATGCCCACGTCCTCCACGTCTCCCAGCAAGTGCTCCGGGTCGTGCATGCGAAACGCCAGGCCGATGATCGTGGCCACCGGCGCCAGCGTGATGTAGCGCTTGTCGAACGTCAGGCGTACCCCGAGCACGTTGCCGCCCTGCCACTCGCCCTTGCAGACGATGCCGTAATCGGGAATGGAGGTGGCATCGGACCCGGCATGCGGCCCGGTCAGCGCGAAGCAGGGAATCTCGCGCCCATCGGCCAGGCGCGGCAGGAAATGGTCTTTCTGTTGCTCGCTGCCATAGTGCAGCAGCAGCTCGGCGGGACCAAGCGAATTGGGAACCGCGACGATGGACGCGGCTGTCGTCGAACGGCTGGCGACTTTCTGCAGAACCGCCGAGTGGGCCAGTGCCGAAAATTCCAGCCCGCCGTATTTTTTCGGGATGATCATGCCGAAGAACTTGCGGCTCTTCATGAATTCCCACACGGCCGGCGGGAGGTCGCCCAGCTCGTGCGTGATCTGCCAGTCGTCGAGCATGGCGCAAAGTTCTTCGACCGGCCCGTCCAGGAACGCCTTTTCCTCACCGGACAACTGCGGCACGGGCTGGTCGAGCAATACGCGCCAGTCGGGCTTGCCGGAGAACAGTTGCCCCTCGAAGCCGACGGTGCCCGCCTCGAGCGCGATGCGCTCGGTGTCCGAAAGCCGCGGCACGGCGCCGGCGAGGCGTGCCAACAGCCGCGAACTGATGTAACGGCGGCGCACGAAGGGAATATTGAGCGGCACGGTGATGATGGCAAACACCACCAGGGTGACGATCCAGGCCACCGTCACGTGCAGCGCAAGGCCGACGACCACGATCGCCGCCGCCGTGGCCGGTGTCCAGATGCGCAAGCCGAACCGCCACCAGGCACAGGCGCCCGAGACGATCAACGCGGCAATGAAGGGAAGAATGAACATGGCACCCACCTCGCGGTTGATCCGGCAACCGGTACTACTGTA
>CAYOEF010000241.1:0-3787 GCA_964402805.1 uncultured Rhodanobacteraceae bacterium | reverse complement strand
GGCGTAGCCGCGGCAAGCATGGCGATCCACGCCGAGGGCGAGGCCGCCGCGACGCGCTTCACCTCGCGCGGCAACCTCGTCGGCGTGGTCACCAACGGCAGCGCCGTGCTGGGCCTTGGCAACATCGGACCGATGGCGGCCAAACCGGTGATGGAGGGCAAGGGCTGCCTGTTCAAGAAATTCGCCGGCATCGACGTGTTCGACATCGAACTGGCCGAGACCGATCCCGAAAAACTGGTCGACATCATCGCCGCGCTGGAACCAACACTCGGCGGCATCAACCTCGAGGACATCAAGGCGCCGGAGTGCTTCTACATCGAGAAGAAGCTCCGCGAGCGCATGAACATCCCGGTGTTTCACGACGACCAGCACGGCACCGCCATCATTTCCTCGGCCGCCGTGTTGAATGGGCTCAAGGTGGTCGGCAAGCAAATCGGCGACGCGAAACTGGTGTGCTCAGGCGCGGGCGCCGCCGCCATCGCGTGCCTGGACCTGCTGGTGAAGCTCGGAATCCGCCCCGAGCATATCTTCGTCGTCGATTCACGGGGGGTCATCTGGAAAGGGCGCGACGAACACATGGAGTCCAACAAGGCGCGCTATGCACAGGACACCGACGCGCGCGTGCTGGCCGACGTGTGCAAGGGCGCGGACGTGTTCCTGGGTTGTTCCGCCCCCGGCGTGCTGACCCAGGACATGGTGCGGTCGATGGCCGAGCGCCCGCTCATCCTGGCGCTGGCCAATCCCGACCCGGAAATCCGCCCGGAGGATGCCAAGGCGGCGCGTCCGGACTGCGTCATGGCGACGGGTCGATCCGACTACCCCAACCAGGTCAACAACGTCCTGTGCTTTCCGTTCATTTTCCGCGGCGCCCTGGACTGCGGCGCCAGCGTCATCAACGAGGAAATGAAGCTGGCCTGCGTCAAGGCGATCGCCGCCCTGGCCGAAGCCGAACCGAGTGCCGAAATGGCCAGCGCCTATGCCGACCAGGACCTCAGCTTCGGGCCCGAGTACATCATTCCCAAGCCGTTCGATCCACGCCTGATCCTCAACATCGCGCCAGCCGTGGCGCAAGCGGCCGCCGCCTCGGGCGTGGCACGCCGCCCGATCGAGGACATGGATGCCTACCGCCAGTCGTTGCTGAGCATCGTGTACCACTCCGGACAGCTGATGCGCCCGCTGCTCGAACGCGCCAAGGCCGATCCGAAGCGCGTCATCTACGCCGATGGCGAAGACGAACGCGTGCTGCGCGCCGTGCAGACGGTGGTCGAGGCGAAAATCGCCCATCCGGTGCTCATCGGCCGGCCCGCGGTCATCGAGATGCGCATCCGCAAGTTCGGCCTGCATCTCGAGCAGGGTCGGAACATTGAGATCGTGAACCCGGAAGACGATCCGCGCTTCAACGAAATATGGACCGCCTATTACAAGCGCAACAGCCGCGAGGGGGTCACGCCTGACGTCGCCAAGGCCATGATCCGCAAACACAATTCGCTCATTGGCGCGATGCTCCTGGAGCGCGGCGACGTGGACGCCATGCTGTGCGGCACGGCCAGCCGCTTCATCAACCAGCTCAAATACGTGCGGCGGGTCATCGGGCTCAAGCCCAACGCGGGCGTGTTTGCCACGATGAACGTGCTGTTGCTTCCGACGCAAACGCTGTTCCTGTGTGACACGCACATCAACGAAGATCCCACGGCGCAGGAAATCGCGGACATGACCATCCTGGCGGCCGAGGAAGTTCGCCGGTTCGGCGTGGTGCCCAAGGTGGCGCTGTTGTCCCACTCCAACTTCGGCAGTCGCCCGACAACGTCTTCACGCAAGATGGCCGCGGCCCGGCAGCTGATCGCCGCGCGTGCGCCCAACCTGGAAATGGACGGGGAAATGCACGCCGACTCGGCGCTGTCCGAGGCCATCCGCATGAAGGCCCACCCCGACTCCACGCTGAAAGGGACAGCCAACCTCCTCATCACGCCCAACCTCGATACCGGCAACATCGCCTGCAACCTGCTGCAGATGACCGGCAGCCACGGCATCACCATCGGCCCGGTCCTGCTCGGCGCCGCCCGCCCCGTGCACATCCTCACCACCAGCTCCACGGTACGCCGGATCGTCAACATGACGGCACTCGTGGTGGTGCACGCGCAGCTTGCAGCGGCCGAACGCGGGGGATCGGGTCAGCGCTGAAGGAACCCCGCTTGCGGGTGGCCGCGCCCTGTTTTCATGACGGCCCCCGCAATCATGGGCCGCGGACGCCAGGCGGATCCACGCCGGCATGACGCGGCAAACCTGGCAGGCGTCGCCGGCGTCAATATCCGGCAGCCGCTTCGGATATCACACCATGGACCTTTACAACTATTCCGCCAGTTCAACCTCGTATCGGGTACGTATTGCACTCAATCTCAAGTCACTTGACGCCCACGCCATTCCGGTGGACCTGATCGCCCTCGAGCAGCGCAAGCCGGACTACATGGCGAAAAACCCGGCCGCATGCGTGCCATTGCTGGACGACGACGGGTTCCGCCTCGGCCAGTCATTGGCGATCATCGATTATCTCGATGCCAAATACCCCAACCCGCGCCTGATCCCGCAGGACCTGCACCAGCGGGCGCGCGTCCTCGAGATCGCCAATCTGATCGCGTGCGACATCCAGCCGCTCAACGGGCTGCGTGTGCTGCGTTACTTCACGAACCAGTGGCGGCTCGACCCCGGTCGCCAGGATGCCTGGTACCACGATTGGATCGCCGAGGGCTTTCGTGCCCTGGAGGCCTTGCTGGGGCGCGCCCGCTCGGGACCGTTCTGTCTCGGCGCGGATGTCTCCCTTGCCGATTGCTGCCTGGTGCCGCAGGTCGCGAACGCCAAGCGCGCCGGCTGTCCGCTCGATGCGTATGCGCGGGTGATGGCCGTCTACGAACATTGCATGACCTTGCCCGCGTTCGCCGATGCCGCGCCCAAGTCGCCATCGGGCAGCCAGGCGCGCGGGCCTTGAGTGACACCGGGCCCCGATCCGGCTCGCTGCCGTTCAGGTCAACGGGCATATCCTGTACCGGCCGGTTCATGATTTAGAGGACCATGACGATGAAGGTCACACACTTGATCGCAGCTTTGGCTTTGGCCGTGGGCGGCACGATGGCGGTATCGCCCGCGTTGGCCAATCCACCCCCGTGGGCACCGGCAAACGGCTGGCGCGCCCATCATTACGTGTACTACCCGGCCGCCCGCATCTACTACGAGCCTGCGACCCGGCTGTGGTTCTGGCTGGGTGACGGCGGATGGCGCACCGGCGTCAGTCTTCCCCTGGCCCTGCGCGGCGACGTGCGGGTCGGCGGGGTTCGCATCGTTCTGGACGTCGGACGTCCCTACCTGCGCGACGTCTACGTGGTCCACCGCTACGGCGGCTACCGGCACTATGGGTGGGATCGCCACAACTACCGCGTTCACCGCGAGCATTGGCGTCACGGCAACTGGAACAACGGCGGCCACTGGCGTCACCATGGCCACGGCGATGATTAGCCGTCGGGCGTATTTTCATCGCTGGCGTCGGTTCGGCCCCGCGCAAAGCATTGCGGCACCGTTCTGGAAGGGATCCAATCCTGGACGCCAACTCAAATCCAAACGGTACCGCAACCAAGTTTAGTCCAAGCTGTTTTCATACGCTGATGGACCATATGCCAGGTGAAACCTGCCGGGTACTGGAAGCTGTACCACAGGGCGGGACTAACCCAGGGCACGGCACGCCGTGAGGGCACGGCACGCCGTGCCCCTACGCCCATTGGGGCCGCGGTCCCGCCCA
>CAYOEF010000240.1:0-3795 GCA_964402805.1 uncultured Rhodanobacteraceae bacterium | reverse complement strand
AAATCACTGCACATCACAAGGACCCAGTCAGGCTCGCGCGTCTATTTGTGGCCACGGGCCAATCGGAACGGGATCCGCCGTGTAAGGCCCGGCGATACCATGTACCGCGTAACAACAACGAAAAACAACTCGAGCACGATGGCCAACGCGGCTATGAGAATGGCGCCGCCCGCCGTTTCGCCGAGGTTCCGCCCGGCCAGGCCATCAATGATGAAGCGGCCAAGCCCGTTCAGCGACACATAGGCCGCCACAGTCGCCGTGGATACCACCTGGAGGGTCGCCGCCCGAATGCCCGAGAGCGTCAACGGCATGGCGCAGGGCAGCTCGATTCCGACCACGATCTGCGTCGTGGAAAAGCCCATGCCACGCGCCGCGTCCACGACCGACCGGTCAATGGACCTTATTCCACTCACGACCCCGCCGAGTATGGGTGGTATGGCCAGGAGAATCAGCACGATCAGCGCCGGAATGACGAATGCCAGGCTGTTGTAGATCAACGGGGCGATCAGCAATACCAGCAATATGAGGATTCCCAGCGTCGGCAAGGCGCGCAGGGCATTCGCCGAGCCCATGATCGCCTTCTCGCCCTTGCCCGTGTGGCCGATGTAGACACCGAGGGGAATGGCTATGACACAGGCGATGAGAAGCGATTCGAAGGTATACGCCAGGTGCATCAACACCTGGAACGGAATGGAATCGTTGCCATGCCAATTCGCGCTGTCGGCCAGCCACTGGATGATGTCCATTACATCGCTCCCCGCCGGTCCCAGGGCGTCAGCAGGTGCCCCGCCATCACGAGCAGCCGGTCAAGGATGATCGACAGCAAGGTGCAAACGATGAGCCCGACGATGATGGGAACCAGCAACCTGCGCGTAAATCCCATGGTGAAAAGGGAACCGAGCTGGCTGATGCCGACGAGGGCGGCCACGGTCACGATCGAAATGTTGGAAACGACCACTACCCGCAAGCCCGCGACAATAGTCGGGATGGCAATCGGCAACTCCACCTTGAAAAAGGTCTGGGCCCGCGTGAACCCCATGCCATGCGCAACGTCGATCGTATCGGGCTGGACCGCGGACAGGCCATCAGCGATTACCCGCACCATCAATGCGATGGTATACACCGTCAATGCGACGACGACGTTCACCGGGCTTAGTATGGGCGTGCCCAGTATCCTCGGCAAAAGCACGAAAAGCACCAGCGACGGGATGGTATAGAAAAGGCTTGTACCTCCGACGATTACCGTGTGTGTCTTGCGATAGGTATACGCGAGATACCCGAGCGGCATGGACAGCACGAAGCCGACTACCGTGGGAAGGACGGTAAGCCACAAATGTGACCCGGTGAGGCCCGCAATGAGACCAACGTGATCGGCAACCCAGGCTAACGGTGACATTGTGAATCCCCGTCAGTGGGTGAAAAGCCCGGCGGCCGCGCGCGTGACTTCATCCACGCCCTTGGTCCCGGCATAGGCGCCATCGGCATTCACGACGATTGCGCAGCCGTTGGGGCTCAACAAGGCCGCGTCGAGCAATTGCTGGTAATTGCCGTCCACGAGTGAAACCGGCCGTGCCATGCGTATGCGCTCCTCGGTCAGCGTTTCCGATGCCGCGCCGGCGTGGAACCACCCGAGCGGGTGCGCCTGCGCATCCAGCGCCACCACCCATGATCCGGCACGCTCGCCGGCCTCGCTTCCAACGGTGAGGGTCGCCGTCGACGTAAGCGTCATGTCGCCAATCGACCTGAAATGCAGTGCATGGTAGCCACGCGATTTGCCGACGAAATCCGCCACGAAGGAGTCGGCGGGATTCATGAGGATTTCCGTTGGCGTACCCAACTGCGCCAACACGCCACCCTCCTTGAACACGGCGATGTAGTCGCCAAGTTTCAGCGCTTCATCAATATCATGCGTGACCATCATGATGGTTTTTGCCAACTTGGACTGTATCTGCAGGAACTCGGCCTGCAGTTGCGCGCGCATGATCGGGTCAACGGCGCTGAAGGGTTCGTCCATCAGCATGAAGGGTGGATCGGCGGCAAGCGCCCGCGCCACGCCAACGCGTTGTTGCTGCCCGCCGGAAAGCTGCCACGGATAACGATTGGCATAATCCGACGGAATTCCAACCAGATCGAGCAGTTCGTACGCGCGTTGGCGCGTTTTCAACTTCTGGTCCCGACTCCGGCCTGCCCGGGTCAAAAAAGGCACGGAACACACGTTGTCCAGTATCGTCCGGTGCGGAAACAGGCCGCCATTTTGTATGACGTAACCGATTTTCCGCCGCATGCTGGAAACGTCGATGGTCGTGCTGTCTTCGCCATTGAGCAGTATCGACCCCGAACTTGGTTGCACAAGGCGGTTGACCATGCGCAGCGTGGTCGTCTTGCCACATCCGGACGGCCCCACAAGCATGGTGATCTTTCCGGTCGGCGCAGTCATGGAAAGGTCCGATACCGCGACCGTTCCATTCGGGTATTGCTTGGCTATGTTTCGCAGCTCGATCACGTTTGTCCCACCACGTTGTTCCTGCAAGCCGCCCTGTCGCGCACACGACACGCACGGGGGTCCGACACCGCAATGCCGGGTGCACGGACGAAATGACCATTGGTGCTGGAATGGGTACTGCGGTGGCATGACATGATGCGACCCGCATTGCCCTATTGCATATACATTTAGACGATCGTGACCGGGATGTCAATCGACACGCCAACGCTTTATTGCCGCCACATCTGTTGACGGCACATCTGTTGACGGCACGTCTGTTGACGGCACGTCTGTTGACGACACGGGCACCGGCCGCGAACCGACCCGCTTGACCGTGCGCGACAAAACCGCAAGGCTATGCCTGTACGTCCAGCTTTCACCATGACCGCCCGCCCAAGTGCGCGCCCGGTGGCATGTGACGCTCACCGCGGACGACCATGACCTTGCTTCACTCAGGGAGCCAAGTCATGTCCAGATCAACAAGCACCATTCGCAATATCGCCCTGGCAGGCCATGCCGGCGCCGGCAAAACCACGCTGTTCGAAGCCCTGCTGCTTGCCGGCGGCGCCATTACCGTGGCAGGCGATATCGAGCACGGCAACACCGTGTCCGATTTCGATCCCCAGGAACGCGAGCGCGGCTATTCCATCGACACGAGCCTCGCCAGCCTCACCCACGCCGATCGCCACATCAACCTGATCGACACCGCCGGACTCGCCGATTTCCGTGGCCCCACCATGTCGGCATTGAACGCGGTGGAAACCGTGGGCGTGGTCATCAACGCGGCCAATGGCGTCGAACGCGGCGCGCGGCGCCTGATGCACTACGCCCGGCAACGCGGTCTGGCACGGTTGCTCATCGTCAACCGCATCGACATGGATGGCCTGGACCTGGCGGCACTGGTCACCGAACTGCGCGAGGAGTTCGGCGACGCCTGCCTGCCGGTGAATCTGCCGGCCGGTGGCGGTGGCAAGGTGCTCGACTGCTTCTTCCATACCGAGGGTGAGACGGATTTTTCCTCGCTGGCCGAGGCGCATCGGCAAATCGTGGACCAGGTGGTGGAAATCAACGAATCCATCATGGAACGCTATCTGGAAGCCGGCGAAGCGGATCTCGGAGCCGACGAGCTGCACGCGGCGTTCGAGGAATGCCTGCGCGAGGGGCACCTGGTGCCGGTTTGCTTCACCTGCGCCCGCACCGGCGCCGGCGTGCCCGAACTGCTCGACCTGATCGAACGGCTCATGCCGAGCCCCGCCGAACGCAACCCGCCCCCATTTGTGCGTGGCATCGGCGAGGATGCCACGCCGGTCGGC
>CAYOEF010000239.1:0-3796 GCA_964402805.1 uncultured Rhodanobacteraceae bacterium | reverse complement strand
GACGATGCCCTGGCCGTGCTCGACGAGGTGCTGCTGAAACATTTCACCGCGCCGGGCAAGGCACTTTCGGTGGCCGAGTACGCCGCCGACCTGGCCCGCTACGAGAAACACGAAAGCGCGCCGGTGCCTGATACTTCCTCGCGCCGGCCCGCCACGCCGGCGGAACTCGCATCGCGGCTCGGGGTGTGGAAAGACCCGTGGTTCGGCAAGGTCCGTCTGTGTGCCGGCGAGGTCGGTGTGCGCTTCGCCTCGGCGATGTCGCCCCTGCTGTCGGGGCGGGTCATGCGCGTGGACGGGCGTTACCTGGTGCAGTGGGACCACGGCGATCCCGACGCCTGGCTCGAGTTGCCGGCCCGTGCCGGCCGCAAGCTTCAAGAAGTGACGTCGAGCTTCGGCGTTCTCGTCATGGTGGTTGTCATGCTTGGACATGGTTACTCCTCTCTCCTTGGTGGAATGCGTGTGTCGCAACACCTGACGGCAGCGTACGTGTCCCATCCTACTCGTCAAAACTAAACCACCGCTTACTTGTGACAATGAATCACATTCGCAGTCGACGGTGGTACGGGCAAGAGAAATCGGGAACACATGGCGTTTGACGCGCTACGGCGGGGTAACGCGCCAGGGAATCGCGGAACCGGCGCTTCACGATACGGACAGTGTCGCAGCCGCGTGGCGGTCCCTGAGGCAGGCGATCACGTCGTCCAGCCCAAGGCCTCGTGCATGCAGCAGGACCAGGAGGTGGTAAAGAAGATCCGCGCATTCGCCAACCAGCGCCTCATCGGCTTGCGCCACGGCGGCCAGTGCCGTTTCCACGCCCTCCTCGCCGACCTTTTGCGCAATGCGCCGGGTGCCGCTGCTGAATAGCCGCGTGGTGTAGCTGTCGTCCGGCATGTCGCGCTGGCGCCCGGCAACCAGCCGATCCAGCTTGCCGATGAAGGCCTGCGCCGGCGCGGTTTGTTCGCCGAAGCAGGTAAACGTGCCTTCGTGACAGGTGGGGCCTTGCGGATCGGCCATTACCAGCAAGGTGTCGCCATCGCAATCGACGTGGATGGACTTGAGGAACAGCCAGTGCCCCGACGTTTCTCCCTTGGTCCACAAGCGCTGCCTGGAACGGCTGAAGAAGGTGACCCTGCCGCTCGCGCGGGTTTGTTCCAGCGCCGCGGCATTCATGTATCCCAGCATCAGCACCTCGCCGCTTTGCCAGTGCTGGACGATGGCCGGTAGCAGGCCATGCCCCTTGTCCCAGTCCACGGTGTCGTTCATGAGGCGGCCTGCTCGCTTGTATCCGGTTCCGGTTGCGGGGCCTGGCGCACGGCAATGCCGTGCTGGGCCAGGAAGTGCTTGAGTGCGCCAATCGCGATGTCGCCGTCGTGGAAGACGCTGGCGGCCAGCGCGCCATCGACGTCGGCCTGTTCGAACACGGCGAGGAAATGGGCCATGCCGCCGGCGCCGCCCGAAGCGACCAGCGGCACGCGGCAGCGTTCGCGCACGATACGCAGTTGTTCGATGTCGTAGCCGTTGCGCACCCCATCCGACCCCATGCAATTGAGCACGATCTCGCCAGCGCCGCGTAACTGGGCCTCGTCCACCCACGCCAGCGTCGATTGCGTCAGGGCCCGTGTCCGCGACGGATCACCGGTGTATTGGCGGACCCGCCACTGGCCGTCGGCATCGCGCAGGCTGTCGATCCCGACCACCACGCACTGCACGCCAAACGCGTCGGCCAGGCGCGTGATGAGCGATGGATCGGCCAGCGCGGGTGAATTGATCGACACCTTGTCGGCGCCGGCGTGCAGGACCGCACGCGCATCCTCGACGCTGCGGATGCCTCCGGCCACGCAAAACGGGATGTCGATTTCGCGTGCGACACGTTCCACCCACGTGCGGTCGACGGTGCGTCCGTCGGGGCTTGCGCCGATGTCGTAGAACACGAGTTCGTCGGCGCCCGCGTCGCGGTAGTGCGATGCAAGGGGAACGATGTCGCCGACGATGCGGTGATCGCGGAACCGCACGCCCTTGACGACCTTGCCGTCACGCACGTCCAGGCACGGGATGATACGGCGGCTCAGCATGGCGAGGTCGACCCCGTGCGCAAGGCTTCGTCCAGTGCCAGGGTGCCTTCCAGCAGCGCCCGCCCGAGCACGACACCCGCCACGCCGCAGGCGTGCACCGCGTGCACGTCCGCCACGTTGCGCACGCCGCCGGACGCCTGGACCGCCAATGACGGATAGGTGTTGCGCAAATGGGCGTAGAGCGCCAGGTTGGGGCCGCACATGGCGCCGTCACGGTCGATGTCGGTACACAGGACGTGCCGCGCCCCGGCGGCCACGTACACCGGCGCCAGCTCACCGAGGGTGACCTTGTCGGCGCCCGTCCAGCCGTCACCCGAAAGTTGCCAGGCGCCGTCGCGCAGGCGTGCATCCAGCGCCACCACGATGCGTTCCGTACCATGGCGCTGGATCCATTCGCACACACGTGCGGGTTCGCGCACCGCCAGGCTGCCCACGACCGCGCGGGTGACGCCCGCGTCGAAAAGGCGCACGAGATCGCTTTCGTTGCGGATTCCGCCACCGGCCTGCACCCTGAGGTCCCGTCCGGCCAGTGCGCGGATGACTTCAAGGTTGACCTGCCTGCCCTCGCGGGCGCCGTCCAGATCCACGACGTGGAGCCATTCCGCCCCGGCTGCGGCATAGCGTTCAGCCAGTGCCGCGGGTTCAAGGTCGTAGTCGGTCTGGCGGTCGTAATCGCCCTGCAACAGGCGCACCACGCGGCCGCCGCGCAGGTCGATGGCGGGAATGACGGAAAAGTTGTTCACGATTTCAGGAAGTTTTCGAGCAGACGGGCGCCAACGGTCCCGGAACGTTCCGGATGGCATTGCACGCCATAGAAGTTGTCGCGACGAACGACCGCCGCAAAACGGGTACCGTGTTCCACATCTGCCAGGGTCGCGGGCGACAACGGTGCGGCGTAGCCGTGCACGAAATAGGCCTGGTCGCCATCGGCAATGCCCTCCAGCAAGAGGTCCGCGCGCTCCACCCGCAATGCGTTCCAGCCCATGTGCGGCACGCGCAACGCGGGGCTGCCGGCGAGCTTGCGTACCTGGCCGGGAATCAGGCCAAGGCATGGCGTATCGCCCTCCTCCGAAAAGGCGAACAGCAGCTGCATGCCAAGGCACACGCCAAGCACCGGCTGCGTCAATCGCCTGATGACATCAACCAGGCCCGCCGCGTGCAAGCGGCGCATGCCTTCGGCCGCTGCCCCCACGCCGGGCAGGATCACGTGGCTGGCACGGGCGATGCGCGCGGCGTCGGCCGTCATTTCGGCGCTGACACCCTGCCGCGCAAGCGCATACTGCACCGACCCGATGTTGGAGCCGCCGGCATCGACCAGCACGACATCCATCACAGGACCCCTTTGGTGCTTGGCAAATCATGGCCTTCCACGGCAATGGCCTGGCGCAGGCAGCGTGCGAGTACCTTGAAGGAGGCTTCGACCATGTGGTGGGTGTTGTCACCACGTACGGTGAGGTGCAGGTTGGCACCGAGCGCCTGGCAGAACGACTGGAAGAAATGCTCCACCATGTCGGTGGTCAGCGCACCGACGTGGTCACGCGGAAATTTCCCGTCCAGCACGAACCACGGTCGCCCGGACAGGTCGATCGCGGCCTGGGCCAGGGTCTCGTCCATGGGCAGCGTGAAGCCGTAGCGCGCGATGCCGCGCTTGTCGCCCAGCGCCCGGCGCAAGGCCTCGCCCAACGCCAGCGCGCAATCCTCCACGCTGTGGTGCTCGTCGATCT
>CAYOEF010000238.1:0-3842 GCA_964402805.1 uncultured Rhodanobacteraceae bacterium | reverse complement strand
TCATTCCCTTCCGCACCCTGGACGAGGCGATCGATCTGCAAAACGGCGTCGACCAGGGGCTGTCCAGCGCACTGTTCACGCAGGATCTCAAAGCCGCCGAGCAGTTCCTTTCGGTGATTGGCTCCGATTGCGGGATCGCCAACATCAACATCGGGACCTCCGGTTCCGAGATCGGTGGCGCATTTGGCGGCGAGAAGGATACCGGCGGCGGGCGCGAGTCGGGCTCGGACGCATGGAAGGCCTACATGCGCCGCCAGACCAATACCATCAACTTCTCCAACGATCTGCCGCTGGCGCAGGGCATCAAGTTCGATATCTGATCGAGCACCCGCAAGCGTGCGGGGCGGCCGGCCGGCCCTCCGGCGATCGCCCCGCATCGGCGACCCGCCACGTACCGGACCTGTCCCATGCACCCGGCATCACTCCTCGACCTTTCCGGATACCGCGTCGCCATCGCCGGCGGCAGCAAGGGCATCGGTCGCGCCATGGTACTGGCGTTCATCGCGGCCGGGGCCAGCGTTTCGACCTGCGCACGCGGCGCAGCGTCCCTCGCGTCGCTGCGCGACGATGCGGCAGGCGGCAAGCTGTCCACCCATCGCTGCGACTTGGCGGACGCCGCCGCCGTACCAGCCTGGATCGAGGCGGCGGCCGAGGCGCTCGGCGGCATCGACGTGCTCGTCAACAATGCCAGCGGCTATGGTTTCGAGGACACCGACGACGCCTGGGAGGCGGATTTCAACGTGGACATGATGGCCGCGGTGCGCGCCTCACGGGCCGCACTGCCATGGCTCAAGGCTTCGGATCACGCGAGCATCGTGCATACAAGCTCCATCGCCGCGCTGGCGCCGCGTCCGGCCAACGCGCCGTATGGCGCCATCAAGGCTGCCTTGCGCCACTACGCCACCTCGCAGGCGTTGCGGCTGGCCAAATACGGCATCCGGGTGAACGCCATTGCGCCTGGATCGATCGAGTTTCCGGATGGCATCTGGGACCGCTGCAAGCGCGAACGGCCGGATCAATACGCCGCCACCCTGGCACGCATTCCCTTCGGCCGTTTCGGGACGCCGGAAGAGATCGCGCGGACCGTGGTGTTCCTGGCGTCGCCATTGGCGAGCTGGATCACCGGGCAAACGCTTTGCGTCGACGGCGGGCAGACCCTGAATGGTTGATGCGCCCTGCGTGCGCAACACGTCCGTCGGGTGTACCCGCGTGCGAACTGGAAGATCCGTTGCGCGGCTTCGCACGCACGCCATCTTGCGACAGGCAAGGCGCTTTCGTGCGATCATGACACGATTTCAAACGCGTACGCGCCCATGAACTCGACCGCCGAAACCCACGGCATTGGCCGCTTTTTCCTGCGCATCGTGTGGCGTGTCTTCCTGCTGTTGTGCGGTATCGGCCTGTTCATTGCCGGCGGCATCGCCGGCGGATTGCTGATTCTCAACTGGGTCGTCTGAGACCCACCTTCCGTCACCGGCAACGCCATGTACCAGACCCTGCGCCCCCTGCTGTTCAGGCTGGATGCCGAAACCGCGCACTGCATTGCCCTGGAGGGCATGAGCCTGGCGCGACGCGGCGGCCTGGCGCACTGGCTGGCACCGCCGTCGACGGAACTGCCGACGCGCGTTTTCGGGCTCGACTTTCCCAACCCGGTGGGCCTGGCGGCCGGACTGGACAAGAACGGCGCGCATGTGGACGGACTGGCGGCGCTCGGCTTCGGGTTCATCGAAGTGGGCACGGTGACGCCGCGTGCACAACCCGGCAACCCGCGCCCGCGACTGTTCCGGCTGCCCGCTCACGAGGCCATCATCAACCGGATGGGCTTCAACAACGATGGTGTCGATGCCCTGGTGCGCAACCTGGAACGAACCCGCTGGCGCGGCATCCTGGGCATCAACATCGGCCGCAACAAGGACACGCCCAACGAGGAAGCGGTCAAGGACTATCTCATCTGCCTGGAGCGGGTCTACCCGTTGGCCAGCTATATCACCATCAACATCTCCTCGCCCAATACCAAGGGCTTGCGCGACCTGCAACAGGGCGACACCCTGCAACGATTCCTCGCCACCCTGCAGGATGCCCGGGAAAAACTTGCGACACGACACGGCGCACGCAAGCCGATGCTGGTCAAGATTGCCCCCGACCTCGACGCCGGACAACTCGATGCCATGGCAGCGGTCCTGCTTGACAGTGGCGTCGATGGCGTCATTTGCACCAACACCACCGTCGACCGCAGCACAGTGAGGGGCGCGCCGCACGCGGGCGAGGCCGGCGGTCTCTCCGGCGCGGTGCTGTTCGACCCGGCGACGGCCATTCTTCGCGCAATGGCCGCGCGGCTCGACGGGCGCATGCCGATCATCGGTGTCGGCGGCATCAGCACGCCGGCCCGGGCTGCGGGCAAGATCGCGGCCGGCGCCAGCCTCGTGCAGCTTTATTCGGGCCTGATCTATCGCGGACCGGGCCTCGTGACCGACTGCGTCGAGGCCATACGACACCAGCAAACGACTTCCACATGACACGCGGCGCGGGCGAACCATTCTCGGTGCAAGCACATGCCTCACTGGCAGGCGACAACACCTTGCGCGTGGATGCGACGGCGGCGCGGCGGGCGGTCCTTCGCGACGCCACGGCCCTGCCCCGCCTGCTGCGCGAACTGGACGACCCGCCCATCGTGCTGGGCCAGGGCAGCAATGTCCTCTTTACCGGCGACTATGACGGCAGCGTGCTGGTCATGGCCACGCGCGGCGTGGACGTGGAACTCGATGCCGCGGGCGCACGTCTCGCCGTGGCCGCCGGCGAACGCTGGGATGACCTGGTGCGCTGGTCGCTGGGCCAGGGGCTGGCGGGGCTGGAAAACCTCATCCTCATCCCCGGCACGGTCGGTGCCGCGCCAATCCAGAACATCGGCGCCTATGGCGTCGAGGTGGCCGAGTTCATCGAGGGCGTGGAAGCGTGGGACACGCACGCGGGCCAGGTCGTCACGTTCGACAACCCAGCCTGCCGCTTCGGCTACCGCGACTCCGTCTTCAAGCACCAGCCGGGGCGCTACATCATTACCGCCGTACGCCTGGTGCTGCCACGGTCACGACCGCTCCAGCTGGACTACGCCGGCCTGCGCCAGGAAATCTCGCGCATGGGACTGGCCAATCCCACGCCCTACCTGGTCGCCGAAGCCGTGCGCACCCTGCGCTCGCGCAAGCTGCCCGACCCGGCGGTGATCGGCAACGCCGGCAGCTTCTTCAAGAACCCGGTGGTTCCCGCCGGGCAGGCGCTGCAGCTCAAGCACGACCACCCGGCCATGACGCAATGGCCGGCTGCCGACGGCCGCGTCAAACTCTCGGCGGCCTGGCTGATCGAGACCTGTGGATTCAAGGGCATGCGCGCCGGCGATGCGGGCATTTCCAATCGCCACGCCCTGGTCCTCGTCAACCACGGCGCGGCCAGCGGCGCGCAATTGTGGGCCCTCGCGCGCCGCATCATCGAGGGCGTGCACGCCCGTTTCGGCGTGTCGCTGGAACCGGAGCCGCGCATCATCTGACGCCGGCCACGGCGCCCGTCAGGCGCGCTGGGGTGGCCGCAGGTTGGGCAGGAACACGGCCAGCATGCCGAGCAGCGGCAGGAACGCGCATACCTGGTATACGAACACGATGCCGTAATGATCGGCCACCACGCCCAGCGTCGCCGCGCCGATGCCGCCGAGCCCGAAGGCAAGCCCGTAGAACATGCCGGATATGGCACCGATGCGCCGTGGCACCAGGTCCTGCGCGTACACGATGATCGCCGGGAACGCCGAAGCCAGCACCACGCCGATGATGACGCTGAGCACGGTGGTGGCGGCCAGT
>CAYOEF010000237.1:0-3882 GCA_964402805.1 uncultured Rhodanobacteraceae bacterium | reverse complement strand
GGCTGGACCACGAATTCACTGAGCGTGTTCCACGCTCCGCAGGCCGCACAGGCGCCCTGCCACTTCGAATGTTCGGCACCGCATTCGGTGCACACGTAGGCGGTTTTTGCCTTTGCCATGGAAGATGCCAATCCCGTGAAGCCTTGTCGAACACTGCGCCCTGCCCACCCGCAAACATGATGCGGGCGGCCCGATCGGGTGCGCGACACTCACCCGTCGTCAACGACGAATACGCGTCGCGTCAAGCCGCAGGTGAGGTCGTAGCTGATGGTCCCGGCGTGGTCGGCGACGGTTTCCACGGGCAGGCCGTCACCCCACAGGGTAACCTGGTCGCCGACGCGGGCGGTGGGGGCATGGCGCAGGTCGATGGTCATCAGGTCCATGGACACGCGGCCAGCGATCGGGCAACGCTTGCCGTTCACGCATACCGGGGTGCCGCCGTCGACGACACGCGGATAGCCATCGCCGTATCCGATGGCAGCCACGCCCAGGCGCATCGACTCGGGTGCCTCCCACGTGCAACCGTAGCCCACGCGATCCCCCTTGCGCGCCTGATTGACGGCAACCAGCCGTGTCGTCAGGGTCATGGCGGGACGAAAACCGAAGTCCGCGCCCGTCTTGCCGGCCACGACGGAAAGGCCGTAGAGCAGGCCGCCTGCCCGCACCCAGTCGCCCCGCCCGGCCGGCCAGCCGAGGACGGCCGACGAGTTGCCAAGGCTGCGGGGACCGGCAAGCGACGATGTTGCGCGATTGAAAGACGTGATCTGGCCGGCCGTGAACGGATTGTCGAATTCATCCGACGCGGCGAAGTGCGTTGCCAGCGTGATCGGACCGGCGACCGCCGGCATGCCGGCAAGACGCGCATGCACGGCAGCGACATCGCCAGGCGCAAAACCCAGCCGGTGCATGCCCGAATCCACCATCAACCATACATGGATGGGCGCGCCGCCACGGTCCGCCTGCAGCCATCCGAGCTGGTCGGGATGGTGAACGACGGCGTCCAGCCGCAAGCGCCGGAATTCATCCAGATCGGCGGCGCAATCAGGTCCCGACAGCACCACGATGCGCTGCCAATGGCCAGCCGCACGCAGGCGTTGGCCATCGGCAATGGATGCAACGCCAAAGGCATCCGCATCGGCAAGCGCGTGCGCGACGCGTTCGAGCCCATGGCCATAGGCTTCCGCCTTGACGACCGCGACCACCCGCGCCGGCGCAGCCAGTTGCCGTATACGCGCCAGGTTGTGGCGCAGCGCGTCCAGGTGAATGGTTGCGGTTGCGAGGCGGCTCATGGGCGGGGCGGCCGGGGACCGGCTCCCGGTCCCGTGCACGGGGCGTAGCGTTCACGGATCGATATACAGCGCACTTCAGCAACTTTCACTCAAACGCCCCGACATAGTCGTCCACCGCATGGTTCTCGAACTTCGTGTACTGGCCAAGGAACGTCAGTTTGCACGTCCCGGTGGGACCGTTGCGCTGCTTCCCGACGATGATCTCGGCCAGGCCCTTGTCCGCCGATTCGGCGTTGTAATACTCGTCGCGGTAGATGAACATGATGACGTCGGCATCCTGTTCGATGGCGCCCGACTCGCGCAGGTCGCTCATCAGCGGACGCTTGTCGTTGCGCTGTTCGAGCGACCGGTTGAGCTGCGACAAGGCGATCACCGGCACCTTCAGCTCCTTGGCCAGGGCCTTGAGGCCGCGCGAGATCTCGGAGATCTCGGTGGCGCGATTCTCCTTGCTGCCCGGAACCTGCATCAACTGCAGGTAGTCGACGACGATCAGGCCCAGCCCGCCATGCTCGCGATGCAGGCGCCGTGCCCGCGAGCGCAGTTCCACCGGCGACAGCGACGGGGTGTCGTCGATGAAGATCCTGGCGTCGCTCAGCATGGTGACGGCGGACGTCACGCGCGGCCAGTCCTCCTCGGCCAGGTCGCCGGTACGCAGGCGTTGCTGGTGGATGCGACCAATCGAGGAAATGAGGCGAAAGGCCAGTTGCGACGCCGACATTTCCATCGAGAAGATGACCACGGCGTTCTTGTCGCGAATGGCCGCGTGCTCGGCGATATTGACGGCAAACGCCGTCTTGCCCATGGATGGACGCGCCGCCACGATGACGAGATCCGAGGGCTGCAGGCCGGCGGTCATCGTGTCGAGGTCGCTGAACCCGGTGGCCAGCCCGGTAAGCTGACCGCGATGCTCGTAACGTTGCTGCAAGAGGCCGATCGCGTCCTTCACCGCGTCACGCATGGATACCAGGGACTTGCGCCCGCGCGCGCCGGCCTCGGCAATGTGGAACACCTGTTGTTCGGCCGACTCCAGCACTTCGCTCATGTTGCGCCCACCGGGCTGGTAGCCATCCTCGGTGATCTGCGTACCGACGTCGATGAGCTGCCGGAACACCGACTTCTCGCGGACGATGTCGGCATAGGCGACGATGTTCGCGGCGCTCGGCGTACTGTTGGCGAGCTCGATGACGTAGCTGGCACCCCCCACCATGTCGGCCAGCCCATTGGCGTCAAACCAGTCACCCAGGGTGACCGCATCACAGGGCATGCCCCTCCCGGCCAGTTCCTTGATCGCCCGCCAGATCATGCGGTGATCCTTGCGGTAGAAATCGCCCTCGTCCAGACGGTCGGCCACGCGGTCGAATGCCTCGGGCGAAAGCATCAGCCCGCCCAATACCGACTGTTCGGCGCTGACCGAGTGCGGGGGAAGACGCAATACCTGCACATCGGCAGGTGCGGACGACAACTCAGGGTAAGAAGCCATGGATGGAACCTCGCGCAACGATCTTCATCATACGCAGTGGCGTCGCAGATTCCGATACAACAAGTCGGGGGATTTCCTGTGGATAGATTGGGGACCGGGGCCCAGGCGGGTTGTAGTGTGACGTGGTGCACCGGGACAAGCCGCATGCGGCTTGCCGCGGGAACCGGCGTGCGGGCCGAGAGTCACTGGTTTTCCTGGGCACACGGCCCACTGAACCCCGCGGTTCGCCCTGAGCACAAGAAGCCCGCCGAACCTCACCGTCCGCCTGGAGTGGAGGTCTGCGGGGCCGGTGTCGAAAGACTGCGCGGCAGATACCGGCACGCATGAAAAAGGCGCCTTTTCAGCGCCTTTTTTCATGTGGCGGAACCCGGAGAATCAGTTGGCAGCGACCACGACCACCTTGATGGTGGCACTGACGTCGGCATGTAGGACGATCTGCGCTTCGGATTCACCGGTGACGTGGATTGGACCCTCGGCCTGCACGACTTCGCCCTTTTCCACTTCCAACTGCTGCGCGGCGAGCGCCTCGACGATTTCCCGCGGCCCGACGGAGCCATACAGCTTGCCTTCGGGGCTGGCATTGGCGGCGATGCGTACTTCGATGCCGTCGAGTTGCGCCTTGCGCGCCTCGGCGCCATCGAGGCGTCCCTTGGCCCGCGCCTCGTATTCGGCACGGCGCTGCTCGAACTCGGCCAGGTTAGCTGCCGTGGCGGGAACGGCCTTGCCTTTCGGCAACAGGTAGTTGCGGCCGTACCCGGGTTTGACACTGACCTTGTCGCCAAGGTTGCCAAGGTTGATGACCTTTTCCAGCAAAATCAGATCCATGGTATGTCTCGTGGTTCGTTAGCGCCGAAACGGCCGACGCAGCCTGGACGGTTGTCCGAATCGAGCGCGCCGGCCTGCGCGCAACGTCGGCGCGGGAGACAGGTGCGCATGCATCGCGCGTTCAGACGCTGTGGTTGTCCGTATACGGGAGCAACGCCAGGAAGCGCGCGCGCTTGACCGCAGTGGACAGCTGGCGCTGGTAACGCGCCTTGGTGCCGGTAATGCGGCTGGGTACGATCTTGCCGGTTTCGGTGATGTACTGGCGCAGGGTGTTGAGATCCTTGTAAT
>CAYOEF010000236.1:0-3910 GCA_964402805.1 uncultured Rhodanobacteraceae bacterium | reverse complement strand
TCACGCACGGCCCGCGCACGTCGCCGGTGATCGTCGGCCGTGCCGTGGGAGAGGTTCAGTCGAACCACGTCGACACCGTTCGCCAGCACGGCTTCCAGGACGCCGGGGGCGTCCGTGGCGGGCCCCAGGGTTGCGACGATCTTGGTGCGGCGAGCGGCTGCGTGGTGGTTCAAATCCGGATTGGCTCCCTGGCCGAAATCATGGTTCCCACAGCGACATGGTACGTGGTCGCTGCCAACGACGCGCGGACCGAATCGACACACTGGCCCCCTGCCGGCCCGCTAGTGGCACGCATCACCTGGCACGTCGCCTTCGTCCGGCACCGTCCGCGTCCAGCGCGACAGCCACGCGTTGACGGTCTGATGCCACATTACACTATTGCGCGGTTTGACCACCCAGTGATTTTCATCGGGAAACGTAAGCAACTGGCTCGGTATGCCCTGGCGCTGCAGCGCCGTAAAGGTACCCAGGCCTTGGGAAAGCGGGATGCGGTAGTCGCCATCGGAGTGCACGACCAGCATCGGCACGCGCCACTTCGACACATGCGCAACCGGGTTGAAGCGTTCGTAATTGGCGGGAACGGCAAACTGGGGCCCGCCGTGTTCATGCTCCTCGAACCACAGTTCATCGGTTGCGTAGGCCATCATGCGGGTATCGAACACACCGTCGTGGTTCACGAAGCATCGCCACGGTTCGTTCCACACCCCGGCCATCCAGTTGATCATGAATCCGCCGTAACTGGCGCCGAGCGCGGCGGCGCGATCGCCGTCCAGAAAGGGAAATGTGCCAAGAACATGGGCCCAGCCTTTCTTGAGATCCTCCAACGGCTTGCCGCCCCAGTCGCCCGAGATGGAATCGGTGAACGCCTGGCCGAAGCCAAGCGAACCGTGGAAGTTGATCGCAACGACGGCGAATCCCTGGCCGGCATACGTCTGCGGGTTCCAGCGGTAACTCCATCCGTTACCCATCACGCCCTGGGGCCCGCCATGGATGATGAACGCCACCGGGTACTTCCGGTTTCGATTGAACCCAGCGGGCGTAACCACGTATCCGGATACCGGATCATTATTCGCGCCGTCGAACTGGAAATAGTGCACTTCGCCCATGGATGTCGCGGCCAGCGCCTCGTCATTGAAATGGGTCAGGCGGGCAAGGTTGTCCCCGTCATTGTCGAGCGCGTACAGCGCGACCGGTTGCGTCAGGTCACTGCGTGCGACCACGATCCGCCGTGGCGACACGGCGTACGCACCCACGCTGCCGTCGGCGACCAGCTTCGTCGCCCGGCCACTCTGCGCGTCGATGGCGAACAGGGGCTGCTGCATGTGGTCGTGCGCGGTCACGTACAGGCGACGGCCGTCGGCGGCTATCTGCATGTTCGCCGCGGACAAATCCCAGCCCTCGCCCAGTTCACGGGCATGCCCACTGGCCAGGTCCAGCGCCATGATCCCGAAACGGTCGGATTCGAATCCGGGCACCTTCTGCGCCAGATAATAAAGCGTGCGACCGTCCGGCGCGGGGACCGGCCAGCCATCCCACGCCGGATTGGACGAGGTCAGGTTGCGCGGTGGACCCGAGGCGTCAACCGGTGCCACGTGGATGTCGAAATTGGTGGACCATGCTTCACCATTATCGGCAAGGCGTGCGCCGAAATAGATGTGGCGACTGTCGGGGGAAAAAGCGTACTCCCGCGCATCACCGAACGGCCGCGACGGGATGTCGCCATCGACACCCTTGCTGACCCAGGCGGGATGGCCGGGGCTGGCCAGGGTATCGACGAACAATTGCGCCAGGCGACCATCACGCCAGGCATCCCAATGCCGCACGAACAACCGGGAATGCAGGCGACCGGTCGCGGCGTCCGCATCCGCGGCGCGCAAGCGTGCAGCGGTCGCGTCCAGATCCTTGTCATGCACGTACACGTCCATGGACACCGCCACGTGTATACCGTCGGGCGCAAGCAGGAAATTGTTGACGTCGACCGGGTAATACGTCACCTGCACCGGGTCGCCGCCATCGATCGGCACGCGCCACAGTTGCGCGCGGCCCGAACGCGAGGACAGGAAGTACACCGTGCCGCCATCAGTCGACCAGCGCGGACTGGATGCCTCGTCCACGAGTTGCACCGGCCCGGCCTGCGGCGTCGACAGGTCAAGCCGAAAGACAGCCGTCGTGGTCTTGTTGGCATCGACATCAGCCTGCTGCACCGTGAACAGCAGGCGACTGCCATCCGGCGACAACTGCGGGTCATCCAGGCGCTTGAGCCTGACGAGGTCGTTGACATCGAACGGATGCGCCGCGGGCGCATCGTCGCGGGACGTGGCAGCCATGGGGTACCTGTTGGGCGGATTGCGGTGAAAGTAAGCCGGGGTGCCAGCCAGTGCAAGCGACATCAAGGTCGCCGCGACCAGCGTCGGCACAAGCCGGTATCAGCTTGGCACGCCTGCATCCCGGATGGCGCTCCGCGTCCACACCGCGCGTGAACGTGTCATGACGCACCAATGAAGCGGCGTAATGCCGCAGCATCAAAGGGCCAATCGAGCTCCCTGGCGCCGGATTCGTCGCGCAATACCGGCACGCGCATTCCATAACGCGCCTCAAGGGCGGGCTCGTCATCGATCCACACGCTCTGGAAATCGGGCATGTGTGCGGCAGCCATCACCTCCAGGGCGCGATCGCACAAAGGGCATTCGTCGCGCTGGAACAAAGTCAATCGGGTCATATCGGCAAGCGGCAAAAAATATCGCGCGGCGCTTAGAATAACGGTATCGCAATTCGCGGCACACACCCATGGCTGTCAGCATATTCGAGCTTCTGAAAATCGGCATCGGCCCTTCTTCTTCACACACGGTGGGGCCGATGCGCGCCGCGGCACGCTTCGTCGGCCACTGGCTGGACGAACAGGACCAGCTCGACGCGGTCGCGCGCATCGAGTGCGAGTTGTTCGGGTCCCTCGCCTTGACGGGACGCGGCCACGGCACGGACAAGGCGGTGTTGCTCGGGTTCGAGGGAAACTGGCCCGACCAGGTCGACCCCGACGCCATCCCCGCCATTCTGGAGCGTATCCGCGGCCAAAAGCGCATTCGCCTGGCCGGCCGCCATGAAATCGAGTTCGACGAAAAGCGCGACCTCAAATTCAACAAGCGCCAAAAGCTGCCGTTTCATGTCAACGGCATGCGCTTCAAGGCGTTTGACGCCAACGACAATGAACTGGCCTCACGCGACTACTACTCCGTGGGTGGTGGATTCGTGGGGAATCCCGACGAGGCGGCCGCCGACCGGATCGTGGCGGATACCACCCAAGTGCCCTACCCATTTCCCACCGCGGACGATCTCATTGCGATCTGCGAGCGTGAAAACATCACTATTGCGCAGCTGATGATGGCCAATGAAAAATCCTGGCGCAGCGAAGAGGAAATCCGCGCGGGCCTCCTGACCATATGGAAGGCGATGCAGGACTGCGTAGCCCGCGGCATGCGTTCGCCCGGCGAGCTTCCCGGCGGGCTGCACGTCAAGCGGCGCGCGCCGGCGATGGCCGAGGAATTGCGCAGCAAGCCGGAAAGCTCGCTCAAGGACCCGCTTACCATCCTCGACTGGGTCAACCTGTACGCGCTGGCCGTCAACGAGGAAAACGCCGCGGGCGGCCGCGTCGTGACCGCGCCGACCAACGGCGCGGCCGGCATCATTCCCGCCGTGATGCACTATTACGAACGCTTCTGCCCGCGCGCCGACGAGGACGGCATCATCGAGTTCATGCTCACCGCCGGCGCCATCGGCATCCTCTACAAGGAGAACGCATCCATTTCGGGCGCCGAAGTCGGCTGCCAGGGTGAGGTCGGGGTAGCCTGTTCGATGGCCGCCGGTGGCCTTGTTGCGGCCCTGGGCGGCAACGTCCGGCAGGTGGAAAACGCCG
>CAYOEF010000235.1:0-4068 GCA_964402805.1 uncultured Rhodanobacteraceae bacterium | reverse complement strand
CGACGTCGCGTACCGCTATTTCGGCACGCCCCGACGCCGCTTCATCGTTGCCGATTGCCCCGGGCACGAACAGTACACGCGCAACATGGCGACCGGCGCCTCGACCGCCGACCTTGCCGTGGTGCTGGTGGATGCCAGCAAGGGGCTGGCCACGCAAACCCGCCGCCATACCTGGATCTGCCGCCTGCTCGGTATCGACCACGTCGCCCTGGCCGACAACAAGATGGACCTGGTCGACTAAGCGCAGGACGCGTTCAGCGCTATCGAGGCGGCGTATCGGGCCCTGGCGATGCAGCTCGGGATTGGCGACGTGCAGGCGATCCCGGTGTGCGCGCTCAAGGGCGACAACGTCAGCCGGCGCTCGGATGCCATGGGCTGGTACGCCGGCCCCGCCCTGCTCGAGCATCTGGAGACCGTGCAAGCCGGTCACGCCACGGGTGGCCCGAGCCTGCGCCTGCCGGTGCAATGGGTGTGCCGCACGCAGCAAACCTTCCGCGGCTATGCCGGCCAGGTTGCCGCGGGTACCGTGAGGCCGGGCGACGAGGTGGTGATCCTGCCCGGTGGCGCGCGCTCGCACGTCGGGCGCCTCGTCACAGCCGCTGGCGACGTGCCCCGCGCCAACGCGGGTGATGCCGTCATGCTGACGCTTGCCGACGAGCGCGACGTCACGCGCGGCGACGTGATCGCCCTCGCCTCCGATCCACCGCGCGTGGCCGACCAGTTCGCCGCGCATCTGCTGTGGATGGACGGTGCCCCCCTGCTGCCGGGCCGTTCCTACTGGCTGAAAACGGGCACGCGTACCGTCAACGCGCAGGTGACGGACATCCGCTACAAGATCGACGTCAACACGCAGGACCAGTTGGCGGCCCGGCGCCTGGCATTCAACGAGGTCGGCTACTGCAACCTTTCACTGGACGACGCGATCGCCTTCGAGCCTTACGCCACCTGCCGGGAACTGGGCGCGTTCATCCTCATCGACCGCCAGACCAACGCCACGGCCGGAGCCGGCACGCTGGACTTCGCATTGCGCCGGTCGCAGAACATCCACTGGCAGCACCTCGACGTGGATCGCACCGCAAGGGCACGGATCAAGGGCCAGGTCCCGGCCTGCGTCTGGTTCACCGGCCTGTCCGGCTCCGGCAAGTCCACCATCGCCAACCTGGTGGAAAAACGCCTGCATGCCATGGGCTACCACACCTACATGCTCGATGGCGACAACGTTCGCCACGGCCTCAGCCGCGACCTCGGATTCACCGCCGAGGACCGCGTGGAGAACATCCGCCGGGTCGCCGAGGTGGCCCGCCTGATGACCGAGGCCGGCCTGATCGTGCTGGTCAGCTTCATCAGCCCGTTTCGCAGCGAGCGACGCACGGCGCGCGCGCTGTTCGCGCAAGGCGCGTTCTACGAAGTGTTCGTCGACACGCCCCTGGCCGAATGCGAGCGGCGTGACGCCAAGGGCCTGTACGCGAAGGCGCGCAGCGGCCGCATCCGCAACTTCACCGGCATCGATTCGCCGTACGAGGCGCCGGAGCATGCGGAATTGCATTTGCACACCGTACACGAGACCCCGGAGGTGCTTGCCCGGCAGGTAGTGGATGCCGTGCTCGGACGCCAGGATCAGGCGGCGCCGGAAAGTCCGCGATAAATCCGGCTGCGGTGCCGGCCGGTCCGCAGCTTCGGGTTCGCCTGCCGCAGCCGATGCGGCGGCAGGTACCGTGTCGCACGCGCAGCAGCGTCATGATATTTGCTTGCATGTATATGCAATTGGATCAGCCCGTGAACCGGCCGGCGCATATTGACACCCCTGTGCAGCATGCTAGGGTGAGCCGGGATCGCCGCATATGCTGCCGTTGGTGCAGCCAGCGGGCGATATCGCGTTTGGCGCACATAGGGTAGGGACACAGGATGAAAAGGTCAGCACGTGGGTTGGTGAAAACGGGCGTGGCGGTCGCCGCGGGCCTGTTGCTGGGCATGACGGGAACCGCGTTCGCCGCGGGCTCGAGCGGTGACAGCGCGGGCATCAAGCTGGTCCATCCCGGAACCCTCACCGTCTGCACGCACCTGCCGTACAAGCCGTTCGAGTTCGTCAACGACAAACGGCAGATCGTCGGCTTCGAAGTGGATCTGGCGGACTTGCTGGCCAAGAAGCTTGGCGTCGGCATGAAAGTCGTCAGCATCGACTGGAACCAGATCACCTCGGGGCTCGTTTTCGCCGCGCACAAGTGCGACATCGCGATGGGCGGCGCCACCATCACCGCCAAGCGCGCCAAGGCGGTCTTGTTCTCCGATCCCTACTTCAACGCAACCCAGGCCCTGCTGGTCAAGAAGGGCTCCGGCATCCATGGCCTGGCCGACCTCAAGGGCAAGCGCCTGGGCGCGCAAACCGCAACCACGGGCCAGATCTACGCACAGAAGCACCAGGCCGCGAATGGCTACAAGATCGTGATCTTTGCCGACCTTGCGCTGGAAACCTCGGCGGTCAGTGCCGGCACGGTGGCAGCGGCCATCCAGGACAATACCTCGCTGGGCGCGTATGCCCTCGCGCATCCGGATACCGAACTGGCGGCCGAGTTCGACACCGGCGAGCACTACGGGTTCATGACCAAGAAGGACGATCCCAACTCGACCAGGTTGATGGACGCCTTCAACGCGGTGCTGGCCAAGGCCAAGCAGGACGGCACGTACCACAAGTTGTTCGTGCAGTGGTTCCCCGGACTGGCCAAGAAGGCAAGCCAGAAATCCGGCTCCTGATACGTGCCGATGAGCCGCGCCGCCAGTACAGCGGTCAAAGCCGGGAAGCGCAGCCCACGCCAGCGTGCGCGCCGCATACGCACGGTCCAGTATGCCGTACTGATACTGGTCGCCCTGTGTGCGGTGCTGTTCGCCAATTGGGGGACGATCGGCCATTCGTTCTTCGATCCCAAGCTGATCCAGTACACGCTGGTGCACGGCTTCCTGAGTGCGCTGTGGCATACCATCGCCTACAGCGCCGGGGGCTTCGTGCTGGGTCTGCTTGCCGGCACGTTGCTGGCGTTGATGCGGCTTTCCGACGTTGGCCCGTACCGCTGGCTGGCGGCGATCTACGTGGAGTTTTTCCGCGGGCTGCCGGCACTGGTCGTCTTCATCGCGTTTTCCCTGCTGCCGCTTGCCTTTTCCGGACTGTCCATGCCCTGGGACCCGTTTGGCACGGCCTGGGCGGCCCTGGGCATCGTGGCCAGCGCCTACATGGCTGAAACCATCCGTGCCGGCATCCAGGCGGTGCCGCGCGGCCAGGTCGAGGCCGCCCGTTCGCTGGGCATGAGTTCGGCGCAGGCCATGCGCAAGGTGACCTTGCCACAGGCGTTCCGCATCATGGTGCCGCCTCTCACCAACGAGTTGATCATGCTGATCAAGGATTCCTCGCTGGTGTTCGTCATCGGCCTGTCGCTCGACACCTTCGAATTGACCAAGTTCGGGCGCGCCATGGCCAACAGCAACGTGAACATCACGCCATTGATGGTTGCCGGCCTGGGGTATCTGGTGATCACCCTGCCGCTCTCGTTCCTCGTGCGTCGCATGGAGGCGAAACACCGATGAGCACCACGTCGACCGCCGTACCCGTGATCGCAGCGCGCGGGCTGCACAAATGGTTTGGTTCGCAACATGTACTGCACGGCATCGATTTCTCGGTCGAGCGCGGCGAAGTGGTGTGCGTGATCGGGCCGTCCGGATCGGGCAAGTCCACGTTGCTGCGGTGCCTGAACCTGCTCGAGCGACCGCAGCAAGGCCAGGTCATGTTCCGCGACGAGGACCTGGTCGACCCCGACTGCGACATCGACCTGGCGCGACGCCACATCGGCATGGTGTTCCAGCAGTTCAACCTGTTTCCCCAGTACAACGCGCTCGACAACTGCACGGTCGCGTTGACCACGGTGCTGCACATGAACCGCGCCGAGGCCAGGGACATCGCACGCAAAAACCTCGAACGCGTCGGACTCGCGGACAAGATCACCGCCTTTCCCGCCAATCTGTCCGGGGGCCAGCAGCAGCGCGTGGCCATCGCACGGGCTTTGTCCATGAATCCCGAGC
>CAYOEF010000234.1:1792-4095 GCA_964402805.1 uncultured Rhodanobacteraceae bacterium | reverse complement strand
ATGCTGCTGTGTTTGCGTTTTTTGATTCCGGTTTACTTCCCACCGCTGATGATAGGCGATCCTGTTTGCCCCAGCGTAGGCGGTGGAGTACATCCCGGCGGCGCCCCTCTCCGCCCGCTAGCGCGGTCGTTTCGTCGCTGCCGCCTCTGATGGTCGACTTCGCCGCAGTCGACGCCCCAGGCGGCCGCCAGGCGCTTAATTTCGCCCCGCTTGCCGTAGTTTGTGGTCCCCGTCGTCCCCTAGCCCCCGCGGCGGTCGCCGCCTGGACGCTGGCGCACCTCCCCACCAGCACCACCACCACCACCACGACGCGCCAGCGCCAGCCCGGCAAACACGCCGCTCGATCGTGCCGCTGTCCCCCGTCGTCCCCTCACCCCGGCGCCGCGGCCCCTGCTGCCGGGCGCTGCCCGGCAGCGTGTCGCACGCGGCGCCTGCTGCGTTCACCGAGTCAGCCGACTGCGGAGAGAGTCCCCAGGTTGCGCGGTGTCGCGGCTCCCGCCCGCGCCGCTCCCGTTTTTATCCGAAAGCCGGCGCTGTTCCGGCGGTTCACCGCCACCACCACCACCACCACCAACACCGCCGGGCGCCGGCGCCCACCCCGGCGACGCGGGCGCCGCCAGCGCGCGAGGCCGGACCACCACCCGCGCCACCACCGCCCCGGCCCGCTGCGCTAGGCTTGCGCCCTTGCGCCTTCCCCGCGCGCGCTTTTTCGTGGCGGCGCACGCCCCGCCGCCCCTTTTTAGCTTGGCGCGCGCTCCCCTTTGATCCGCAGTCGGCTGTGTTAGTGTACAGTCCCCATGTTGTACATCCAAGTCGGACCCTTAGCACCCCCCCCGAGCCTTTAGACTCGCCCAGGAACGGTACGCCCACCCACCCACCCTGAAACGGTTCCGACCCTTCACCTTTATTGTTTTTGTCGGTGGATAACTTGTTAAAAACTTCGGCCTGCCTGTGGATAACTCCAGATTTGCCCTTTTCCACAACAAAGTTCTTAACAATCTATCCCCAAGTTATTAACAACCTTTCGAGTTGCATATTACACCTTTAATCCGTTGCGGCGCAATGTTTTACCATACATTGCATGAAAGTTTTCCACTTTTCCCCAGGCCCTACGACTACGACTTAAGGTTAAATTGAAATATATAATAGTAAGACTTAGTCTAATGCACCGAAACGACCCAGATCGCCTCCCTTCGGGAGACTTTTACGCTCTGGCCTTGCTATTCCGCCTTCGGCGGGCAAGGCCCTAAAACGCCGCCCTTCGGGCGACAGTTTGCCTGGCGCTTACGCGCCTAATGGGGGGCGGTGCCCCCCAAACCCCCCCCGGAATCTTTGAAAGCCTGTTATTGACATCAGGGAATCCGCGGCCGAACACGGGCCGCAGGTGGACCGTCCGCCCCGTAAACAGTCCGAGCCGAACGCGGAAACAAGTCAACTCGATACAGAACGATAGAGGCGAACGTCCCTATAAGGTCGGGAAGTGTGGAAGCGGCCTTTGTGTTGTCCTTGTGTTGACAAAAACCGACAAAAACCGACACAATAAGCCAAGGGATGGAGCACATTCCACAGGCAAACACTGAAAGGATCTTCACCATGGCCAAGTACACCCCCGGCCCGATGGTGGCCAGCGTAAGCGGTAGCATCGGCGGCACCGTCTTCTCGCGGAACCGCTACGGCCAATACACGCGATTCCGCGCCGTACCCGTCAACCCAGGAACAAACTACACCGAAGCAGCGAAGCAAAGGTTAGGCGACATTTCCGGCGCCTGGCGCAACCTGGACGAATCCGATCGCCAAAGCTGGGTGACCTGGGCGCAAACAAACACGGTGACCGACCCCCTCGGCCAGCAAATCGTATTGCAAGGAAACGCGGCTTTTCAGAAGCTGAACAACCGGATCCTGTTAAGCGGTAACAGTATGATCACCTTGCCGCCGGTGGGAGGTCCACCCCCGGAAGTCCCGTCGTTTACCGTAGAAGCGAATGACGGCAGCGAATCGAACGAGCCAGGCATTGTTACCCTGGACATCGATTATGATACGCCGCCGAGCGATGCGACGCTTTTTGTATGGGCGGCCGTCGTGGATTCCGTAGGGATCACCTACGTGAAAAACCTGATGAAGCTGGTAATCCCGGACCAAGCGCCGCAAGCAACCCCGGACATCAGCGCGGGCGTTACCGAGCGATTCGGGGCCCTGAGTGCTGGGCAGAAAGTCGTGATCGAGCTTGCTCACGTGGGCAACGAGACAGGACTCACGACAGTGAGACGTAGAGCGGAAGCCGTTGTTACCGTTGAAACCCCGTA
>CAYOEF010000234.1:0-1692 GCA_964402805.1 uncultured Rhodanobacteraceae bacterium | reverse complement strand
AGAGCACTTCCCCCGACCGATCCCGTATGGTATGACGGCTCCACCCTGGATCCGCCGCAGCCTGCAATTCCATGGGACCCACCCTATTTCACCGCGGGCGCTTCAAACATCGGAACCATAAACGGAAGCCCGCAGAATAACTGGTGGCTAACCTGGCGAGTAGGAACCCCCCCCGATAATGAATGGAATGTTTTTCCCCCAAACGGGGAAGAATTTTCAGATTATGAAATGCTCCTATATGCGGGACCACCAGCGAAGCCAGGACGCGCCCCGAGCTTTTCAAATCTAAAGTTTCTTTACACCGTCCAAGGTGGAATCAACTGGACCCACCAGTCCGGCTTTTTGATCCCCGATCCGCGTATCGTTGACCGCATAGGATGGGCGCCTGCGCTCCCGAATTTCGATCCAGCCCTCGAAGGCTACCGGATGCCGATGCGCTGGGAATTGCTCCACGTTCCGAGCGGTGCTATAGTTACATCGGCCCAGGACTTTGTAAACATGGAATGGTCTTAATCTCCCGCATTCCCTCCACCACACGGCGGGCGCTGGAAATCCCCCTCAGTCAATCCCACGCAGCGCCCGCCGGAACCTTCCCCCCTTCCACGACTCACCCACCACCCAATATACCCCATTTTTTTTGTTGTGGAAACGAATCGTAACATAACATTTATTATCGGACGCCCATTATCTACAAATAATGGTTGTTTTTTCCATTGACACCCAGGGGCACGTTCTTCTATAATTAATTCACAACAAACGAGAACCCGAACTTATGGAGGATATTTGACAATGCCGTCTTCGAGGGTAGGCAAGTACATGAAGAACAGGATCAGCTTTAACGTGATCCTGCCTGAAAAGATGCATGATGCAATTTGTGAGGTGGCCGAGCACGAGAACAACAGCCGCGGCGGAATCATCCGTGAAGCCATTAAGGCGTACCTGCTAATGGTCCGAGACGGGATTCCCACTTGCGCCAATCGGCACCCTTGCTATGTCCCGCACATGCATCCAGGATACGCGCAGCAAGCTCAGCAAGTGCAAGAGCGGGCGCCTTACACCCCACCGCCAGCAACGGATGAAGTTAATAAATACGATTGAATGGAGGTGACTTAATGAAAGCAGCTATTAGAGGAAAGATGGAAGGAAGCATGGTAAGCATTACTGTGTACTGTCACTTTTGCGGCGCAGGGAAGAGTGTCGAGCACTCCGAAGGATGGATAATGCCACCAGCGAGAAGCTTTAAGCCATTTCGCAACTTGCATGGCATTGACCCGGACGGCTCGTTGATGGAATTTTGGGACGTCGGAACCAATAGCGGGTTGATCCGCTTTGTTTGCCCATCTTGCTGGAGCAAGTTGGCAAAGAGGATCAACGAGACACTGGACGAAATGAAAGAAGGGAGATAAGCACAAACAGACAAAAACCGACAAATGCCAACTAAAACATTTGTACCGAGTACTTAGAAAACAAGGTAGGAGAAAATTTTGATGGGCTCGCAAAAACTCAAAGATTTTGAATACTACAGATTCAAAGGTGACGCATCATCCGCCCAATGGGATGATATTTCTATTTGGCTCCAGGCAAAGATGGACTGGACCCCACCCCACGCCGAATCCGAAGCCCGCCATGTCCTTACTTTAAGCCCACACGATCGCCGCTGGTATCTTGACGCGATCGCCCTGCATCATTTAC
>CAYOEF010000233.1:3748-4109 GCA_964402805.1 uncultured Rhodanobacteraceae bacterium | reverse complement strand
GCATGCGGGCCTGGGCTGGGTCCCGCAGGAACGCGACATTTTCCCGTCCCTGACCGTGGAAGAAAACCTGACGTCGGTTGCCCGTCCCGGCGACTGGTCGCTGTCGCGCGTGTACGCGTTGTTCCCGCGCCTGCGCGAGCGACGCGGCAACCTCGGCAACCAGCTCTCGGGCGGTGAACAGCAGATGCTCGCCATGGGCCGCGCGTTGATGGTCAACCCCAGCGTACTGTTGCTCGATGAGCCGCTGGAAGGCCTGGCGCCGTTGATCGCCCAGGAACTGCTGCGGATCATCGACCGCATGGTGGCGGCCGGGACGATGGCGGTGATCCTGGTCGAGCAGCACGCGCGCCAGATCCTGCCG
>CAYOEF010000233.1:0-3738 GCA_964402805.1 uncultured Rhodanobacteraceae bacterium | reverse complement strand
CGCAAGGCCATGGTGCTCGAGCGTGGGCGCATCGTCCACGCCGGCGACAGCGCCGCCTTGCTGGACGATGCGGCAGCGCTGGAGCGCTGGCTGGGCGCCGCGTCCGACACGCGCGCCGGCAGCGCCGGGGTGGCCGCATCGCTTCCCGGCATGGCAGACGGCCGGTATCCGGAGAACGGGACGTGACCATGCGATTTCACGAGGAAGGCTACGTTTCCGGCGACCCGCGCATCCAGCCGGCCGCCGGGACCGGCATTGATCGGCCCGATGTCATTCCCGATGCCGTGGATATCCTGATCGTCGGCGCCGGGCCGGCGGGCATGATCACGGCCGCGCAGCTTGCCTGCTTTCCCGGCATCACCACGCGCATAATCGAGCGTCGCCCGACGCGGCTGGAAGTGGGGCGCGCCGACGGCGTGCAGAAGCGGACCGTGGAGACCTTCGAGGCGTTCGGGTTTGCCGGGCGCATCACCGCCGAGTCGAGCGAGGTGGTGGAGACCGCCTTCTGGAAGCCGGACCCGGCGGATCCGGCGCGCATCCGGCGCGTCTCGCGGGTGCCCGAGGATACCGGCACGGCCAGCGAATACCCGCACATCAACGTCAACCAGGCGCGCGTGCTGGATTACTTCGCCGAGGTGATGCGGCATTCGCCCACGCGCATGGTGCCGGACTATGGCGTCACCTTCGAGGATCTTGAGCGGACGGATGACGCGGCGTATCCGCTGGTGGTCACCATCACCCATGCAAGCGGGCCCCGCGCAGGCCAGCGGCGGACCGTGCGCGCCCGGTACGTGGTCGGGACGGACGGCGCGCACAGCCGCGTACGCGCGTCCATCGGTTGCCGCTTTGCCGGCGATTCGTCCAATCGCGCCTGGGGCGTCATGGACATTCTCGCCGTCACGGATTTTCCCGACGTGCGCGTCAAGAGCGCCATCCAGTCGCACACCGACGGCAGCATCCTGCTCATTCCCCGCGAGGGCGGTCACCTTTTCCGCCTGTACGTGGACCTTGGGGATGCCGACGCCAGTCCGGCCGTACGCCAGACCAGCGTCGAGGAAACCATCGCCAGGGCCCGCCGCATCCTGCATCCCTATGTGCTGGACGTGCGCCACGTCGCCTGGTACAGCGTGTACGAGGTCGGCCACCGCCTGTGCGACCGTTTTGATGACGTACCGCCCGAGATGGCCGGCAAACGCTGGCCGCGGGTGTTCATCGCCGGCGACGCCGCCCACACGCACAGCGCACAGGCCGGGCAGGGCATGAACGTGTCCATGCAGGATGGCTTCAACCTTGGCTGGAAGCTTGCGCACGTCATGCAGGGCCGCAGCCCGGAAAGCCTGCTTGCGACCTATTCGGCGGAACGCCAGGTCATTGGCAAGGACATCATCGATTTCGACAAGCAGTGGGCGCGGGAGATGTCCGCGCCACCCACCGCCTTCGCGAATCCGTCCGACTACGAAGCGGCCTACCGTCGCATCAACGAATTCGCGCAAGGCTTCATGACCCGGTACACACCGTCGCTCATCACCGGCACGGCGGATTTCCAGCACCTGGCGACCGGATTCCCCATCGGCAAGCGCTTCAAGTCGGCGTGGGTCACCCGAGTGGCCGATGCCAACCGCGTCCATCTCGGGCACGAGGCGCGGGCGGACGGGCGCTGGCGCCTGTACGTGTTCGCCGACGCGGCGGCCCCAGGCACGCCGAAATCACCAGCCACCGCCCTGGCCGACTGGCTGGCCGAAGCGCCGCACTCGCCGCTGCGCGCATTCACGCCGCCCACGCTGGACGCGGACAGCTGGTTCGACGTCAAGATCATCTACCAGCAACCGCACACCGACATCGACCTGGGGCAGGTGCCGGCGGCCTATCTGCCGCGCGTCGGCAAATTCCGGCTCGTCGACTACGGCCACGTATTCGCCGCCACGCCGGACGACGACATCTTCGATGCGCGCGGGATCGACCGCGGTGGCGCAGTCATCGTCGTCCGGCCCGACCAGTACGTCGGCCACGTACTCCCGTTGCAGGCGACCGACGCGTTGGCCGCCTTCGTCCGCCGATTCACGCTGGAACAGGCTTGACCATGGCGTCGCATGCACTGGACCAGCCCGCCTGGAGCTCGACATGAGGACACAAGTCGCGATCATCGGCGCCGGTCCCTCCGGCCTGCTCCTTGGCCGGTTGCTGGATTGTTACGGTATCGACAACGTGATCCTGGAGCGCCGTGATCCCGGCTACGTGCTGGGCCGCATCCGCGCCGGCGTGCTCGAACATGGCTCCGTCGCCCTGTTGCGCGAAGCCGGCGTGGCCGACCGCATGGAACGCGAGGGCCACGTCCATGACGGCGTTTCCATCATCATCGACGGGCACCGTGAACGCATCGACTTCAAGGGCCTCACCGGCCACTCCATCACCGTCTACGGGCAAACCGAAATCACGCACGACCTCATGGACGCGCGCCGCGCCTCCGGCGGCCCCTGCATCTACTCGGCGCAGGACGTCGCGCTGCACGGCATTGATACGGACCATCCGTCCGTAACCTGCCGCAAGGACGGCGCCACGCACACCATCGAATGCGACTATGTCGCCGGCTGCGACGGCTTCCACGGTCCGTCGCGCCAGGCGATCCCCACCGCGTCCGTTCGCACGTTCCAGCGTGACTATCCCTTCGGCTGGCTTGGTCTGATGGCCGACACGCCTCCCGTCGAGGCCGAGTTGATCTACGCAAAACATGCGCGCGGCTTTGCCCTGTGCAGCATGCGCTCGGCGACACGCAGCCGCTATTACGTGCAGGTGCCGACGTCGGAGCGGGTCGAAAACTGGTCCGACGACCGCTTCTGGGATGAGCTCAAGGCACGCCTGCCGGCTGACGTCGCGGCAAGGCTCCAGACCGGCCCGTCGATCGAAAAAAGCATCACCCGGTTGCACAGCTTTATCGTCGAACCCATGCAATATGGACGACTTTTCCTGGCCGGCGACGCGGCCCACATCCTGCCGCCGACCGGCGCGAAAGGACTCAATTCCGCACTCGGCGACATCCACGTACTCAGCCGCCTGCTGCGCAGGGCCTGCAAGACGGGGCAACCGCAAGCCCTGGCGCAATACTCCGACATCTGCCTGCGCCGGATCTGGAAGGCCCAGCGCTTCGCCTGGTGGATGACCTCCACGCTGCACCGCTTCGACCACGACCCCTTCAGCCAGCGCATCCAGGAAGCCGAAGGCGCCTACGCCCTCAGCACCGTCGCGGCACGCACGTCGATCGCCGAAAACTACACGGGCCTGTCGTACAAGCCGGTCGACTGACATCCGGCCATGCTGCGCGCCGACGGGATACCGAGACACGCCACGTGTCAAACCTCATTCCACTCCGGCACCCCATGAGAGGTACTGATATTCCATCAGCGAGGTTCCCGGGACGACGGCCGGCCCCTGTGATGCACCCAGGCCGGGGCCGGATTCGAGGCGGGGTCAGGTTAGCAAGGGGGCGTGCCTCTGCGACAAGACCAGTTACACCCTGCCTGCATGAGGTGAAAATCCGGACTGGTCAGGAAACGTCTTGCCGCTGCGTTACTGAGTTGGTCCCGCAAATTCAGACAGCCGGATCAATGGATCGGCCTGATTCCGGTCAAGTTTCCGTACGGGTGCGTGCAGTTGCTCAACCGTGCGCGCAGGAAATTGCGGATCATGTGATTCCCCGCTGAGGAAGCAGGATAATCACGCAGGTACTTTACTCCCACATCC
>CAYOEF010000232.1:1948-4124 GCA_964402805.1 uncultured Rhodanobacteraceae bacterium | reverse complement strand
GGTGATCTGTACAAGTTCCACTTTCTCGAACTGGTGCTGGCGGATCATGCCGCGGACGTCGCGGCCGAAGCTGCCGGCCTCGGCGCGGAAGCATGCCGTGTGGGCGGTCATGCGCAACGGAAGCTCGGCGGCGTCCAGGATGGTGTCGGCGACGAGATTGGTCAGCGGGACTTCGGCGGTGGGTATCAGGTAGCGTTGCGACTCGCCGACGTCGGTGGCGAACAGGTCGTCCTTGAATTTGGGCAGCTGGCCGGTGCCCTGCATGGTGGCGGGATTGACCAGTAGCGGCACGTTGCACTCCACGTAGCCGTGCTTGCCGGTATGCAAATCGAGCATGAATTGCGCCAAGGCCCGATGCAGGTGCGCCAGTTGCCCGCGCATGACGGTGAAGCGTGCACCGGACAGCATCGCGCCGGCGTCACCGTCGAGCCAGCCGTGCCGCTCGCCGAGTTCCACGTGGTCCTTGACCGTGAAGTCGAATGTGCGCGGGCTGCCCCAGCGTGAGACTTCCACGTTCTCGTTTTCGTCCTTGCCCACGGGAACCGATGGATCGGGCAAATTGGGGATGCCGAGTGCCAGTTCGTCAAGCCTGGCCTGGATGGCGTCCAGGGCCTGCTTGCTTTCCTTCAGGGCGTCGCCAAGGCCGGCGACCTCGGCCAGCAGCGACGTCACGTCCTCGCCGTTGGCCTTGGCCCGGCCGATGGACTTCGACTGGGTGTTGCGCGTGTTCTGCAGGTCCTGGGTATGCGTCACCAGGCGTTTACGCTCGGTCTCCAGTGACTGGATGGTCGCCACGTCGAGCGTGAAACCGCGCGCCGCCAGGCGCGCCGCGGTGTCCTCCAGTTGCGTGCGCAGCAATACCGGATCAAGCATGGCGATGGATCCTGAGGCGTTCGGGTCGAACGCGTATTATCGGGGCGCAGCCTGCGGCGTTCAACGACGGCTCACGACGCCGACGGCTTGCGTGCCTTGGCGCGCGCCCCGCGCAGGGTGTCGAGCTTGTCCTTGAGCTTGAGTTCGAGCCCGCGCTCGACCGGATGGTAGAAGACCTGCCCGTCCAGTCTGTCGGGCAGGCATTGCTGGTCGAGCGCCACGCCGCCTTCGACGTCATGGTCGTAACGATAGCCCTTGCCGTACCCCAGTCCCTTCATCAGCTTGGTGGGCGCGTTGCGCAGGTGCATGGGAACGTCGAGTGAGCCGGTATCGCGCACCACGCGCCGTACTTCGTTGTACGCGGCATACGCGGCGTTGCTTTTCGGCGCCGCGGCCATGTACAGGGCGACCTCGGCCAAGCCCAGTTCGCCCTCAGGCGAGCCGAGCCGGTCGTAGGTATCCCATGCGTTGACGGCCATTTGCCAGGCCCGCGGATCAGCCAGCCCGATGTCCTCGATGGCCATGCGCAGCAGACGCCGTGACAGGTACGCGCGGTCGCAGCCGCCATCGAGCATGCGCGTCAGCCAGTACAGGGCCGCATCGGGATCGGAGGATCGGACCGACTTGTGCAAGGCGGAAATCTGGTCGTAAAACTGCTCGCCGCCCTTGTCGAAGCGGCGCGTGCGATCGGCCAGGACCTGGGTGAGCGTGGTGTCGTCGATGCGGCCGTCGTGGGCCAGTTCGGCGGCGATTTCCAGCAGCGTCAACGCACGGCGCACGTCGCCATCGGCGGCTTTTGCGATGAGTCCGAGTGCATCGGCAGTCACATCGAGTCCCTGCCCGCCAAGGCCGCGCTCGCGGTCGGCCAGCGCACGTTCGAGCGCCGCGACGATGTCCGCCTCGCCCACCGCATCCATGACATGCACGCGACAGCGTGACAACAGGGCCGAGTTGAGCTCGAACGATGGGTTCTCCGTGGTGGCGCCGACGAAGATGATGACGCCCTTTTCGATATGCGGCAAAAAGGCGTCCTGCTGGGCCTTGTTGAAGCGGTGCACCTCGTCCACGAACAGGACCGTGCGCCGCCCCTGCTCGAAGTGCACCTGCGCCTCGGACAACGCCTTGCGCACGTCCGGCAATCCGGACAACACCGCGGAAATGGCGCGGAATTCGGCATCGGCATACTTCGCCACGAGCAGGGCCAGCGTGGTCTTGCCGCAGCCGGGCGGTCCCCACAGGATCATCGAATGGACGTTGCCGGCCTCCAGCGCACGGCGCAGTGCGCTGTCCCGGGCCGCCACCC
>CAYOEF010000232.1:0-1938 GCA_964402805.1 uncultured Rhodanobacteraceae bacterium | reverse complement strand
GATCTCATCCAGCGATTGCGGCCGCATGCGCTCGGCCAGCGGTTGCAGCTCCGTCGTCGCGTGCGTGAACAGGTTGCCCGAGGGGGAGGTGTCGCGCTTGGCCATTCGGGCATGATACGCGGTGTGGCCTGGCGTTGCCGGCATCCATCAAAGGTGCCGGCGGCGTATGCTCACGATCGCCCAGGCCCCAGCATTCGCCGCAGCGTATCGTCGTGCACGCGATAGTGGTGCCACAGCGCCGCCGCGACGTGCAGCGCAATCACGGCCAGGAAGGCAAGGCCAATCACGGTGTGGACAGTGTGGATCGTGCCCGCGAGTGCCTTGTTCGGTTCTGACACGAGAGCCGGAATGAGGGTAAAACCGGATACCTTCACCGCGCGGCCCGCCACCTGCACCAAGGCAAAACCGAGCAACGGCTGCACGATCAGGAACGCGTACAGCGCCCCGTGCGTCAGGCCCGCTACGGCGCCCACGATGCGCGTCAGAGGCGGCTGAATGGGTGGCTTGCCATACTTCCGGCGCACCCACACGCGCGCCAATGTCAGCAGCAGCACCAGGATGCCGGCAAGCATGTGCCATTGCACGACGGGGCCATGGACGGGATTCTCGCGCGCCGTGAATACGTGCGTGAACACCAGCAGGTAAGCGAGCAATACAACGGCGAAAATGACCCAGTGCAACTGGCGCTGCAACGGTCGGTAGTGGGAAGTGGGGTGCAAAGCCATGACCATTCCACCGCAAGGGGTTGGCCACGATGCCAGAGTCGTTCAGCCTGCGCAAGCAATCCGTCCACGGCCGTGGCGTCGCCCTGCCCCTTATTGCCGCAACGGCTGGATCTTGGGAACGGAGGCCGCATCACCGATGACGGCCGCCCCCTTGGGCGGCGTGAAATGGAAGGTCGATGCGGGCAGTCTGGCGTTGCGCTTCCAATGCGAAAACCGGATATGGGTGACGCTGCCGAGCCGGTCCTTGAAGGTCATGTCGCGCAGGCCGTCGGCGTCGAGGCCAAGCTCGACGTATTCAAAGCGCGCATGGGGGCGCTTCGGCACCAGGCGCAACCAGTCCAGCCCATCACGGACGCCGATGTCGTGGACGGCAAAATCCTCGTCGACGCGCGAGACGTTGGTCAGCACGGTCAACGGGCTTTGTGCCTGTGCGGGGCCTTGCTGGTGCACGGTGACCTGGTCCAGGTCCGGGTCGTACATCCATACGTGGCTGCCATCGGCAATGATGAGTTGCTTGTACGGCGCCGTGGTCTGCCAGCGGAACTGGCGCGGCGCCTCCAGTGCCACCGTGCCACGGCTGGTCTGTACCTGCTGCCCGTTGGCATTGACCACGCGCTGTTGGAAGTCGCCGGACAGCGAATGCAACCCCTTGGCGAACTGCTCCAGGCGCGCGCGCGCGCCCGATCCGGCCGCGGATGCGGGGGCCGTCGCCAGAACCACCAGCAACAGGACGACAAGGCAAACGAGACGCTTCATGCGACGTATCCGGATAAGTGGCTGGACAATGTAGCAAGCCGCGCGCGTGGTTGTGCTGAACGGAAAACAGGTGTGCATCGGGGCTTGCGAATGGCCTCAATCCCGTGGCGGTGGCGGCGCGAGCACTTCGCGGCTGCCATTGTGCTGCGGCGCGCTGACCACACCGTCGGCCTCCATCTGTTCCACCAGGCGGGCTGCCCGGTTGTAGCCGATGCGCAGGTGCCGCTGCACGCCGGAAATGGACGCGCGGCGGGTCTGCGTGACGATGGCCACGGCCTTGTCGTAGAGCGCGGAGTCGCCGTTGGCATCATCACCGGTGTCCTGGGGCAGCCCCGAATCATCGATGAAGCGCCCGTCTCCCAGGCTTTGTTCCTCTTCCAGCACGCCTTCGACGTAGTTCGGCTCGCCCTGCGTCTTCAGCCATTCGACGACGTTGTGCACCTCGTGGTCGTCCACG
>CAYOEF010000231.1:0-4157 GCA_964402805.1 uncultured Rhodanobacteraceae bacterium | reverse complement strand
TGCTCTAGGTTAAGCGGCCCCATGCCGAGGCCGGCATGACGATGATCGTGGTCACCCACGAGATGGCGTTCGCACGCCAGGTGGCCGACCGCGTCGTGTTCATGGACCAGGGAGCCATCGTTGAACAAGGCCCGCCCGACGACGTGATCGGGGCGCCGCGCGAACCGCGCACGCAGCGTTTTCTCCAGCGCGTGCTTGATCCCGTCCACGCAAGCTGACGTACGGTCGACGCACAGGCGCCCGACCCGCGCCGGGGCGTGGTTTCGGGTGCTTCGGGGCCATCCCGGCGGGCATGGATTTGGCGTCATTCGCGGGTGTCGGCGGGTTGACGGGATTTGGCCGTCCAATCCTGATACCCTTGCGCATTCCCTGGTTTGAACAGCCAGCCCAGACCGTCATGGGGCGCAGGCCGGGATTGTCCCGACCCGGCCCCTGTCCCGGATTTTCATCGGAGGTTTCATCGTGACCGTTGCGCCCGCCACTTCTCCCGCCGACAACACCGGGGATCCCCGCATCGTGGTGCACAAGTTCGGCGGGTCCAGCATGGCCAACGCCGACTGCCTGCGTCGCGTGGCCGCGATTTTTGGCCGTGGTCTGGACGATTCGCAGGTGCTCGTCGTGTCGGCCATGCGCGGCGTCACCGACACCCTGTTGTCATTGGTCGCGCGCGCCGAATCCGGCGACGGCAGTTGGAGCGAAGGGCTGGATGAAGTCCTTGGACGCCACCAGGACGCGGCGCGGAACCTCTTGGGCGAGGCGGTGCAGGCTTACCTTGACTGGCTGGCCACGCAGGTGACGGTTGCGCGTGAAGTGCTTGGCGCGGTGGCCCAGTTGCGCGCCGGCGACGGCGCGGCTGCGGATTTCGTGCAGGGGCTGGGTGAGGTGTGGTCCTCGCGCCTGCTCGTCGAATGCCTGCGCCAGCAGGGTCACGAGGTGGCCTGGCTGGATGCGCGCGAGGTGCTGCGCATCGCGGACGGGACCCTGATGGCGGTGGTGGACTGGGATGCCAGCGCCGAACGCCTTGCGGCCTGGCGCGCGGCGCACCGCGAGCGCCACGTCGTCGCCACCGGCTTCGTGGCAAGCGATGCAAGCGGGCGCGCGCGGGTCCTCGGCCGCAACGGCAGCGACTATTCGGCAGCGATCTTCGCACGCCTGTTCGAGGCGGCCGAATTGACGCTGTGGGGCGACACCGACGGCGTCCTGTCGGCCGATCCACGCCTCGTCCCCGAAGCCGTGACGCTGCCGCTGCTCAGCTACAACGAGGCCTACGAACTGGCCTATTTCGGCGCCCACGTGGTGCACCCGCAGACCATGACGCCGGCGATCGCCCGTGCATTGCCGATCCATATCCGCAATACCTTTGCACCGGACAAGCCCGGCACGGTGATCGGCGCGGACCCGGGTGACAGCATCTCGCCCGTGCGCGGCCTGAGCATCATTGGCGGCATGGCCCTGGTCAACCTGGAGGGCGCCGGCATGATCGGCGTGCCGGGGGTGGCCGAACGTGCGTTTGGCGCATTGGCCGATGCGCGCGTTTCGATCACCATGATTTCGCAGGGATCGTCCGAACATTCCATCTGCTGCGTCGTGGCCGCGCCACAGATGCGGGCGGCCGCGGCTGCCCTGCGCCGCGCCTTTGCCGCCGAACTTGCCAGTGGTGGCCTCGGCGGCATATCCACGCAAGGCGGCATTGCCGTGCTGGCGGCGGTCGGCGAAGGCATGAGCGATCGGCCCGGCGTTGCCGCCCGCCTGTTCGGCGCGCTTGCGCACAGTGGCGTCAACGCGCGCGTGATCGCGCAGGGCGCATCCGAGCGCAACATCTCGGTCGCCCTGAAGGAAGAGGAAGCCGCACGGGCGTTGCGTGCCGTGCATGCGGCGTTCTGGCTGTCGCCGCAGACCATGGGCATCGGCATCATCGGAACCGGGAAAGTGGGTTCGGCGCTGCTGGGGCAATTGGGCTCGGCCATGCCGCGGCTGCGCAAGCATGCGCAACTGGACCTGCGGGTGCGTGGCATCGCCAACAGCCGCAAGATGCACCTCGACGACAACGGACGCGAGCTGGGCGACTGGCACGCCGCACTCGAAAACGGTGAACCGCTGGACCTGGAGCGGTTCGCCGACACCGTCCAGGCGCCGCACCTGCCGCACGCCCTGATCATCGACTGCACCGCAAGCAGCGCCGTGGCATCCCATTATGCGCAATGGCTGGCGCGTGGCATCCATGTCGTCACGCCCAACAAGCAGGCGGGTGCCGGCGAATTGACCCGATGGCGTGAAATACGCGAGGCGAGCCGTGGCAACGGTACGCGCTTCCGTTACGAGGCCACGGTCGGGGCGGGCCTGCCCGTCATCCAGACCCTGCGCGACCTGATCGACACCGGCGACGACATCCTTGCCATAGACGGCATCCTTTCCGGCACCCTGGCGTGGCTGTTCAACCGTTTCGATGGCTCGCGCAGCTTTTCCGAACTGGTTCGCGAAGCCCATGCGCTTGGCTACACGGAGCCCGATCCGCGTGATGACCTGGCCGGAACCGATGTGGCACGCAAGCTGGTCATCCTGGCGCGTGAGACGGGGCGCGAACTGTCACTCGAGGACGTGGCGGTGGAAAGCCTGGTGCCATCGGCGTTGACCGCCGTGCCGCGCGACGATTTTCTCGCCCGCGTGAAGGAAGCCGACGAGGCACTGGCAGCCCGCCAGGCGCATGCGGCGGCCAACAACTGCGTGCTGCGTTACGTCGCCAGGCTGGATGAGCAGGGCGCGCGCGTGTCACTGCAGGAATTGCCGGTGACCCATCCCTTTGCGCACCTGCGCCTGACCGACAACATCGTGCAGTTCACCACGCGCCGCTACAACGACAACCCGTTGATCGTGCAAGGACCGGGTGCCGGTCCGGAGGTGACCGCCGCCGGCGTGTTCGCGGACCTGCTGCGGGTGGCATTCCCTTCGGGGACGCCGTGACGACGATGTGTGCACCTGATTACGGGGCGCTGGCAAGGTCGCGCGCCGCGCCGCCGTAGTCGCGACGGGCGAGGTCTATACTGGCCCGCATGGCCGGATCGTCGTCGTCCACGATTTTCACCATCGGACATTCCAGCCGCCCGCTACCCGAATTCCTGTCACTGCTGGACGCGGCGCAAATCGATTGTGTGGTCGACGTGCGCCGCCTTCCGGGTTCGCGTGCCTTCCCGCAATACGACGCCAATGCCCTGACCGGGTCGCTGCGGCATGCCGGCCATGACTACGTCCACATCCCGGGCCTGGGCGGCCGGCGCGGGCGGACGTTGCCGACGGACGACATGCGCAACGCGCTGTGGCGTCATGCGAGCTTTCGCCACTATGCCGACTACGCACTGTCCCCGGCGTTCCGACAGGCTCTGGCCGAGTTGGAGGCTCTCGCGCAGCGCCAGCGTTGTGCGGTGATGTGTGCGGAAGCCGTGTGGTGGCGTTGCCATCGCCGCATCATTGCCGATTATCTGCTGGCGCGGGGCCATGCGGTGTGGCACATCATGGGGCCGGGAAAGATCGTGGCCGCCGACCTGACGCCGGGTGCGATGGTCGCCGACGACGCGGTCACGTACCCGCCGGCGGAGTCATGACGTCAGTCCTTCAGGATGGCGTCGAGCCATGCCCGCAGGTCCGTGACCTCATCCGCGCAGACCTGATGGCCCATGGCATACGTGTGCCAGTCGACACGGTGGCCGGCTGCGTGCAGCCAGTCACGTGTCAATTCGCCGAGGGCCGGCGCCACGACCGGGTCGGCCCGGCCGTGCGCCTGGAAGATCCCGATGCCGGCATTGGCCGAACTGGCCTCCGCGGCGGTCTGGTCGCGCAACGGCAGGTACGTCGACAAGGCAACGACGCCGGCCAGGCGCTGCGGATGGCGCAAGGCCGTGGCCAGGGCGATGGCCCCACCCTGTGAAAAGCCTGCGAGCACGACATGGTCGGCGTCGGTGCCGCGCTCGATTTCGCGCGCGATCAAGGCTTGGACACGATCCACGCTGTCGCGGATGCCGGCCTCGTCCTCGCGGCGCGCCAGGTCGATTTCCGATATGTCATACCAGGCCCGCATCGGCATGCCGCCGTTGACGGTGACCGGACGCGTCGGTGCGTGCGGGAACACGAAGCGCAAGGCCGGCCAGTGCGGCGCCACCAGT
>CAYOEF010000230.1:0-4184 GCA_964402805.1 uncultured Rhodanobacteraceae bacterium | reverse complement strand
ATATGGCCCGCGCAGACGCTTTTGCAACCCGGAAGATTTCTGCCGCCCAGGCTCCTAGAATGCACGCACCATCCCGGAATGCCGCTCCCATGCCCCAGCATCTGCGCCACCTGACCACCCTGCAGCCGCTCGATCGCGACACGCTGGTCCATTTCATCGACCGCGCCAACAGCATGCGCGAAGCCAGCCGCGGGGGCACCCGCAAGCTGGACCTGTTGCACGGACGCACGGTGCTCAACCTGTTTTTCGAGCCATCCACGCGCACGCGCACGTCGTTCGAGCTGGCCGCACGCCGGCTCGGCGCCGACATCGTGAACTTCAACATCGCGCAGTCGTCGACCAACAAGGGGGAAACCCTGTACGACACGCTGCACACGCTGGAGGCGATGCACCTGGACATCCTGGTGGTGCGCCACAGGGAGGTCGGCACGCCGGAAAAACTGGTCGACTGGGCCATGAGCGAGGTGGCCATCGTCAACGCCGGCGACGGCACGCACGCGCACCCGACGCAGGGCCTGCTCGATGCACTCACCATCCGCCGGCACCATGCCGATTTCAGCACGTTGACCGTCACGATTTGCGGTGACATACGGCACTCGCGCGTCGCGCGCTCGGACATCCACGCACTGACCAGACTCGGCGTGAAAGACCTGCGCCTGTGCGGCCCCGCCGCGATGCTGCCGGACGCGGCGGAATTCCCGCAATGCCGGCTCGACGAGGATTTCGACGCCTGCGTAAAAGGCGCCAACGTGGTCATCATGCTGCGCCTGCAAAAAGAACGCATGGGCGCGACGGAACTGCCTGACGAGGCAGCCTATTTCACACACTACGGCCTGGGTCCGGAGCGCCTTGCGCGCGCCGCCCCCGGCTGCATGGTGATGCATCCGGGCCCGATCAACCGCGGCATCGAAATCGCGCCCGAGGTCGCCGACGGCAGCCAGTCGTGCATCCTGGAGCAGGTCGCCAACGGCGTTTTCATGCGCATGGCGGTACTGGCCGAAGTACTCGGATGCTGAGTCGATTGGCGCAACACGACAACGGCCCCGGCGCCATCGCCATGTCATAATGCGCGCGCCATCGCCACAGGAGGAGAAGACGATGCATCGCACGATCCGTATTCTGGCGTTTACATGCGTGGCGGCGGCAATCCTGGCTGGCTGCAGCAGCAGCAAGAAAGCGCAGGCGCCGTTATCGCTCGTTCCCGCGGATACACCCTATCTCGTAGCCAACCTGGCGCCGGTCGACAAGAAGGTCCGCCAGGCCCTGCTGGAGGTCGCCGACCGCAACCGGATGGTGCAGGTCCGGCAGCTGGAGCACCTTGGCGCCAGGCTGGAAGACTCCCACCGGCAACATCTGGCCAAGCTCGCCCGCTATACGGCCACCTATCTCGGCCAGCATTCCTGGAACGACATCCTGGCCGACAGCGGGGTCGATCCGGATGGCCTGTTCGCGTTCTACGGCCTTGGTTTGAGCCCCGTCATGCGCGGACAACTGCAGGACGCCGGCAAGTTCCAGAAGTGGATCGGCGGCTTCGAGGCCGCATACGGCCAGCCCTTCACCAAGGCGAAAACAGGTGACGTGGACTATCAATACCTCGTGCTCGGCCAGTCGAACCTGCGCCTGGTGGTGGCAACGCACGCCGGCCAGTTCGTGGTGGCGCTCCTTCCCGCGAGCGGTGACAAGCGGCTGCGCCTCGCTCTTGGCGTGGACCAGCCCGGGACCACGGCCAAGGCCAGGGAGGTGGTGCAGAAACTCGCCAAGGCCAACGGCTACAAGCCGTATGCGATCAGCGAAGTGAACCTCGCCCAGTTGCCGGCCCTCATCGCGGGCGGCAAGGATCCCATGCTCGCCACCGCGTTTGCCAAGCCCCTGCGCACGGACAACGGCAAGACCACGACCCTGGCGCAGCTGCTGCCGGCAAGCTGCCGCAAGGACCTCGAGCGCATCACGGCGCGCGTTCCCTTGATCAGCGCCGGCTACACCAGGGCACAGAGCAGGGATTTCGTGCAACAGACCGACATCCAGCTTGCCCCGGACATCACCAGCGCACTGGATGGCATGGGCGCAACGGTGCCGGGTTTGGGCGCCAGGTCATCCGACGCGCTGTTTGACATGAGCGTCGCACTGCCGGTGTCGAAACTGGGCCAATTCTGGATGGGCCAGGCGCACGCCGTCACCAGCAACCCGTTCCACTGCCCGGCGCTGCAGTCGATCAACAAGCTCGCCGCAAGGCTCGAACGCGTGTTGCCGCGACTGGGCATGCCGCCGCTGCACGACCTGCTCGGCTTGCGCGTCGTCGTGGATTCCGCCGGCGATGCCAACGGGGCATCGGCGCTGCATGCGCTTCAGGCGCGTGTATTGATTGCGACGAATGACGCATCCGGCCTGGTCGCGCTGGCCAAGGCCATGTTGCCGCCGCTGGCACAGGTCCCGGTCAAGCCGGACGGGAAGCCCGTGGCCGTTCCGGAATCGGTCAGGCATCAGTTCAATATCCCGCAACCAATGTGGGTGGCCTCCCGTGACAAGGCCCTGGCGATTGGCGCCGGAAGCGGTGAGGGCGCCAAGCTGACGCCGATGCTGGATGCGAGCAAGGGCGCCGCCGGGGATATCGTGCAGGCCCACATCGACGGGGCCGTCTACACCCGCTGGCTTGCCTTTGCGCGCGGACACGTCGCCCACGGCAACGGCAAGGACGCGGATGAAATGAACGATACGTTCGATGCGCTGGCCAAGGCGATGAGCCACATCGATGCGGTCAACGTGCATGCGCAGTTGACGCCGAACGGGCTGCGCATCCAGACCGAAAAGCAATTCAAGTAGGCGGCGCCCGGTTCCCGGGCAGGCCGGCAACCCCACGGTCGCGATCGCCGTGATCGCGACCGGGTTCAAAACCGTTGCAGGTGCTGCGCCGTGTCCTCGGTTTCTTCCAGTTCCACGTCGGCCATGCCCCGGGTCAGGGCGTCGGCATCGCCACCGTGCGCCAGCTTGATGGCCAGGCGCACTTCGTTGGAGCTGTCGGCATAGCGCAAGGCATTCTCGTAACTGATGTCCCCGTTTTGATACAGCTTGACCAGGCTCTGGTCGAAGGTCTGCATGCCGAGGTTGGTCGATTCCTTCATCACCTGCTTGAGCTTGTGGATCTCGCCCTGGCGGATGTAGTCCTTGACCAGCGGCGTACCCAGCATGATCTCCATGGCCACGTGGCGCGACTTGCCATCCGGCGCCGGGATGAGCTGCTGGGCGACGATGGCCTTGAGATTGAGCGAAAGATCCATCAACAGCGATTCACGCCGGTCCTCGGGAAAAAAATGCAGTATGCGGTCGATCGCCTGGTTGGCATTGTTGGCATGCAGAGTGCACAGGCACAGGTGGCCGGTTTCGGCAAAGTTGACGGCATATTCCATGGTTTCGCGCGTGCGCACCTCGCCAATGAGGATGACGTCCGGTGCCTGGCGCAAGGTGTTTTTGAGCGCGGCGTCCCAGCTGTCGGTGTCAACACCCAATTCGCGCTGGGTGATGATGCAGCCGTCATGCTCGTGCACGTATTCGATCGGGTCCTCGATCGACACGATGTGGCCGGTCGAATTGTGGTTGCGGTAACCGATCATCGCAGCCAGCGACGTCGATTTGCCGGTGCCCGTCGCGCCCACGAAAATGATGATGCCGCGCTTGGTCAGCGCCAGGTCGTTGATGATCGACGGCAGGCCGAGTTCCTCGGTCGTGGGGATTTTCGATTCGATGCGCCGCAGCACCATGCCCACGCAATTGCGCTGGTAAAAGCACGACACGCGAAACCGCCCGACGCCGCTGGCCACGACGGCAAACTGGCATTCGTGGGTCTCCTCGAACTCCTTGCGCTGCGACGGCGTCATGATGTTGATGACCATGTCGCGCGACTGCTGCGCGGTCAGCGCGTTGTGCGTGACCGGCGCAATGCGGCCGTTGATCTTCATCGACGGCGGCAGGCCGGCCGTGATGAAAAGATCCGACGCCTGCTTGTGCACCATCAACTTCAGGAACGAGGTGAAATTTATTTCAGCCATGGCGTTAGCTCCCGATTACCTGATCCCGGCCCCCGGATCCCGGGTCCCGGATCTCACTGAAACACCCGCTTGTTCTGGGCACGGTCGCGGGCCTGCTGGCGCGTGATCTGGCCACGCTTGACCAGATCCTGCAGGCACTGG
>CAYOEF010000229.1:0-4185 GCA_964402805.1 uncultured Rhodanobacteraceae bacterium | reverse complement strand
ACAAGGCCGGCGCCTGGTACAGCTACAACGGCGACCGCATCGGCCAGGGCAAGGAGAACGTGCGCCAGTACCTCAGGGAAAACCCCGACGTGGCCAACGAGATCGATGCCCAACTGCGGCACAAGCTGCTGCCGGTAGCCGCCGCGCCCCGGGAAGGCAGCGCCAGTACCGAAGGCGTGCCCGAAGAGGCTTGATCGACCATGCGCCGGCCCACTGCGCAGGCGCAGGACAGTGGTGGTGCGAAGCCACGCCGCAGTGCCAGCGACAAGGCGTTGGCACTGCTGGCGCGACGCGAGCATTCGCGCGCGGAGCTGCGCATGCGGCTCGCGCGTGACGGTTACCCGGAAGCTGACATCGACGCCGCTCTGGCATCACTCGCCGCGGCCAACTACCAGAGCGACGCGCGATTCGTGGACATGCTGGTGCGCAGCCGCATTGCACAAGGCTATGGTCCGCTGCGCCTGCGTGCGGAATTGCGCACGCACGAGCTGACGGACGAGGTCGTCAACGCCGGCCTGGAACATGCCGAAGTCGACTGGACCGAACAGGCCCGCGCACAACTGCATCGCCGCTATGGGGATGAGCCACCGGCCGACCACCGCGAACGCGCCAAACGCATGCAGTTCCTGGCGCGGCGCGGGTTTGATTCGGCCACCGTGTACGCCGTCGTCCGTCCCGCGTCATCGTAAAGGCACGGTGTGCGGCGGGATGGGTATGGCGCGCGTTGAGGGCACGGGCACGCCATGAGGGCACGGCACGCCGTGCCCCTACGAAATTCGCGCGCGTATGAGACCTGTCGCGCTCGCCGTGCCCGCGCGGAATGTGTATGTCTTGGCAAGCACTGCGCGTGAACCGCGTTCGGGCGGTTGCTATCATGTACGGCCTGTTTGCGCCGGTGGGTCTTGCCTGGCGGCGCTCCGTCTCCGCCCACGCTGTCCGGTTGCACACCTGAATGAAAACCGCCGATATCCGCTCCACGTTCCTGGAATTTTTCGAGGCCCGAGGCCACACCATCGTTCCGTCGGCGTCGCTGGTTCCCGCCAACGATCCCACTTTGTTGTTCACCAATTCCGGGATGGTGCAGTTCAAGAACGTGTTCCTGGGCAGCGAAAAGGCACCATGCCCGCGCGCGGCGGATGTACAGCGCTGCCTGCGCGCCGGCGGCAAGCACAACGACCTCGACCAGGTCGGTTATACCGCGCGCCACCACACCTTCTTCGAGATGCTCGGCAACTGGTCCTTTGGCGATTACTTCAAGCGCGAGGCCATCGCCTGGTCGTGGGAACTGCTGACCAACGTGTTCGGCCTGGCACCGGAAAAGCTCTGGGTTACCGTGTATCACACCGATGACGAGGCGTACGCCATCTGGCGCGACGAGATCGGCGTACCCGTCGACCGCATCACCCGCATCGGCGACAACAAGGGCACGCCTTACGCCAGCGACAATTTCTGGCAGATGGCGGATACCGGCCCGTGTGGTCCGTGCAGCGAAATCTTCTACGATCATGGCCCGGAGGTGCCGGGTGGCCCGCCGGGTACGCCCGACGAGGACGGCGATCGTTACATCGAAATCTGGAACCTGGTGTTCATGCAGTTCGACCGCCAGGCCGATGGCGAAATGAAACCACTGCCCGCGCCCTGCGTGGACACCGGCATGGGCCTGGAACGCCTGGCCGCGATTTTGCAGGGCGTGCATTCCAACTATGACATCGACCTGTTCCGCCACCTGATAGCCGCCGCGCAGAAGTTGACCGGCTGCGAGGATCCGGCCAGCAAGTCCTTGCGGGTGATTGCCGACCACATCCGCGCCTGCGCGTTCCTGATCATCGATGGTGTACTGCCTTCGAACGAAGGCCGCGGCTATGTGTTGAGACGCATCATCCGCCGCGCGTTGCGCCACGGCTGGATGTTGGGCGTGCGCGGCGAATTCTTCTGGAAGATGGTCGGTCCGCTGGTGCGTGAAATGGGCATCGCGTGGCCGGAGCTGGCGCGTGACCGGGCGTTGATCGAACGTCATTTGCGCGCCGAGGAGCAACGCTTCGGAGAAACCCTTGAACACGGCATGCACCAGTTCGATGCGGTTGCTGTCGCCGCGCACAAGGTCATTCCCGGCGCGGACGTGTTCCGCCTTTACGACACCTACGGATTTCCTGTCGACCTGACCGCCGACATCGCGCGCGAGCGCGGGCTCGAGGTGGACATGGACGGCTTCGAAAAGGCGATGGCGGGACAGCGTAAGCGGGCGCGCGCGGCGAGTCACTTCAAGAGCACGGACGCGCTGCCCGTCGAGCTTGCCAATCGCATCGCAAAAACCGCCTTTCTAGGTTACGAGACGCTGGACGCCGATGCCTGCACGGTGGTCGGCCTGGTCCGCGATGGCCGCGAGCTTGAAACACTTGGCGATGGCGAGGCGGGAATCGTCATACTCGACCGGACGCCGTTCTATGCCGAGTCCGGCGGGCAGGTCGGCGATACCGGGCGGCTGGCGACGTCCGGTGGCGTGTTCGAGGTCGGCGATACGCGCAAGCTTGGTGGCGCATTTTTCGGGCACTTCGGCACGTGGCATGGTGCCGATGCCCCCCTGCGACGGGGAGACAAGGTCGGCGCCCACGTCGACGCCGGGCGCCGCCAGGCGATCGTGCTCAACCACTCGGCGACGCATTTGCTGCACGCCGCACTACGCCAGGTATTGGGCGGGCATGTGACGCAAAAGGGCTCCCTGGTGGCGCCGGACCGGTTGCGCTTCGACTTCTCGCATGCGCAACCGGTCACGAGCGACGAACTGGCGCGCGTGGAAGCCATGGTCAACGAGGAAATACGCCGCAACGATGCCGCCCAGGTTCGCCACATGGCCTACGACGATGCCATCGCCGAAGGCGCCATGGCCCTGTTCGGCGAAAAGTATGGCGACGAGGTGCGAGTGTTGCGCATGGGCGAATTTTCCACCGAGCTTTGTGGTGGCACGCACGTGTCGCGCACCGGGGACATCGGCCTGTTCCGCATCGTATCCGAATCCGGCGTGGCGGCCGGGATACGCCGTATCGAAGCAGTCACCGGCGCGACGGCGCTTGCCCGAGTGGAAGCGCAGGCGCGCCAACTGGACACGGTGAGCCAGATGCTGTCGGCATCCGACGACGACGTCGTCGGCAGGCTGGCCCAGGTGCTCAACGAACACAAACAGCTCGCGCGCGAACTGGAAGGCTTCAAGGCCAAGGCGACCGGCAACGCAATCGGCGGCCTTGCGGCCAGCGCCGTCGACGTGGACGGCATCCGTGTCGTTGCGGCCCGCGTGGACGGGCTCGATCCCAAGGCGATGCGCCAGGGCGTGGATCAACTCAAACAGCAGCTTCGCGATTGCGTGGTCGTGCTGGCGACCGGGCACGCGGGCAAGGCCGCACTGGTGGCCGGCGTGGGCGGCAGCGCGTCCAACCGGATCAAGGCGGGTGACGTCGTCAGGCACGTGGCCGCGCAGATCGATGGCAAGGGTGGCGGCAGGCCGGACCTGGCGCAGGGTGGTGGCGTGGATTCCCCCGCCCTGGATCAGGCCCTCAAGCAATTCGTGCCTTGGGTCACGCGCCAGATTGCCTGACCGGTACTTTGCGTCCGGCGCGCCGATTCCCTGTTCAAACGCGCATTGCGTGCATGCCGTTGACTTGGCTACTATCGGCAACACGCCGTCAATTGCGAGTGGAAATGGCTGACGCCGACGATCGGTGTTCAGCCGGTGACACGGTGCTTGCCGGCCAGTGGACAACCTGTTGGAGACGGGTGCCCGGCTTCCATGCACGGCCCCCTTGACGGCACAGGAGCAAGGACAATGTTGATACTGACACGGCGCGTTGGGGAAACCTTGATGATTGGTGACGAGGTCACGGTCACCGTCCTTGGGGTCAAGGGAAATCAGGTACGCATCGGCATCAACGCGCCCAAGAATGTGGCTGTGCACCGCGAAGAAATCTACGTGCGCATCAAGCACGAGGGCGATCCCAAGGACGGTCCCGCGGACGACGAAACCACCGCGCCCCCGGCCGGAAGCGATGAACCGTCGGACAAAGGAGCTTGAACGCCTTTACGCGGCCGCGCCGGCCCGTTATCCTTTCCCGCTCACTGCCGTTCAAAGCGGTCGTAGTGGAGAGATGCCCGAGTGGCTGAAGGGGCTCCCCTGCTAAGGGAGTAGAGGGTTAA
>CAYOEF010000228.1:0-4198 GCA_964402805.1 uncultured Rhodanobacteraceae bacterium | reverse complement strand
TCAACGGCGTATTGCTGTTCTGGCTGTTGCGCCAACTGGGCCTTGCCTTTTGCGCGGCCAGGTCGCCCGACGACGCGCACCATACCAGCCACGGATTGGTTTGGCGCATCCACCTTGCAGCATTGCTCGGGGCCGCCTTCTGGCTGCTGCATCCCTTGCTGGTATCGACCACGCTGTACATCGTGCAGCGCGAGGCCATGCTGCCGGCCACATTCACCCTGCTCGGCCTGATCGCCTGGCTGCGCGGGCGGCGCGGCATGCTGGCGGGGCGCACCTGGCGCGGTCTCGCCTGGCTGGTACTGGGGCTGGGCGTATGCACCGCGCTCGGTATTTTGAGCAAGGCCAACGGCATCCTGCTGCCGGCCCTGGCGCTGGTGATTGAATGGACGGTGTTGCGGCAGCGTCCAAACACGAATGCGCCTACCCGCGACACGCCCCGGCGTGGCTACCGCTGGGCCATGTGGATCCTGGCCGGACTGCCGGCCCTGTTCGTGACCGTTTACCTTGCCCACGCGGGCTATGATGGTTTCGTGCATGGCGTCGCCGCGCGCCGACCGTGGACGCTGGGCCAGCGCCTGCTGACCGAGCCGCGCGTGCTGATGGATTACCTGCAACTGCTGTGGCTGCCGCGCCCGTTCACGCCTGGCCTTTTCAACGACCAGATCCATGCCTCGGTATCGTTGTTGCGTCCGTGGACCACACTGCCCTGCCTGCTCGCGGTCATTGGCCTCGTCGTCGGCGCCTGCCTTGTGCGCCGACGCTGGCCGGCCATGGCCATGGCGGTGCTGTTCTACTTTGTCGGCCAGTCGATCGAATCGTCCACCATCGCGCTGGAGCTATATTACGAGCACCGCAACTACCTGCCCGCCATGCTGATGTTCTGGCCGCTGGCGTTGTGGCTGTGTGGCGTGCACCAAGTGCACCACGGTGGGCAGAAAACCGCCACGGACGCCAAGCCGGTAGCTCGACCAGATGGCGGGAAACCACTGGATTGGCGTTGGATCAAGCTGGTGCTGGCGATCCTCATGGTTTCTGCCCTGGCAACCATGACACATGCCCGGACCAGCGTATGGGGACACGCGCGGACCCAGGCACTCATATGGGCACATCTCAACCCGGGCTCGCCACGCGCACAGACCTACGCCGCATTGTTGGCGTTACGTACCGATCACCCTTCCGTCGCTGCAAAGCGATTGCATAACGTGCTCCAGCACGATGCGAGCCAGGCACAGCCCGCACTGATCTTGTTTACTGCCGACTGCGAAATGGGCAATGTCTCCACTACGACACTTCAAAAAGTCGAAAGAGCACTGGCTACAACGCGTGATTCTGGCAAGCTCCTCGTCCCTTGGTTCGAAAGAGCCATCGCCCGAACCCGAAATTCGACTTGTTCACAGCTCAACCCGCAGACGCTTAGTAGCTTGCTTCACATAGCAAAGAGCAACCCGAAGCTCATGGCCAGCGCACTGCGACGCCAAGCGATCGCGTTCCTTGGAGGCCAGATCGCGCTTGATGAACTTCAACCGTCCAGAGCGCTTGCGGATTTCAACCAGGCCCTACGCGAGGACGCATCTCCCGGCGCAGCTCTTCAACAAGCCGCCCTCCTCGGCTCCCACGGCTATCCGCGCCGCGGCCTCGAACACCTGGCCTATTACCGCACGTTGGCTCCGGGACATCTCGCCAAACCACGCCTCGGCATGCCGCTCATCCACACGTGGGTGCTCCGACACCAGCATTACTGGCAGGACCAGATGGCCTATCTCGAACACACGTTGCGCGAGGATGCGGCTCATGACACGTCAGCCCACACCGATCATGGCCAGTAAGTTCATCCCGCAGGCCATCGTCCGTCGAACGGATGGGGAAAGGGCACGGCACGCCGTGCCCCTACAAACCACGCCTCAACATCCTCGGGTAGACACGGGCTTATACACATGCGAATCAACATCGTCATCGACGACAAGCTGATGCGCGACGCCTTGCGCGCCACGGGGCTGAAAACCAGGCGTGATGCTGTCGAGCTTGGCTTGCGGACCCTCGTGCGTCTGGATCAACAGAAAAAAATCCGGACACTGCGTGGCAAGGTCCCCTGGACGGGCGACCTGGAGCGGATGAGGACGGACGCTTGATCCTCGTCGATTCCAGTGTGGATCGACGACCTGTGCCGGGTTGTAACCCGGCAGAAACAAGTGAGCACATTCAGTGCCAAGCCGGCGACATGGAAAAGCATGCAGTGGCTGCGGGCGATTGTGCCGACGGGTGCACGGCAAGCTACAGGAGCCGGGCCGGGCGCCCGGTGCGGTTCAGTGCGCTAATGGCTTTTCTGTCGAACGAGACGAATGTCTCACCGCCCAACCAGGCGCCTTCGTGGGCAATCACGCCGTCTGCAAAATCCCCACCTTCCGCCATGACGGCCAGCCCGGCATCCAGCGCGGGGCGGTTGACCACCACACCGCGCGTCTGGGCGAGGGCTCTAATCGCGGAGGCTATGTCCGGTTTACTGACGCCGTAGCTGCGCGACAACACCCACACCACTTCGCACAGGGATTGCGTCGTGATGACGATCACGTCGGCTGACGAGAGCACGTCTGCCGCCACCGCGGCTTGCGCCGGGTCGTCTTCGACGAGGGTTCGCAACAGGACGTTGGTGTCGGCGGTAATCTTCATGTGCGACCGGATCCGGCGTTTGCGCCCGCCTTGGCGATGGCCTCGTCAATTTGCTCGATGCTCAGCCGCCGGCCGTTGGTCTTGCCCTTCAGGTATCCACGCAGGTCGGCAACGCTTCCCCTACGCCTGGCTGCCCTCAGCTCGGCCTGTGCGTTGGGCAGCAAATCCACGTCGATTTGGTCTCCGGGGGCAACACCCAAGTGTTGAAGAATGTCTTTGCGCAGGGTCACCTGGCCCCGTGCAGTCACGGTCAAGGTCGTCATGGTCGACTCCATTCAAGGTTGTTTTGCCTTATTGTAAGGCATATTTACCTTGAAGCGACGACCCGGTATTCTCGTTCGTACGACACTCAAGTTCCATCAACGCGCGCCGCGGCCGACGACGCCAGCCCGTCACACCCCTACCCCGCCGAACGCCCGCACCACCCCGTAGATCGCCAGCAAAAACAGCAGCATCCAGGCCAGCATCCCCAGGCCGAACGCCGGGCCACGTTTGGCCGGGTCGCGTGTGTAGGCGACGATGTACCAGGCGCGCGCGGCGACCCACACCAGGCCCAGGATGCCGGCCCAACCGGCATTGGCGAGCATCGCGGCCAGCCACAGCGTGGGCAGGAACATCACGCTTTGTTCCAGCGTGTTCATCTGGATGCGGTAGGCGCGCTCGAACGCCGGATGGCCGGTCACCGCCGGCGCCTTGATGCCATGTCTGGCGCGGGCGCGCCCGGTGAGAAAAGTGACGACGAACAGCAACGCGACCGTCAGCAACGTGGCCAGGGCGGGCAGATGGGTCATGGCGGGTTCTCGCAGGATGGTTGGCGCAAAGTGTGGGATGGCGCTGGCACCGTGTCCACTGGCCGGTGCCCGATCATGTTGCCGCAGGCGCGCCAGGCTGTAGACTCCAAGCCAGGCCGCAGGAACCACGCGGAACCATCCGGGAGACTTCACACCATGAGCGACGAGAAAGTCCAGGTAGGCATCATCCACAAGAAAAAAGAAGACGGCAGCTTCGAGGGCACATTGCAGCGCGTGTACGAAGATCACACCCGCGACGAGGTGTGGCGCATGCTGACCGAATCGGCATCCATGGCCCAGTGGCTGGCGCCGGGAACCATCGAGCTGCGCGAGGGTGGCAAGGTCAAGATCGACTTTGCGGACAGTGGCATCGTGATCGAAAGCACCGTGCTGGAGTGCGAACCGGGCCAGGTGCTTGCCTATTCCTGGAGCAGCGGCGACGAGCCGCAGCGTCCGCTGGCCTGGCATCTCAAGGACGTCGACGGCGGCGTCAAGCTGACCTTGACCGTCGGCGTGCCGGCCGACGAGGACCCCGCCAAGGCCTGCGCCGGTTTCGAGGGCCACCTGGAAATGCTGGCCGCGGCGCTGGAGGGTGTGCCGATCAAGTTCCCGTTCGACCTGTTCCTGAAAGCCCGCGCGGCCTACAGCAGCCAGCTTTAGGACATCATCGGCGAGCCTTGAAGATGGGCACGGCACGCCGTGCCCCTACCCGCGGCTACCTCCGGTACCTCGTGCCGGTG
>CAYOEF010000227.1:0-4203 GCA_964402805.1 uncultured Rhodanobacteraceae bacterium | reverse complement strand
TCGGGATAGGTGTGGACCGTGATGTGGCTCTTGTCCATGTGCGCCACGATGGCCTCGGACACGGCATCGGCGCCGACCTTGTGCAACACCGGCTCCTCGGCGATGAGGATGGTCACGGAGGCGCCCTGCGGGTCGTAGTCCTGGCGCGCGATGTTCAGGATGTTGGCGCCAATCGTATGCGCCACGTCGGTGAGGATCTGCGTCAAGCGGTCCGCATCGTACATCTCGTCGATGTATTCGATGTAGCGCTGGCGCTCCGCCTCCGAAACCGCGTAGCAGATGTCGTAGATGTTGAAGCTCAACGCCTTGTTGAACCCCTGCAGCTTCAGGCGCGGAATGGGTTTGGGCTTGACCACGGCAGCTCTCGGCCATGTGCACAATGGAGCAGGCGGCAGGTTGACGACCACGCCGCCCACGTGGCGGGTGAGCGCGAGGCACAGGCCCTCGCGGGATCACAGGGCGTGGAATTATGCGGCATGCGATGGTCAATTTGAACCTGCCTCCGCCGCGCCGTTGCCGCAGGTTGTGCGCAAGTTGAATTGAAGTTAAACGAATATACAACGCAATACATTTGACACAAGTCAAAACGTTGTTTACGTAGTACAATCACGAACCTCAGGTTATGACATGTGCACTGGCACGCGGTTTCGCATGCCACGCGGGCAACATTTATGCCAGCCGCACACAAGGGGGATCGTGGCCGAATCCAGCGTAGTTCCACAACCAGTGTCCGTGCTTTCCGGAGCACCGTGTTCTCCAGCCTACATTCCGCGCGCCGTGGAGCGGCTGGTCACGGTTTGCCGCCATCGGCGCTATCCGCGCAAGGCGGCGGTCATCCGTCCGGGGGATCCGGCTACCACGCTTTATTACGTGATCGAGGGGTCGGCATCGATCTGCAGTCAGGATCAGGACGGATGCGAACTGGTGCTTGCCTACGTTCATGCCGGCCAGTTCGTCGGTGAAGCAAGCCTTTTCGCCCTGCAACCGCGCCATGACACCCTGGTGCGCACGCGTACGCCCTGCCGGCTCGCCGAAATCACTTGCGAACGCCTGTTCACCCTGTTCAACTCGACCCTGCGCGAAGAGTACCCGTGGCTGTTGTTTGCCATCGGCACGCAACTTGCCGAACGCGTCAAGCGCGCATCGCACCAGGCCAGCCGCCTTGCCTTCATGAGCGTCGCTGACCGCGTTTGCCACACCTTGTCCGAGTTGTGCCGGGAACCGGATGCCGTCACGCGCCCGGAGGGAACGCAGATCCGCGTGTCACGTCAGGAGATAAGCCGAATCGCGGGCTGTTCACGTGAAATGGTCGGGCGTGTCCTGAAAAACCTCGCCCTCGAAGGCACCATTGCCGTTCGCGGCAAAACCATCGTCGTCCATGGCCTGCCGGGGACGGCGTAATCAGACACGCAAGGCGGGCAGGAATGCGTCCGCGGGCGTTGTCAGGCCGGGCCGAAAAACAGCTTCTGGAGTTCCGCCCCGGGGTCCTTGGCGCGCATGAACGCCTCGCCAACGAGGAAAGCATCAATGCCGGCATCACGCAGCCGATCGACGTCCTCTGGCGTACGAATGCCGCTTTCGGTCACCAGGGTACGGTCGTAAGGCACGTTGTTGCGCAGCCCCGCCGAGGTGTCCAAGCTTGTCTCGAAGGTTCGCAGGTTGCGGTTGTTGATGCCTATCAACGGCGCCGGAACGGCCAATGCACGCTCCAATTCCTCCTCGTCGTGCACTTCCACAAGCACGTCCATGCCCAGTTTTGACGCCAGCGTGGTGAGTTCCTGCAAAGGCTCGTCATCCATCGCCGCCACGATCAACAGGATGCAATCGGCACCCATCAGGCGCGACTCGTACACCTGGTACGGATCGATGACGAAATCCTTGCGCAATACGGGAAGCTCGCACGCATCGCGTGCCGCCGCAAGGTTGCCCGCGCTGCCCTGGAAAAACTGCGTGTCGGTGAGCACCGACAGACACGTGGCGCCGCCCCTGGCGTAAGATCGCGCCACCTTGGCCGGATCGAGCTGCGGGCGGATGACGCCCTTGCTCGGGCTGGCCTTCTTGATCTCGGCGATCACGGCCGGATCACCCTGTTCGATACGCGCATCGATGGCTGCAGCAAACCCGCGCGTACCGGGGAGATCCCTGCAGCGGCCCGCCAGTTCTTTCATTGTCACGCGCGTGCGGCGTGCCGCGACCTCCTCGCGTTTTCGGTCCAGGATACGGCGCAGTATGTCAGCCATGATGATGGGCTCGGTCAAGGGAAGTCAGGCCAAGGTTAGCGATACGCGTCCATGCACGCACGCGCGAACTGGAAGTCGACGTGGTCATTCGGCAGCCAACCGCTTCGTGGTTGCGACGAACTCGTGCAGTTTGCGCTGGGCGGCGCCGCTGTCGAGCGCGTCGCGCGCGCGATCGATGCCAGCCCCGATGGATGCGGCCACGTCCGCGGCATACAGCGCCGTGCCCGCGTTCAGCAGCACGATGTCGCGGGCGGCTCCGGGTTTGCCGGCCAGCACGTCCAGGACCACCGCCTTGGACTGCGCTGCATCATCCACGCGCAGATTGCGACTGGAAGCCATCGGCAGGCCGAAATCCTCCGGCTCGATCTCATACTCGTGGACCTTGCCGTCGTTGAGTTCGCCAACGAGGGTCTTGCCGCCCAGGGAGACTTCGTCCAGGCCGTCACGCCCATACACCACGAGTGCATGGCGCGCGCCCAGCCGCTCCAGTACGCGGATCTGGATGCCGACCAGGTCCTCGTGGAAAACGCCCAGGAGGATATTGGGCGCATCCGCCGGATTGGTCAGCGGCCCCAGGATGTTGAACAGGGTGCGCACTCCCATTTCCCTGCGCACGGGTGCCACCACCTTCATCGCCGGATGATGGTTGGGTGCATACATGAAGCCAATGCCCGTTTCGGCGAGGCACCTGGCAACCTGTGGCGCCTTCAGGTCAATGACCGCGCCGAGCGCCTCGAGCAGGTCGGCACTTCCCGATTTTGACGATACGCTGCGCCCGCCGTGCTTGGCCACGCGTGCGCCCGCCGCGGCGGCCACGAACATCGCGGTGGTGGAGATGTTGAATGTCGAGGCGCCATCCCCGCCCGTGCCGACGATGTCGACGAAATGATCGTCGCCCTCGACGTGGACCTTGGTGGCCAGGTCGCGCATGACGCGCGCGGCGCCGGCGATTTCGCCCACGGTTTCCTTCTTGACGCGCATGCCGGTGATGATGGCGGCCGTCATCAGCGGACTGATCTCGCCATGCATGATCTGCTGCATGAGCTCGATCATCTCGTCATGGAAGATCTCGCGATGCTCGATGGTACGTTGCAACGCTTCGCGCGGTGTTATGGGCATGGCAGCCTCCGGCGGACAAACATGTTCATGCGGCACGCGGCAATACGCCTGTGAGGAAATTCGACAACAGGGCGTGGCCCTGGCGGGTGAGTATCGACTCGGGATGGAACTGCACTCCCTCGATTGGCAACGTACGATGCCGAAGGCCCATGATTTCGTCAATGGACCCGTCCGCCGCCCGCGTCCACGCCGTCACTTCCAGGCACTCCGGGACGCACGTCTTGTCCACGACCAGTGAATGGTAGCGGGTGGCCTCCAGGGGGTTCGGCAGGCCGACGAACACCCCTTTCCCGTCGTGGATGACGGGCGACGTCTTGCCGTGCATGATGCGATTTGCGCGCACCACGCGGCCACCAAACGCCTGCCCGATGGCCTGGTGCCCCAGGCATACGCCAAGGACCGGAATGATCGCGCCAAGTTCGCGCAGCACGTCCAGCGAGACGCCGGCGTCATCGGGCGTGCCTGGTCCCGGCGATATCACGATGGCCGACGGCGCCAGGGCGCGAATGTCCGCCACGCCCATGGCATCGTTGCGCACCACGCGCACATCCTGGCCCAGTTCACCGAAGTACTGGGCCAGGTTGAACGTGAAGCTGTCATAGTTGTCGATCATCAACAGCATGCGTATCACGCCTCCGTCACTGCCGGCGCAGGGTCCATGGGATGGCTACCCCGGCCGCCGCCACTCCCGTCCCCACGGGATGGCCGACAGTATAAGGGGAGCATGCGCGGCGCGGCACATGACATTGCCATCTTCCGCCATCAGTGGCGATGCCGCGCCAATCCTAGCGATAGGGCGCATCCAGTGCGCGTTCGGCAGCAACCTGTTCCTCGAAGCGGTCGC
>CAYOEF010000226.1:0-4224 GCA_964402805.1 uncultured Rhodanobacteraceae bacterium | reverse complement strand
CTCCCGACCGCCTGGTTCGTAGCCAGGTACTCTATCCAGCTGAGCTACGGGCGCACAACGACTTGCCACGGATGTACAACGACGATACCTGCGCATCGCCGGCAGGTCGCGCATTATTGAGGGTTCGACGACGTTCGTCAACACCCGGACCGGGGCCCCTCCGCGCGCCGCAGGCGAGCGATCACGGCCGCGATGCCCCGCCCGCGCGACCGGAGGCAACGGCCCGTCCTTGATTCGGCCGTCGTCGCACGTATATATAATGCCGCAACGAGAGGCGACCATGTCCAGCTACCGCAAAACCCCCGAAGCCATCGCGCGGCTCGCGCCATTGCAGTTCCACGTCACGCAGGAAGCGGGTACCGAACCACCATTCCGCAACGCGTTCAACGCGCACCACGAACCTGGCCTGTACGTGGATGTCGTCTCCGGGGAGCCGCTGTTTACCTCACGCGACAAGTTCGACAGCGCGTGCGGCTGGCCGAGCTTTACCCGCCCGGTCGCGGACGACAGCGTGATCGAGGCCGTGGATGCCAGCCATGGGATGTTACGCACGGAAGTACGCTCGCGGCATGCCGACAGCCATCTCGGCCACGTGTTTCCCGACGGGCCGCGCGAAACGGGCGGCCTGCGCTACTGCATCAATTCCGCTGCCCTGCGCTTCGTGCCCGCGGCGGAACTGGAGCGGCAGGGCTACGGCGACTATCGCCACCTTTTTGATGATGTTGAGGAAAATCGGTCATGACTACACAACGCGCCCTGCTTGCCGGCGGCTGCTTCTGGGGCATGCAGGAACTGCTGCGCAAGCAGCCGGGCATCATTGCCACGCGCACCGGCTACGCGGGCGGCACCGTCGCGCATGCAACCTACCGCAACCACCCCGGACATGCCGAGACCGTGGAGATCACCTTCGATCCCACGCGCATCAGTTATCGGCAACTGCTGGAATTTTTCTTCCAGATCCATGACCCGACGACCGTCAACCGCCAGGGCAACGACCTCGGCACCAGTTACCGCTCGGCGATCTTCTACCTGAGCGACGAGCAGAAGCGCATTGCCGAGGACACCATCGCCGACGTCGAAGCCAGCGGCCTGTGGCCGGGCAAGGTCATGACCGAGGTTACGTCCGCCGGCCCGTTCTGGGAGGCGGAACCCGAGCACCAGGATTACCTGCAACGGTACCCTGAAGGCTACAACTGCCACTTCATCCGCCCGGGCTGGGTGCTGCCCAAACGCAAAGCGACGGCATGACGCCGGTGCGCCGGCCGCCGCCCAAGCCAGCCGGAGGCGTCCACTCCCGGCGCTGGCTGGCGTTGTTGGCACCAGGGCTTCTCGCCCTGCTCTTGGCCGGCTGCATGAACCAGACCCGGACCGCTGCGCCGGCATCGGTACCCGGCACCGCGGCGGCATCCAGCCAGGTGAAAGGTCCGGGACCACGCGAACCGCTCGTCGCACCCGGCAAAACGGGGATTCCCGCATGCGATGACTACCTGGCCAGCTACAAGCAATGCCACCTCGCAGCCGGCATCTATACGCCGAGCACGATCGACGCACACTATCGCAGCATGCACCAGACCCTGCTCGCGCAGGCGCGCGACCCGGGCAAACGCTCGGCACTGGCGGCGCGCTGCATTTCGCTGGCCATGTTGTTGAAGAAATCGCTGCGCGGCAAGCCCTGCACGCCGCCGCAAGGCAAGGCCGCGACCCACCCGTAACACGGATGCGACCGCTTCGACACGATTCCCGCGGCCGCCGCACGACACGTTGCCGGACGCACACATTCACCGCCGCGTCACCCCATCCCGAATACGCTTGCGTGGTGGAGCACGACGCCGCACCCGCTCACCCGTTGCCCAAGCCATGACTGTCGGTACGACGCACTGGATTCTCGCAGGCCTCGCCTTGGCCGCCATGCCATACGCGACGGCGATGGCGCAGGAGACGCCACCCGAGCCAGCCAGCCTGAAAGCCTGCACGCACATCACGTCGGACGCGCAGCGCCTGGCCTGTTACGACCACGCGCTCGGGCGCGAATCGGCAACCGCCCGGCCACCCCCGGATCACGCCACGACGACGACGTCCCAGACCCGCCACGAGGCGGCTGCCGAATCCCAGGCTGCACCCAACCCGTTCGCACCGCACCGGTTCAGCCAGCGCGACGGGAACCCCGGAAGCAACTCGGGCGTGGCAAAGTCTGCCCACCCTGTTTCCCTTCTGGACAGCCGCTGGGAGCTCGACCCGAAATCCAAGCTGGGCACGTTCAATCTCCGCGCCTACAAGCCCGTCTACCTGATGCCGGCGTTCTACACGACGCGGGTCAACGACGAGCCGTCGTCACCCGCACCCGACCACGACGTCGACACGCCATTGCAACTCGATGCCATGGAAGCCAAGTTCCAGCTCAGTTTCAAGACGAAGATCTGGCAGGGTGTGTTCGGCGACAAGGGCGACGTGTGGTTCGGCTACACCCAGACCTCGCACTGGCAGGTGTACAACGGGACCATCTCGCGCCCCTTTCGCGAAACCAATTACGAACCGGAGGCATTGCTGATATTCGCCACCGATTACGACCTGCTCGGCTGGAAGGGCCGCCTGCTGGGGATTGGCATCAACCACGAATCCAACGGCCGCAGCGACCCGCTGTCGCGAAGCTGGAACCGGATCATCGGCAACATCGGCTTCGAGCGCCCCGGCTGGACCATCATGTTCCGGCCCTGGATACGCATCCACGAACCACGCGACAAGGATGACAACCCGGATATCGAAGACTACCTGGGGCACGCGCAGGTCAACATCGTGCACGAGGCCGGCGGCAACGAATACAGCCTGATGCTGCGCCACGTCCTGCGCAACGGCGAGCGCTCGCACGGCGCCGTGCAGCTCACCTGGTCGTTCCCCATCCACCGCCAGTTGCGTGGCTACCTGCAGCTTTTCCACGGCTATGGCGAGAGCCTGATCGACTACAACCACGAGGCAACCTACGTCGGCGTCGGCGTATCCCTGCTCGACTGGTACTGAGGCGAACGCCGGATACCGGCCGACGCATCCGAGACGGCGAAGGCGGCAAAAGCGCCGGCACCGGCACGGGGCATTGGTGGCGTCCCTGTCGGGAAGCACGCGGACGAACTATAATCAGCGGTCCGCCGGCATGGTGCGCACTGCTTTTGCGTTGCCGCCATCGTCAAACGATCCTCGGCGCGCAGTTGCGCGCCCTTTCTTGTGTGCGGTGTCAACGTGAATGCAAACCTGATCCGTGAGTTTTCCGAGTCCTCCCAACTGGGCAGCAATGCCGATTATGTGGAAAGACTCTACGAAGCCTGGATGGACGACCCCGCCTCCGTCTCCGCGGACTGGCAGCGTTATTTCACAAGCCTTCCCGGCAACGGCGCACAGGAAGTACCGCGGTCGGCGGTCGTCAGCCGCATCGAGCTGGCGCAGCGCCAGCGCGTCCGCGGCGGCGGCGCCCCGATCAGCGAGGAACACGCGCGCAAGCAGGCCGGCGTCCTGCGCCTGCTGACGGCCTACCGCTCACGCGGCCACCTGGATGCCGACCTGGATCCGCTCGATCTGGCGCCCAAGCAATACCCGCCCGACCTTGGCCTTGCGTATCACAGTCTGAGCGAGGCGGACCTGGATACCGAGTTCGACACCGGCAGCTACTGCGGCGGCGACGGCGGCCGCATGAAATTACGCGACTTCTGGCAGCACCTGAAGGACACCTACACGCGCACCATCGGCGCCGAGTTCATGCACATCAGCGATCACCAGCAGCGGCGCTGGGTGTACTCGCGCCTCGAAAAGGCCTCGGGCGACCCCGGATTGAACCGCGAGGAGCGCATCCGCATCCTCGAACGCCTCATTGCCGCAAACGGACTGGAACGCTACCTGCATACCAAGTATGTCGGCCAGAAGCGTTTCTCGCTGGAAGGCGGGGACAGCCTGATCCCGTTGATCGACACCATGATCCGCATCGGCAGCACCGAGCAGGTCGATGAAATGGTGATCGGCATGGCCCACCGGGGCCGCCTCAACATGCTGGTCAACATCATCGGCAAGCCGCCGCTGGAACTGTTCGACGAGTTCGAGGGCAAGCTCGAGCACGCCGACGACCCCGAATACAGCGGCGACGTCAAGTACCACAACGGTTTCTCGGCCGACATCACGGCGCCCAACGGCAACAACATGCACCTGGCGATGGCCTTCAACCCGTCGCACCTGGAAATCGTC
>CAYOEF010000225.1:0-4276 GCA_964402805.1 uncultured Rhodanobacteraceae bacterium | reverse complement strand
AATAGACACGTGACCTTGACAGTTGTAGCCTCAGGCAGTATGGGCCGGTGCTCCAACTGGCCGCCAGGAGATGCCTCATGCGACGCTTTTTGGCAATGATCATTCCCGTGCTGGTTCTGTCGTTGGCGACCGCCGGGTGGACCAACCCCGCCTATTCGGCGGATTCGGGCAGCAGTACGCTCATCGTCGGCATACCGGCGGACGTGACGACGCTGGATCCGGCGGTGACGATGAACAACGCCGACTGGACGGTCGCTTATCCGTGCTACGAACGACTGGTCGCGTACAAGGGTGCGACGACGCAGATCGTGCCGTCGGTGGCCAAGTCCTGGTCGTCGTCAAAGGACGGACTGGTCTGGACGTTCGAGTTGGCGCCGGACCATACGTTTGCCGATGGCAGCCCGGTCAACGCGGCTGCCGTGAAGTTCAGTTTCGATCGGCTGTTGAAGATCAACCAGGGGCCGGCCGGTGACTTCGAGGAAATCGCCAAGGCGGAGGCACCGTCGCCGATGACGGTGCGATTCGTGCTGAAAAAGCCGTTCGCGCCATTCGTATCCACCCTGGCGACCGATTTCGCCAACATCGTCAACCCCAAGGTGATGGACCACCAGCAAGGGGATGACATGGGGCGGGCCTATCTGTCCGACCACACCATGGGCTCTGGTCCCTACCAGTTGGAAAGCCTCGTGAAGGGCCAGTCGATAACGCTTGCCGCCAATCCGCACTGGTCCGGCGCCAAGCCTGCCATCACGCGCGCCATCTTCAAGGTGATATCCGATCCGTCGTCCGAGCTGCTGCAGCTCAAGCAAGGCGGCATCGATATCGCGCAGGGCCTGTCGGCCGACCAGGTCGAACAGTTGAAAGGCGCACCGGGTGTCACGGTGGTCAGCAAACCGAGCTTCCTGGTCGACTACATGTACATCAACGTCGGCGAGCATGGCGCGCCGGTGCTGAAGAAGCAGAAAGTCCGCCAGGCGATCAGCTACGCCATCGACTACAAGGGCCTGATCCAGGCATCCCAGCGCGGCAATGCGTTTCCGATGCGTGGCCCCGTCCCCAAGGGCATGTGGGGGTACGATTCCAAGCTGAGGCAATACAGCCACGATCCGGCCAAGGCCAAGGCGCTGCTGGCGGCGGCCAAGGTTGGCAAGATGCCGACGCTGACCCTGCTCTATTCCAACTCGCCGGGCCCGTGGTGGCCGATTGAGGCGCTGGCGATCCAGGCCAACCTGAATGCGGTCGGGATTCCGGTCAAGCTGCGGCGGGTCCAGTCGGCGACGATGCGGGCGATGCTCGCCAAGGGTGACTTCGACCTGGCCATGGGCATCTGGACGCCGGACTTCGCCGATCCCTACATGTTCATGAACATGTGGTTCGATTCGAAGCTCGGAGGGCTTGCCGGCAACCGCGCGTTCTACTCGAATCCGACCGTCGACAAGCTGGTGCGCGAGGCGGCGGCCATCAGCAGCCAGGCCAAGCGCCTCCCGCTGTACGAAAAGGCCGCGAAAATCGTGACCGACGACCCGCCCTACGTCTACCTGTATCAGACCGAGGTGCAGATCCCGCTGCGGTCGAACGTGCACGGCTTCGTGTTCAACCCGATGCTGTTCGACATCTACAACATCGCGCAGATCAGCAAGTCCTGATCGCGCCAGCGGGCAAGGAGCGACCCGGTGGCGAAAGTCGTCTGGCGGCGGTTGGGGATGCTCGTCCTGGTGCTGGTTTGCGTGTCGATCGGCACCTTCCTGATGACACGCGTCATGCCGGGCAATCCGGCGCAGGTCATCGCCGGGCCGCATGCGAGCCCGGCGACGATCGCCTCGATCAAACACCAGCTTGGCCTCGACAAGCCGCTGCCGGTGCAGTACGTGGAATACGTGGACGGCCTGCTGCACGGCAACCTTGGCATCTCCACCAATTCGCAGCGCCCGGTCGCAAGCGACCTGCTGGCGTTTTTCCCGGCCACGCTTGAGCTGGTGGCCTATGCATTCATCGTGGCCCTCCTGATCGGGGTGCCGCTGGGCGTGCTGGGTGCGGTCAAGAAGAATTCGGTGTTCGACTACATCTCCCGCATCGTCTCGATCGCGGGCCTGTCGATGCCGACGTTCTGGTTCGGCCTGATCCTCATCCTGGTGTTCTACGGGAGTTTCGGTCTGCTGCCACCGGGTGGGCGTTTTGCGATCACGCTCACGCCGCCGGTGCGGATCACCGGGCTCTACACGGTGGACAGCGTGCTCACGGGCAACTGGAGCGGCCTTGGCGATGCGCTGCAACACCTGATTCTTCCCGTCGCGGCGCTGGCGTACGTGCAACTGGCGATTGTCGTGCGGCAGCTGCGCGCAAGCCTGATACACGTCCTTTCGCTCGACTACGTGCGCACCGCGCGCGCCTGCGGCCTGTCGCCGTGGACCGTCATCGTGCGTTACGGGCTGCGCAATTCACTGGTGCCGATGTTGACCATACTCGGCGTCTCCTTCGGATCGCTTCTCGGTGGCGCCATCGTCACCGAAACCGTGTTCAACTGGCCCGGCATGGGCCACTACGTCGTCGAATCCATCACCAGCCTGGATTTCCCGGCCATCATGGGGTTCACGGTGGTGATCTCCGTTGCCTACGTGCTGGTCAACCTGATCGTCGACCTCATCAACATTGGCCTGAATCCGGAAACCCGCCGCGGACCTGGACGATGAGCGCAAGCCCGATCGCCATCACTGGCATGTCGCGCCGGAACATTTTCCGGGACGGACTCTCGCGCATGCTGTCCAACCGGGTCACGGCCGTCGCCCTGCTGGTGGTCGTGTTGCTGGTGATTATTGCCGTGGTGGCGCCCTGGATTGCGCCCTACGCGCCCTCGAAGATCGATCTCGTGCAACGCCTGAAGCCGATCAGTGCGGCACACTGGCTGGGTACGGACGAGGTCGGCCGCGATATCCTGACACGCCTGATGTACGGCGCGCGGATTTCCATCGGCGCATCGGTGGCGATCGTCGCGGCCGCCGCGGTGGCCGGGGCGATCCTCGGCACGACGGCGGCCTATGCATCACGCTGGGTGGATCCGGTCATCATGCGCGCCATGGACGTGGTCCTGTCCTTCCCGTCCCTGGTCCTGGCGATCGCGCTGGCGGCGGCACTCGGACCGAGCCTGTTCAACGCCGCGCTCGCCATCGCCATCATCAAGCTCCCGCTGTACACGCGGCTGGCCTATTCCGAGGCATTGTCCGTGCGCGAGCACCTGTACGTGCGCGCCGCCCGCACCTACGGCATTGGCGGGTGGTGGATCATCCGGCGGCACATCATCCCGAACGTGCAGGCCTCGATCCTGGTGCAGACGGCGCTGGACATCGGCGACGCGATCCTGACCATCGCGACCCTGGGGTTTCTCGGCCTCGGCGCGCAACCGCCGATACCCGAATGGGGCGCCATGATCAGCGTGGGCTGGCATTATCTGCTCAGCGCCTGGTGGTATCCCACCTTCACTGGCGCGGCGATCTTTGTCGCCGTGATGAGTTTCAACCTGCTGGGAGACGGGATTCGTGACCTGCTCGACCCCACCTCGGTCGATTGACGCCGTGCCCGATCGGCGTGACGCCAAGGCGCTGGTCATCGACGATCTCAGCCTGGGGTTCCGCTCCCGCCGCGGCCTGGACCCGGTCCTGCACCACGTCAGCCTGGACATCGACCGCGGCGAGATCGTCGGGCTGGTCGGCGAATCGGGCTCCGGCAAATCCGTGACGTCGCTGCAGGTGGCACGATTGCTGCCCGAGGAATCAGCCGTGGTTTCCGGCGGCGACATCCGGGTCGGCGGGATCAGCACGCTGGCCGCCTCGGCCCGTGCGATGAACCGCATTCGCGGCAGGCACATCGGTTTCGTGTTCCAGGAACCGATGAGCGCGCTCAACCCCACCATGACCATCGGGCGGCAACTGGCGCTGGTGATTCGCCGCCACGTCACCCGCGACCGTCACGCGGTGCGCCAGCGCGTGCTCGACGCCCTGGACGAAGTCCGGCTGCCACGCCCGGAGGTGGTCGCCCGCCAATACCCGTTCGAGCTGTCCGGCGGGATGCGGCAGCGGGTGGTCATTGCCCTGGCCATGATTGCCCGGCCCATGCTGCTGATCGCGGACGAACCCACCACGGCGCTGGACGTTACGGTGCAGGCGGAAATCCTCACCCTGATCCGCAACGTGACCGCCGAGCACGGCACCGCGGTCCTGTTCATCAGCCACGACCTTGCGGTGATCTCGGAGCTGGCGCATCGCGTGTTCGTCATGTACGA
>CAYOEF010000224.1:3668-4306 GCA_964402805.1 uncultured Rhodanobacteraceae bacterium | reverse complement strand
CTGCAACGGCAGGAAGGCTCCGCCGGAATCGACCAGGTAAACGCAGGGCAGGTGGTTCTCCAGGGCGATTTCCTGGGCGCGCAGGTGCTTTTTTACCGTAACCGGGAAATAGGTGCCGCCCTTGACGGTCGCATCGTTGGCGACGACGAGCACCTCGGTGCCATGCACGCGGCCGATTCCGGTAATGATGCCCGCGGCTGGCGCCGCGTCGTCGTACATGCCGTGTGCGGCAAGCGCGGACAACTCCAGGAACGGGGAGCCGGGATCAAGCAGCGTACGCACGCGCTCGCGTGGCAGCAGCTTGCCCCGGTCCAGATGGCGTTTCCTGGCGCGCTCGCTGCCGCCCTGTGCGGTCCTGGCCAGCTCGCGCTCCAAATCCTGTACCAACTCCCGCATGTGACTGGCGTTGGCCGCGTAATCGTCGGCGCGGGTGTCGATCCGGCTGGTGATCTGGCTCATGGTGACGGTGCCATCCTGTGCGGGGCACCCATGATACGAGGCTCTTGCGGGCAGTACCAAAACGACCGTTTGCGCCAGACCCTATGCAAGCGCCGCGCGCGAGGGTCGCGGAGGCGTGGGGGCCGCACGCCCGGGCCCGAAGCAAAAAAAAATGGACCCGGGGGGGGTCCCGGGGCCAA
>CAYOEF010000224.1:0-3658 GCA_964402805.1 uncultured Rhodanobacteraceae bacterium | reverse complement strand
CGAAAATACCTTGCGACGCGTGGGCGATCGCGGGCAAATCGCACCTGTGCGTGTAACGCCCTTCATGCGGCTCCGGCCACGGTGAGGGGGTAGGGGCACGGCGTGCCGTGCCCGGTGGCCGAGGGGTGGCGTCCGCGCCCTGGCGTCGCGCGGTGTCATGGCACGTTGGCGCCGCGATTGGGTCAATCCGCCTTCTTCTTGTCATCGCTGAAGGCATCCTTGACCTTCTCCGTGACCTCCTTGGCCTTGTCGACGCCAGCCTTGGTCGCATTCTTGGCGGCGTCGGCGACATTGCCGGCTGCGGTTCCGATGCTGCTGGCGGCCTCGCCCGCGGCATTCTTGGCCTTCTGCCAGTTGTTGCTGGCGCTGCTCGCGTTGCTGGCCGGGGCCGCTGTACCGTCATCGGGTGCCGTTGTCGCAGGAGCGGGGGCAGGGGTGGTTGTCGCCGGCGCAGGCGCCGGCACCGTTGCGGCAGGTGCCGGGGTCACGGTCGCCGGAGTCGCCGGCTGCTGCGAGGACTGGGTGTTCGAGCCGTTGTCCTGTCCGTTACCACATGCGGCAAGCGGGACAAGGAGCATGCTTGCAAAAACGAGTCGCCTGAGTCTCATGGTGGTGCCTCCCTGGGCATCTGGGGGTTGGGTGCGTGGGAGACGAATCACCCCTGTGCAAAGGTCGCCGTGTGCCGCGTATCCGATGGCACCCGGTCCACAAATACTGTTGTCGCATGCGGTACGAATCCGACCGCGCACGACAGACCCGTTGCTGCAGGTGTTGCCATCGCCCACGCTCCTTGCGGCACCATTTATAGCGGCGCGCCGGGGAGGTTGCCAGATGGTGCGCCAATGCCTTTCAGGGCGCATTTAGATGCGGGCGCCGTCCGTGGCACCGGGTGCATCATGACGCTCAGTCGACGGCTTCGACCGCGACGGCCGTGGCCTCGCCACCGCCGATGCACAGGGATGCCACGCCACGTTTGGCGCCACGGGTACGCATGGCATTGATCAGGGTGACCACGATGCGGGCACCACTGCAGCCCAGCGGATGGCCGAGGGCGCAGGCGCCACCATTGACGTTGACCCTGGCGTGATCCAGGTTCAGTTCGCGCATGGCGGCCATGGTTACGACGGCGAAGGCTTCGTTGACCTCGTAGAGGTCGACGTCACCGCTCGCCCAGCCGGCCTTGTCGAGCACCTTGTGCAGGGCGCCGACCGGTGCGGTGGTGAACCATTCCGGCTCCTGGGAGTGCGTGGCATGCGCGACCAGCCGCACCAGCGGCTTGAGGCCGCGCTCGCGTGCATCGTCGGCGCTCATCACGACAAGTGCCGCCGCGCCGTCGGAAATGCTGGAGGAACTGGCCGCCGTGATGGTGCCGTTTTCCTTGCGGAAGGCCGGCTTCAGGGACGGAATCTTCTCGATCTTGCTGCGTCCTGGCTGTTCGTCGGTCGTGATCGTGACGTCGCCCTTGCGCGTGGACAGGGTGAACGGCGCGATCTCGCCGTCGAAGGCCCCGGACTCCTGGGCCGCCCGCGCGCGCTTGACGGACTCGATGGCGAACGCATCCTGCTCTTCGCGCGTGAAGTGGTACTTGTCGGCGCAGGTTTCGCCGAACACGCCCATGGCCTTGCCGTCATAGGGGTTGATCAGGCCGTCCCACGCCATGTGGTCGACCATCGTGCCGTTGCCATAGCGCAGGCCGTTGCGCGCGGCCACCATGTGCGGCGCGTTGGTCATCGATTCCATGCCGCCGGCGACGACGACCCTGGCCGAGCCGGCCTTGATGAGGTCGTTGGCCAGCATGATGGCCTTCATGCCCGAGCCGCAAACCTTGTTGATGGTCGTGCAGCCCGCCGCCAACGGCAGGCCGGCCTTGATGGATGCCTGGCGCGCCGGCGCCTGGCCCAGGTTGGCCGGCAACACGCAGCCCATGATGACTTCGGAAACATCCTCCCCCTGCAGGCCCGATTGCTGCATGGCGGCACGGATGGCGGTGGCGCCCAGGTCCGGCGAGGGCACGCCGTTGAACTGGCCGAGGAAGGAACCGATGGCGGTGCGTTTGGCGGCTACGATGACGATGTCGGACATGGAATTTTCTCCTGGTGTAACAGCAGGTGCAGCTGACGTTGATGGTGCACTGCACCATTATGGGGCGCGCGTGCGAAAACAGGCAAACAAACGCCCTGTGGGACGCGCCTGACCTGCGATACGGGGTCAGGCATGGCCGGCGAACAGCTCCCGGCCGATCAACATGCGACGGATTTCGTTGGTACCCGCCCCAATTTCGTAAAGCTTGGCATCACGCAGGATGCGCCCGGTTGGATAATCATTGATGTACCCGTTGCCGCCAAGTGCCTGGATCGCCTCCAACGCGACGTACACCGCACGCGACGAGGCGTAATAGAGACACGATGCGGGATTGACGCGCGAGGTGATGCCGGCGTCGAACTGTTGCGCCACCATGTAGGCGTAGGCGCGCGCGGACTGCAACGCGGTATACATGTCGGCAATCTTGGCCTGCATGACTTCGAAGGTGCCGATCGGCGCATCAAATTGTTCGCGCTCGCGCACGTACGGAAGGACGACGTCCAACGCGGCCTGCATCAGGCCCAGCGGGCCGCCTGTCAGCACCAGGCGTTCCGTGTCGAGGCCACTCATCAGGACGCTCACGCCCTCGTCGACTTTGCCGACGACGTTCTCGGGCGGGATTTCGCAATCCTCGAATACCAGTTCACAGGTGTTGGAGCCGCGCATGCCGAGTTTGTCGAGCTTTTGCGCGGTGCTGAACCCCGGCATGCCTTTTTCAATGATGAACGCGGTGACGCCATGGCTGCCCGCGGAAGGCGGCGCGGTACGCATGTAGACCAGCAGCACGTCGGCATCCGGGCCATTGGTGATCCACATCTTGGAGCCGTTCGCTATCCACTTGTCGCCCTGCTTGCGTGCGGTGCAGCGCATCGAGCCGACCACATCGGAACCGGCGCCCGGCTCGCTCATGGCCAGCGCGCCGACGTACTCGCCCGAGCACAATTTGGGTATGTACTTGCGGCGCTGGTCTTCGTTGCCCCGGTGGCAGATGTTGTTGATGCACAGGTTGGAATGGGCGCCGTAGGAAAGGCCGATGGAGCCGGATGCGCGCGAGATTTCCTCCATCGCGACCAGATGCGCCAGGTACCCCATGCCGGAGCCGCCGTATTGCTCGGGAACGGTGATGCCGAGCAGGCCCATCTCGCCGAACATATGCCACAGTTCGGACGGAAACTGGTTGCTGCGGTCGGCAGTTTCTGCGCGCGGGGCGACTTCCTTTGCGGCAAAGTCGCGTACCGTATCGCGCAAGAGGTCAATGTCGTCACCAAGTGAAAATGGACGCATGATCGTATCTCTTGTTGCCGTGCCCATTATGGCACCACGCGTTGGTCAGGGCGTTCGCTGCCACCGGCGACCCGCGCATGCGGCGGTGACCGCGTCCTGCCGCAGCGTGCACTGTCCTGGAGAAGTCGGGGCCGGGCGCGCCGGGCTTATTGGCCGCGCATCCGCCCGGCAAACCGCGGGGCGTGGTTGCCCATGTGCGACCTCTTGATCTTGCCGATGGCGCTGATGCGCTCCTCGGCCATCCTGTCCGCGGCGCGGTAGGTCGGGATACCGTCGCGGTCGGCGATCTCGT
>CAYOEF010000223.1:0-4361 GCA_964402805.1 uncultured Rhodanobacteraceae bacterium | reverse complement strand
ATGGCCGGACATCTGCCTCGTTCCCATCGTCATCCGCGTATGCCCGTGTTGCTCATCGTGGCCATCGTGGTGGTGGCGGCGACCTGCCGTTCCACTCCGGCCGCTGCAGCCAGTAGGCGAGTCACGACCTCCGTCCGGTGCTGGGTGCCCGCGGCGTCATCCGGAGTATGAGGCCAAGGCGGCTGCCATTGCGATAGCCGACTACATCCACGGCTTCTTGGCATCCGTTTTTGCGGGGCAGGTTCAGAGTAACTGCGTGCACTGGGAGTGCGACGCATACCGCGGTCCCACCGACGGGTGATTGCGTGGAGGCACGGCGTGCCGTGCCTGTGTGTCCCGCCCGGATGGTGTGGCTTCCACCCGATAGGAGCTTGCGCCACGCACGGGCGCGCCGGCACCCCCATGATTTTCCCTCGACAGCAAGGCGGGTGGCCGGGGTCAGGACTGCGCATGTCCGGCGACGTTTCGCATGCCGAGCCATTCGCGCACTTTCGTGCGCAAGTCCCCGGAAAACATGCCCGTTTCGCCTTCAGCGACGATGCTCCCAAGACTCAGCACGTGCATGTAGTCGGCCAGCTCGACGACGCGTTCGATGTTGTGGTCGACCAGCAGGATCGACACATCCCCTTCCTGCCGGATCAGGTCGATCCAATCGTAGACGCGGCGTGCAAAGTTCGGGGAAAGGCCCACCGAGGGCTCGTCGACGAGGAGCACGCGCGGTTTGGCCAGCAGCGCCTTGGCAAATTCGACCATCTTCTGCCAGCCGCCACTGAGGTTGCCGGCACGGCGCCGCAGGTAGGGCTTGAGTTCCGAGAACAGGTCCACGGCCATCGCGATGTCACTGCCGCGCCGCCGCGCGATGAATTCGAGATTGTGGCGTACCGACATGTAGGGAAACAGGCTGGATTGCTGCGGCAGCATGTAAAGGCCACGATCGATGCAGCGGTGGGGGAGGATGTTGGAGATGTCCTCGCCATGCAGGGAAATCCTGCCGGCATGCAATGGCACGAAGCCGATCGCCGTCATCAGTGTGGTCGACTTGCCGGCGCCGTTGAGCCCGATCAGGCCGTGCAAGGACCCCGCCGGAATGACGAGCGAAATATCCTTGAGGATATCGATGTCCTGCACGTAGCCGGAGCACACGCCGTCGAATGCGAGTGCAATCGTTCCGTTGCCCGAATCCACCGTGCTCAATTGCCAGCCTCCTGTGTCGCCCACGCCTCGCCGCCCAGGAAGGAGTCGACGACGGACGTATTGTCCAGCACCGCGTCGATGGGGCCGTCGGCCAGCACGTGGCCGTTCCCCATCGCGACGAGCCTGTCTGTCAGTCCGTAGAACGCGGGGATGTCGTGGCTCACCACGAGGAACGTCTGTCCCTGGCGGTGGCGTTCCAGTACGTATGCATTGATGATTTCCTTGATGGACGGGTGGATCGCCGCGAACGGTTCATCGAGCACGACGAGCCTGGGCTTGATCATGAAGCAGGTTGCAAATTCCAGCAGCTTGCGCTGTCCGCCCGACAGATTTGCCGCCGGCTCGTCCGCGAGACGCGCCAGGGTAAGCTCCGCAAGCAACGATTTCGCGCGCTCCTCGGCAACCGGGCGTTTCACGCCTGCCGCCACGGCCGCGACGAGGAGGTTGTCGGTCACGCTCAGGCGCGGGAAGTTCCGGCTCAGCTGGAACGTGCGGCGTACGCCGCGCAGGCTGACCTCATAGGGCTTCAGTTGGTCGATCCGCGCCCCGTCCAGCACGACGCGTCCGCGGTCCGGCGTGACGAAGCCGGTCATGATGTTTGCCAGCGTGGTCTTGCCGGCTCCGTTCGGGCCGATCAGGCCCACGCTCTCGCCTTCCTCGATGGTCAGCGATACGTCGTCGAGCACGACGTTGCCCAGGAACTGCTTCGCGACCCCTTCGATCGAAAACAGACTCATGCCGGCTACTCCGCACCGTGGACGCGCCGTCCTTGCCGGGCCTGTCGCGCGCGCCTGCCGAGCAGCCATTCGACGCCGCCCCACAGGCCCTTGCGGAAAAAGCGCACCACCAGGATCATCAGCAACGCGAATATGAGCAGATGCTGGACGCCGATGTCACGCAGCGCCTCCGACCCGAGTTCAACCAGGAACGCGCCGATGATCGGTCCGACCATGGTCGCGGTGCCGCCGATCACGGACATTGCGATGACCAGACCCGATTCCAGCACGTCGCCCACCGCCGGGCTGGCCAGTTGCAGGTAATTCACGTACAGCGCCCCGGCGAGGCCGGACAGGGCGCTGCTGAAGGCAAACAGGAATACCTTCCAGCGCACCACGTTCACGCCGCGCGACGCGGCCGCCGGCTCGTCGTCGCGTATGGCCTGGATGAAAAGCCCGGCGCGCGAGTGCAGCAGGAAATGGATCAACAGGTACGTCGCAAGCAACACGAAGAAGAACAGGTAGTAATAACCCGTTTTCGACAGATCCGGGATCCCCGGAATGGAAAGGCCCATGGCGCCGCGGGTTACGGAATACGAGTTGGCGACGATTATCTCGACCACTTCGAGAAACGCGAACGTGGTCAGTGCGAGATACGGCCCGCGCATTCGCAATACGACGCGTCCGAGGGCGTAGCCGATGATATACGTGACCGGAATGGACGCGAGAATGCCGACGACGGGTGGCGTATTGAAGTGAAAGCTCAGCACGCCGGCCGTATACGCGCCAAGCATGCTGAATGCGGCAGGCGCCAGGGAAAACTGGCCACCGTAACCGGCCAGGAGATTCCACGCGCAGGCCAGGATGGCGTAATAAAGGGCGATGACGAGCACGCCCTGCCAGTACGGCTGGGTGACGATCCACGGCAGTGCGGCAAGGATGACGAAAATGGCGATGGCGGCGCGTTTCTGCCAGGTGAGCGTGGCCGGTTCCATCAAACTTCCCGCGCCCGTTCGCCAAACAATCCCCAGGGCCGGAAGAGCAGCACCAGGATCATGAGCAGAAAACCGAATATGCTCTGGTAGGCATACGAGACATATACCGCACCCAGGGCCTGGATGACGCCGAGCAACAGGCCGCCGACGATGCTGCCCATCACGGACCCCATGCCACCCAGCACCACCACGATGAAGGCATCGGCCGCGGGCAGTGCGCCGACATGCGGGTAGGCGTCGTAAATGGGCGCCAGCAATCCACCGGCAAGCCCCGCAAGACCGCCGCCGATCGAGAATACCAGGATGCTCGCACGCGCGGTATTGATTCCGGACAGGGATGCGCCGAAGCGGTTTTGCGATACCGCCTGGATCTGCTTTCCCCACGGCGTGCAGCGTATGAACACCGCGAGTGCGACCATGACGCCGATTGCAATCGCGAACGTGACCACACGCTCGGCATTGAGGGACATAAACGCGAGGTGGATATTCGGCAGGTCGACAAGCTTGGCGCCCTTGTACGAGTTGGGGCCGACGAGCTGCGTCGCGAGGTTCATCAGGAACAGCGAAAGACCGAACGTGATGATGATGGAATATTCGTCGCGTTGCGCGGGGCTTTCCGCGTAGCCCCTGTACAGGGGCTGCATCAAGGTTCGTTCAACCACGACACCGACGATGGCCGCGAGCACGAATGCAAAGACCAGGCAAACCCACGGATTCCATCCCAATTCCAGCGTCGGTAGCGCGTAGGCATACGCGCCAAGCATGTAGAACTCGCCGTGTGCGAAATTCACGATCTTCAGGATGCCGAAGATAAGCGTCAGGCCTACTGCAATCAGCACCCAGAACACGCCGGTAATCAATCCATTGACCAGGACATTGGTGAACAGTTCCATGCAGCCTCGCGACGTCTGGCATCACTGAAAAACCATGGCGACCACGTGTTCCGATGGCCGCCATGGCCGTGTCTTGCGTTGGTCCGTATTGCGGCCCGGCTCAGGGCTTTTGCAGGGACTTTATGTCGAGTGGATGGCCCGGGCCCCACAGCAAGGTGGTGTCGGCGACCTTCTGGTTGACCGCGGTGAACTGGTACGCAACATTCGGGATGCCCGTCCATTGCTGGAACGTTACCCCGTGCTTCGACTGGAAGCTGATGTTGCCACGCGTACCTTCGAAGTGGCCGTTCTTGAGCGCCTTGATGATGGCGGCGGAATTCGTGTTGCCGGCCTTGCGTATCGCATCGGCGAGAACGAACAGGGAATCGGCACTCTGGAAAATGAGGCGCCCCGGGTCCTTGCCGGTTTTCTTGACGTACGCGTCATGCACCTGCTTGCCGCGCTTGGTCATTTTCATGTCGGGGTGATACCAGGCCACGCTGATCATGTATTTTCCGGCATCCGACACGTTGCTCCAGAAATCCGGATAATCGGCGATGCCACCGCCATCGATCAGCCACGTC
>CAYOEF010000222.1:0-4386 GCA_964402805.1 uncultured Rhodanobacteraceae bacterium | reverse complement strand
GGTGCGGAATGTTGTTGGTGAAGCAGAACCTGGTGGCCTGGTAGGACTCGGTCCACTGCATTGCCACTTCGACAATGACGGAATCCTTCTCTGCGCTAAGTGTGATCACATTTGGGTGGAGCACGGTTTTCATCTGCGCTACGTGCTCGACGAACGACCGGATGCCTCCCTCGTAGGCGAACACTTCCTGGCGTTCGGCCCGCTCATCGATCAGTTCGATTTTCACGCCCGAATTGAGGAATGCCAGCTCGCGGAGGCGGTTGGCCAGGATTTCAAAGCGAAAGTCGGTTTGCGAAAACGTGACCTGGCTCGGCATGAAGCGCACCACCGTGCCACGCTGATCGGTGGGCCCGATGACCCGCAACGGCGCCAGGGGTTCCCCGTCCGCGTATTCCTGCTGGTGCTCCTGTCCATTCCTGTAGACGGTGAGCCACAAGTGCTCGCTGAGGGCGTTGACTACGGACACACCCACGCCGTGCAGGCCACCCGATACCTTGTACGAATTGTCATCGAACTTTCCACCGGCATGCAGGACCGTCATGACGACCTCGGCCGTGGATCGGTGTTCTTCGGGATGCATGCCGACGGGAATCCCACGACCGTTGTCCGCCACGCTCACGGAACCATCCGCGTGTACCGTGACCGTCACATGATCGCAGTACCCTGCCATCGCTTCGTCGATCGCATTGTCGACGACCTCGAATACCATGTGGTGCAGGCCCGTGCCGTCATCCGTATCACCGATGTACATGCCCGGCCGCTTGCGGACAGCTTCAAGACCCTTCAAAACCTTGATGCTTCTGAAATCGTAATCCGTTCCATCGGAGCTTTTAATCATGGGATCCTCGCATGCCTCGCCTTGTTGGATCTGACGCATATCCGATTAAGTATACCATTGATAGCCTTGGATATCCGCCCGTAATCCACGCACTGCATGGTCTGTATGCATCACGGATGAATGGGTGTTGGCAAGCGGCAGCCTATGGCCGCTTAGCCTCCATCGGTGCGCACCAGCCGGCCATGTTCCACGTGAAACATCACACATTGATCGCCCAGATCCGCACTAGCCCCGAGAAAATCCGTCCCAGTGACGAACACCTGCATCCCGGGCATCTTCAACGCCCCGATTACGGCCTCGCGATGCATCTCATCCAGTTCAGCCAACAAGTCATCCATGCACATGACCGGCCACTCCGTGTAATCGTCGGCATACAGTTTCGCCTGTGCGAGATGGAGGGCAAACGCACATGCCTTCTGTTGTCCGCGGGACAGGTAAATGCGTTCCGCCGCCTGCGCAAACGCAGGCTGCCAGTCGGCCCGATGGATTCCGACGCCCGTATAACCGCGGATCCGGTCCTTTCCACGCTGTGATGCGAGAACCTCGGACAACGATTGTTCGTTATTCCATCCGCGTCGATATCGCAGGGAAACCGCGCCCAGCTCAGGTTGTAGCCGCTCGGCAAGCGCCTGCAACACATGCTCCAGGCGTTCCAGATAACGCGCGCGCATTTCGTGGATGGGGCCGGAAGCGGCATCCATCTCGCGCTCCCAGGGCGTCATCGCGGCGTCGGACGGTGCAACGTCGGCACGCAAGAGGGCGTTGCGTTGTCGCAACGCCTTGCGGTATCGCCTCCAATGGTCAAGAAATTCATGTTCCACGTGGAACACGCCCCAGTCCATGAATCGCCGCCGCTCATCCGCCGGCCCCACAATCAAGGCGTGACTGTCCGGTCCAAAGTAAACCACCGCACACGATCGCACCAGATCACTGAGCCGGTCAGTTCTTCGACCGTCCATCCTCGCCTGCCAGCAACCACCCGAATAGGCGAGCCCGATCCGGTGCGTCGCGCGCCGATTGGTGACCTCACCGTACAACTCCAGACGCTGCAGCCCGTGACGAACCAGCGATGACGCCGGCCCCCGACGAAACGACCGCGCACGTGACAAGAGGTAAATTGCCTCCAGCACACTCGTCTTGCCGGCGCCATTCGGGCCCGTGAGCACATTGACGTGCGGCCCCGGCGACATGTCGACGTCGGTCAGACAACGAAGGTTTTGGACGCGAAGCTTCCGCAACCTCATGGTGAACGACCGCGTGCGACGAATTCCCATCGCGCAAGAGCAAACGTCTTATCCATGCCGTGAGCGGCGGTCAGGTCGCTGTCGTCCACCAGCAACAGGCGAAAAAAATCAAAGCCGCAAAGGCATTACGACATGCCGAACCGAATCGTCGTCGACGGCCTGTATCAAGCAGCTGGATTGCGAATCACGCAGATTCAGGCGCACCTTCTCACCGGGCAGGACGGCCAGGGCATCCATCAGGTATCCAACGTTGAAGCCGACGGACAAGTCTTCCACGTGCGTGTCAGCCTCGAGCTCCTCGACCGCCTCTTCGCGCTCGGGATTGTGTGCCATGATGCGCAACGTACCCGGGCGCACTTCCAACTTGACTCCACGGTATTTTTCGTTGGACAGAATCGAGGCACGCTGCAGCGCCATGCGCAGGCTTTCACGCGACAACTCCACCTGCTTGTCGGCCCCAATGGGGAGAACTGCCTCGTAATCGGGGAATCGGCCATCGATGAGCTTCGTGGTAAACACCACGTTCCCACGCTTTACACGCAAATGGTTGGTGCCGAACTCGAGTTCGACGTCACCCTCGCGGGCCTCGAAAAGCCCGGCAAGCTCGCTCACCCCCTTGCGCGGAATGATGATCTGGCGCCGTTCAGTACCGCCGGTTTCGACCTTTGTCTCAGCGAGTGCGAGACGATGGCCATCCGTGGCGACACAGCGCAAGCTATGTTCGTCCAACTCGAGCAGCATGCCGTTGAGGTAATACCGCACGTCCTGATTGGCCATGGCGAAAGCCGTGCGGTCCATGAGCTTCTTCAATGCTGCTTCGGGCAGGTTTACACGCCCCACAACCTCGATGTCGTCCACGGTCGGAAATTCATCGGCGGGCAGGGTGGACAGCGTGAAGCGGCTGCGTCCGGCCTGCATGTGCACCTGATCGCCGCTCAGTTTCAGCATGATGTTTTCACCGTCCGGCAACGCGCGCACGATGTCAAACAACTTTCGTGCCGGTATCGTCGTAGTGCCGGTTTCCTGGGTGGCGATACTCAGTCCGGCGACCATCTGTACCTCGAGGTCGGTGCCACTGAAGGACACGCCGTTTTCTTCCACGCGTACGAGAAAGTTGGCCAGCACGGGGAGCGTCTGGCGTCTCTCGATGACGCCAACGACGCGCTGCAGAGGGTTCAGCAGTGCTTCACGTTGGATGGCAAATTGCATGGTAAGTGCCCCTTTGGGTTCCGTGCCCCGCTTTCCGTCTTTTGATATGTGGAAGAGGGTTGTGGTGGTAGTACCGGTGGATGTGTGAATATGAGGAAAATCCGCTTTTTATTCAAATGGATAAGTTTCCGATCGGTGCATGGTTCAGGCCCGGCGATGCTGTGGGCAGCTTGTGGGTAACCTTCGCCTTTCGTCAATCACACACATTGTCCACAGGTTCTCAACTGGTAAGGATGCGGATCAACTGCTCCCAGTCCTGCTTGATGCGGGCATCCTGGTCCATCAGTCTGCGGATGGTACGGCAAGCGTGAAGTACTGTGGTGTGATCACGCCCGCCGAAAGTGTCGCCGATCTCCGGAAGGCTGTGTTCCGTCAGCTCCTTGGACAGGGTCATCGCCATCTGCCGCGGGCGCGCAATGGAGCGGACGCGGCGTTTGGACAGAAGATCCGTCAGCCTCACCTGATAATAATCGGCAACGGTCTTCTGGATGTTGGGGATCGTCACCGCCATCGCGTGCGTGCTCAGCAGGTCGCGCAGGGTTTCCTGGGCAAAATCAGCCGTGATCGGCCTGTTGAAGAAGTGCGCCCGCGCGGCGAGGGTATTGAGCGCGCCTTCCAGGTCACGCACATTGGAACGGATGCGCTTGGCGAGCAGCATGGCGACGTCCTCGGGCATCGCCATGTCGCGTTCGCTGGCCTTGGACAGCAGGATGGCGGCCCGCGTCTCGAAATCGGGCGGCTCGATGGCAACGGACAGTCCCCAACCGAGCCGCGACTTGAGCCGTGGCTCCAGCTTTTCCACTTCCTTCGGGTAGCGGTCGCAGGTCAGGATGATTTGCTGCAGCGACTCGAACAGGGCGTTGAAGGTGTGGAAAAACTCCTCCTGCGTGGTGTCCTTGCCCGCGAACAGCTGGATATCGTCGATCAACAAGGCATCGACGGAGCGGAAGCGACGCTTGAACACGTTCATGCTCCTGGCCCGCAGTGCCTCGATCATGGCGCTGACGAACTGTTCCGAGCGCAGATAGAGGATCTGGAAGCCCGGGTTGGCTGCGCGCATCAGGTTGCCGGCGGCGTGCATGAGATGCGTCTTCC
>CAYOEF010000221.1:0-4436 GCA_964402805.1 uncultured Rhodanobacteraceae bacterium | reverse complement strand
TGTCCAGGCCGTAGGCCAGCGCGGCCGCGGTCGGCTCGTTGATGATGCGCTTGACCTCGAGGCCGGCGATCTTGCCGGCGTCCTTGGTCGCCTGGCGCTGTGAATCGTTGAAGTAGGCCGGAACGGTGATGACCGCCTGGGTCACTTCCTCGCCAAGGTAGTCCTCGGCGGTCTTTTTCATCTTCATCAGCACTTTGGCGGACACTTCCTGGGGCGCCATCTCCTTGCCGTCGGAGGTCGTCACCCAGGCGTCGCCGTTGGCGTGCTCGATGATCTTGTAGGAAACCGCGTCCAGATCCTTCTGCACTTCGGAATCATTGAACTTGCGTCCGATCAGGCGCTTGACGGCATAAAACGTGTTGGCCGGGTTGGTCACGGCCTGGCGCTTCGCCGAGGCGCCCACGAGTACCTCGCCGTCCTTGCTGAAGGCGACGATGGACGGCGTGGTGCGATCACCCTCCGAGTTCTCGATCACGTGCGTCGACGACCCATCCATCACGGCGACGCACGAGTTCGTGGTGCCAAGGTCGATTCCGATGATTTTTCCCATGGTTGTCTACTCCAGAATGTGCTGTGGCCAATGGCCGTCAATGTCTATTCAAATGGGGGAAAGTCGTTTCAATTCAAGGCTGGCCGATGCCACGTCACGCTTCGGGGGCCTTCGCCACCATGACCATTGCCGGGCGCAACAGGCGGTCGTTGAGGAGGTACCCCTTCTGCATGACCGTGACGACGGTATCGGGCGCCTGGTCGGTGGTGGTGACCATGCTCATCGCCTGGTGCAGTTCCGGATCGAAGGGCTGGCCGAGCGGGTCGACGACCTTCATGCCATGGTCGGAAATCACCTTGTCGAGCGACTTGAGCGTCAATTGCATGCCTTCGCGCAGCGACGCTGCATTGTCGGTGGTGGCGGCCAGGCCATGCTCCAGGTTGTCATACACGGCCACCAGCTCGCGCAGCAGGCCTTCGTTGGCGAAACGTCGCGCCTGCTCGAGTTCGCGCTGCAAGCGGCGGCGCTGGTTTTCGATGTCCGCGCGTTCGCGCAGCATGGTGTCCTTGAGTTCGGCGATCGTCTTTTCGGCATCACTCAACTGGGCGGACAGGGTCGCGATTTCATCACTGGACGACTTCACGTCGCCTTGCGCGCCATCATTTGGCACGTCGCCAGTGTCGACCCGTTCGGGCGTATCGGGTTGGGTGTCTTGCATCATGGCTCCACACGTCGGAAACAGTCGGCCGGCGGCCAACGGAACAAAGGGCAAACTTGTCGCCTCTGCAGGCGGTTAATAAGGCCACCGTGCCATGATTCAAGGCCGCCCAGGCCCCTGGTGGCCCGATCAGACCCTGGCGGCGGCCTTGGCGAGTGCGTCGCTGAGCAACCCGGCGGTTGCCTGGACCACGGGAATGACGCGGTCATAGGCCATGCGCGTGGGGCCGATCACGCCGACCGAACCGAGCACGCGGCCGCCCGTCCCGTACGCCGCGGTGACGACCGAACAGCCGTCGAGCGCGGCGTAGCCCGATTCCTCGCCAATGAACAGCTGCACGCCTTGCGCACGCGCGCACATTTCCATCAACTGCAACATCTCGCGCTTGCGCTGGAAGGCCTCGAACAGTTCGCGCAGGCGTCCGACATCGGCCATTTCGTCGTAGCCCATGAGGTTGGTCTGGCCGCTGACCAGCAGGTCGCCACCTTCGGTTCCCGGCGCAAACGAGGCCGACGCAAGCTCGACCACCGAGCGCAGGGTGCGATCCAGCTCGCTGCCGGTCTGGCGCAGTTCGTCGAGCAGGTGCGCGCGGATGGCATCCAGGCGCAGACCCGCGAAATGCGCGTTGAGATAATTGGCGGTCTTCTCCAGGACGGAAGCGGACAGCGGCTTCTTCAGCTGCACCACGCGGTTTTGCACCTGGTTGTCGGCGAAGACCAGGATCACCAGTACGCGGGCGCCGGGCAATGCCACGAAGTCGATGTGGCGCAACGGGAAGTCGTCCTGTTCCGGGACCGTCACAACACCGACGAAACGGGTCACCGCCGACAGCAGGCTGGAGGTGGAACTCATGATGTCGCGCGCCGTGCCAGGGGTACTGGACATGGCCTGGCGCAGGCGTTCCAGTTCCTCGTCCGTGAGCGGCTGCAATTCCACCAGGCTGTCCACGAACAGGCGGATGCCCTGGGTGGTGGGGATGCGTCCGGCCGAGGTATGCGGCGACGTCACCAGGCCGATCTCTTCCAGGTCCGACATGATGTTGCGGATGGTCGCAGGACTGATCTGCAGGCCCGACGCCTTCGCCAGCGTGCGCGACCCGACAGGCTCGCCCTTCGCAAGGTAGCGGGCAATCAACGAACGCAGCAGGCTGCGTGCGCGCTGGTCGAGTTCAGGATTGAACGGTGTGCCCATGGTGTGATCAACAACGCTCCTGTTCACCCAAATAATGCCAGAAGTCGACGGATGCAAGGCACCCCACGTCGTCCGCGCGATGGACGGGCATCGTCGGCTATCATCCACCGGGCAGCAGCCGCATGATTCGCAGCCAACCATGCTCACCACACTTTGCGTACGCAACTTCGCCGTCGTCGAGGAAGTCGAAGTCGAATTCCGCTCCGGCCTTACCGTGATCACGGGCGAAACCGGCGCCGGCAAGTCGCTGCTTGTCGACGCCCTGATGCTGCTGTCCGGCGCCCGCGCCGACACCGGAATGATCCGGCCCGGCGCCGAGCGCGCGGAACTGGACGCCGAGTTCAACCTGTCCGATCTGCCCGCCGCGCGGGATTGGCTGCGGGACGAAGAACTCGACGATGGCGACACCTGCCAGTTGCGCCGCGTCATTCGTGCGGACGGGCCGTCGCGGGCATGGATCAACGGACGCCGCGCCACCACTCAGCAACTGGCCACCCTGGCGCCGTTGATGCTGGAAATCCACGGCCAACACGAGCACCAGGCCCTGCTCTCGCCACGCCATCAACTCGCGCTCCTCGATGGCTGCGTCGCGGATCCACACGCCTTGCAGGCGATTCGTGAATGCGCGCGGCGCTGGCGCGAGGTAGGCAAGCGCGAGCGCGAACTGGCGGGAACCGGCGATCCCGGGGAGAAAATGGCCCTGCTGCGCCACGAGCTGGCGCAACTGCGGCAATGCGTGCTCGCGCCCGACGCGCTCGAGGAACTGGAGGCCGAGCACAAGCGACTGGCCAACGCCGGCGACCTGCTGCTTGGTTGCCAGGCGTTGCTCGGCCTGCTGGACGGCGACGGCGACACGGCGCTGGAAGAACTGCTGGCACGGCTGCAAACCCAACTGGAGCATCTCGCCACCCAGGACGCGCGTCTGCAACCGATGCTGGAACTGGTGACCACCGCCGGCATCCAGCTTGGCGAGGCGGACGCGGCCATCCGCCACTACGCCCAGGACATCGACATGAACCCCGATCGCCTGGCCGAGACCGAGGCGATGCTGTCACGCCTGCACGACCTGTCACGCCGCCACCGCGTGCGCCCGGAACAATTGCAAGGCGTCGCGGAAGACCTTGAAAAACAACTGGCGGAGATGGAAAACATCGGGACGACGCTGCAGGAACTGGCGGACGAGCGCCGCCGCCTCGCCGACGAATACACCACGCTGGCGGACGCCTTGGGCAAGGCGCGCCGAACGGCCGCCGATGACTTGACCACCAAAATCACCGGCCTGATGCAGGAACTGGGCATGCGGGGCGGTCGTTTCGAGGCCGAACTCGACGTGCGTGAAAACACCGATCCCGACGTCCTGGGCCGCGAGCGCGTGGAGTTCATGGTCAGTGCAAACCCCGGGCAACCACTGCGCCCGCTGCGCAAGGTGGCGTCGGGTGGCGAACTGGCCCGCATCAGCCTTGCCGTGGCCGTGGCAACGCTTGGCAGCGACGACACCGGCACCATGATCTTCGACGAAGTCGACAGCGGCATCGGCGGAGCTGTCGCCGAAATCGTGGGCCAGAAACTGCGCACGCTGGGTGAACGCTGCCAGACGCTGTGCGTGACCCACCTGCCCCAAGTGGCCGCGCAAGGCCATGTACACGTCACCGTAAGCAAGCACACCGACGGGGAACACACCGCCACCGTACTCGAGACGCTGGACATCGATGCCCGCCGCGCGGAGCTTGCACGCATGCTCGGCGGTGTGGACATCACCCGCGAAACCCGCGCTCACGCACGCAGGATGCTGGAGCTGGCGCAGGGGTAAGGCTTGCGTCGCCGTGTGGGCAGGGGCACGGCGCACGCCCAGGGCACGGCACGCCGTGCCCCTACCGACCGCGGTCAGTCAGGTGGCTTTGGAGCGGCGCAATTCGCCATGGCATGTTCGAGGACATGGCACGCCGCGCCCATCCGCATTGGGGAGGGCACACATAAGCGCGGGATTTCGTAGGGGCACGGCGTGCCGTGCCCTTGGCGTGCCGTGCCCTTGGCGTG
>CAYOEF010000220.1:0-4479 GCA_964402805.1 uncultured Rhodanobacteraceae bacterium | reverse complement strand
GCGCCAGCGTTGGCCGTCGGCAAAGTGCAACACCAGGGCGCCGGCGCACCGCGTTTTCAGGGTGCGGTCGACCAGTTCCATGCAGGTTTCGGGCTCGGCCCGCGTGAGGTCAAGGAGCGCGTCCTGGCGCAGTCGCACGGACGTGTCGAACGCATCCACGCCGTGTGTTGCCACACCCGCGCGCGCGCCCATGGCGATCGGCAGGTCGGCATCGGAAAACAGGGTGCCGAGCGGACTCGTGAAGGATTCCGGGAGCCGGCCGGCGCCCCAGAACCAGAGACTGTTGGCAGTCATCCGTCCGGCAGTCGCGCGCTCGCGATTGACGGGATGCTGATGCAGCACCATCTGCACTTCATTGAACAACTTGCGCCAGGGCCGGCCTTCCGGTCCTTTGGGCAGATGGTCGGCGATGTCGTCACCGAGTACCGCCGCGGGTGTATCGAAGGCGGGACGCACTGCATCTTCGGCGGCACGCAGGTGCCAGCGCGCGGGCCACGTGGGTTCGATGCGCATTCCCGCATCCGCAAGCAGCGGTTGCACCGCCTCGACAAGGGCGGCGGCCTCGGCGACGTCGAGGTCAAGGTTGCCGCAGGCAAGCATGCGTGCTCCGGTCATGTCCGCACGGACATGGGAAGGATCGGCGCACAACCAGGCCGCCGTGCCGGCATCATGCCTGGCGTGGTCGCGCAGCAACGCCGCGACCGGAAGATCGGCGCCTTGCCAGGTGAAGCAGCTCGATGCCGCAAGTTCGCCCACGGCGCCGCGTGGCAGTGCGTCGCCCCGTGCCAGCGCGTGTTGCATCGAGGGCAGCGCGTCGAATCGCCCCGGCGCCGGCAGCAGGACATGCAGGGTGCTCATGCGGACAAGCCTTCAAGTTCCTCACCCAATTTCAGCCATTGTTCTTCAAGTTCATGTTTCATCGAGCGTAACTGACCCTGTTTCCGGCCCAACTCGGCAAGGGCGGCAGTCGGTCCGGTGTAAATCGCCGGGTCGGCGAGCTGTTCGGCGATGGCCGTCAAATCACGGTCGATGGCATCAACCCGGCCCTCCAACTGCCGCAACTGCCTGCGCAGTTCGCGTGTGTGGTCGCGCTCGCGTGCAGCCGCACGCCGCCTTTGTTGCGCGCTCGGTCGCCCCTCCGGACGCTCGTGGTTCTCCTCCGAACCCCTGCGATTGCGGCTGCGCAGCCAACTCGCGTAGTCGTCCAGGTCGCCATCGAAATGTTCCACGCGGGCATCGGCGACGCGCCAGAAGTCATCGCAAACGAGGCCCAGCAGGTGACGGTCATGCGATACCAGCAAGAGCGCGCCGGGATAATCGTTCAGGGCATCGGCCAGTGCCTCGCGCATGTCGATGTCCAGGTGGTTGGTGGGCTCGTCGAGTACCAGCAGGCTGGGAGCGTTCCACGCAATCAGCGCCAATGCGAGACGCGCCCTTTCGCCCCCCGAGAATATCTCGACGGGCTCCATGGCGCGCTCGCCGGCGAATTGCCAGCGCCCAAGCCAATCGCGGATTTGCTGCGTACTCGCGCCAGTGGCCACGCGCGCAAGCTGGTCGAAGGGACTGTCGCCGGCACTCAGCATTTCCACCGCATGCTGTGCGAAATAACCGATGCGCAGGTCCTTGTGTACCTCGCGGGTTCCGGCCAGGAGCGGCAGCTCACCGACCAGTGATTTGACCAGCGTGGACTTGCCCGCCCCGTTGGGGCCCAGCAGGCCGATGCGATCCCCCGCCTCGATGCGCAGGGTCACGCCATGCAACACCGGCCGGCCCGCCGCATAGCCGGCATCCGCGGCGTCGATCGCGAGCATCGATTGCGGCAGCCTGCCAGGTTCGGGAAACGCGAAATGAAACGGGCGTTCCACGCGGACCGCCTCGGTGCCGGCCATTTTTTGCAGCCGCTTGATGCGCGACTGGGCCTGGCGCGCCTTGGTGGCCTTGGCACGGAAACGATTGATGTAGGACTCGAGATGGGCGCGTTCGGCCTGCTCCCGGTCATGTGCGGCCTGCTGCTGGCGCAGTTGCTCGCTGCGCTGCTGTTCGAAGGCACTGTAATTGCCGACATACAGCCGCCCGGTCCCTTGCGTGAGGTGCAGCGTGTGCGACGTTGCGCCGTCCAGGAATTCGCGATCGTGCGAAATCACCAGCACCATGCCGCGGTAGGCGCGCAGCCACTGTTCGAGCCACAGTATCGCGTCGAGGTCGAGGTGATTGGTGGGCTCATCCAGCAACAGCAGTTGGGATGGCGCCATCAGAGCGCGCGCCAGGTTCAGGCGTTCGCGCCAGCCGCCCGAAAACTCGGCCATGGGCTTTTCGTGGGTATCCGGCGCAAAACCGAGGCCATGCAGGAGACGTCCGGCCCGCGCACGGGCATCGTAGCCACCGAGCGCCTCGATGCGCAGATGTGCGGCTGCCATCTGGTTTGCATCGTCGATGGCCCGCGCACGGGCTTCCAGCGCCAGTGCCGCCGCTACTTCCGTGTCGCCACCCAGGACGTAATCGATGGCCGGATCGGGAATGGCCGGCGCCTCCTGTGCCACCGAGGCGATACGGGTGTCGGCGGCAAGCTCCACGCTGCCGGCGTCGGCGTCGAGTTCACCCGACACCACGGCGAACAGGCTGGATTTGCCGCATCCGTTGCGGCCGACGACGCCCACTTTCCAGCCGGCATGGATGACGCCATCGACGTGGGACAGCAACAGCCGTCCGCCACGCCGGATGGCCAGGTCGCGGAACGCAAGCATGCCTACTGGTAACTCACCTCGACCACTTCGAAATGCTTGTCCCCGTTCGGCGCCTGGAACGTAAACGCATCCCCCTCGTGGCGCCCGATGAGCGCGCGCGCGATCGGCGACGACACGGCAATCAGGTTCAGCTTGATGTCGGCTTCGAGGTCGCCCACGATCTGGTAGGTCACCTCCTTGCCGAGGTCGACGTCCTCCAGTACCACGGTGGCACCGAATACCACCTTGTCGCCTACGTCCAGCGCGGCCGGATCGATGATTTCCGCTGTCGACAGCGCAGCTTCGAGTTCGTTGATGCGCCCCTCGATGAAGCCCTGCTCTTCGCGCGCGGCATGGTATTCGGCGTTCTCCTTGAGGTCGCCGTGCCCGCGTGCTTCGGCAATGGCCGCGACGATCCGCGGCCGTTCCTCGAACTTCAGTCGATCGCGCTCGTTGCGCAAGCGTTCTGCGCCCTTTTTGGTCATGGGGGCACGATTCATGATCTGTACTCCTTGGAATCTTGTGCTTTCGGTACGGCCGCCATGCGTGATTGCAGCAAATCAACACGCCAGCACTCGCCTGGCAGGCAGGCAAGTACAGACACGTTCCATGGATGCTTCACTCCAAAGCATGGGGCGGGTGAAGCCGCAAAGCAAGTGGATCGGATGCCGGGTTGGCCGGCAGTCAGCCGGACAGGGCGGTTTCCTCCAGCCTCCGGTGCAGACTCTGCAGGCTGTTGACCTCGCCCCGGTTTCGGAAATCCAGCGAGTGCAGCAACGCCCGCGCGCCGGCGACGGTGGTCGAATAGGTGACGCGTTGTTGCAACGCTTCGCGGCGGATCGAGAATGAATCGGCGATGGCCTGCCGCCCTTCCGTGGTATTGACGATGTAGACGATTTCGCCGTTCTTGATCAAATCCACGATGTGCGGGCGGCCTTCGAGCACCTTGTTGATGCGCTCGCAGGCCACGCCGTGTGCGTTGAGGAAGGCGGCCGTCCCTCCCGTGCCAACCAGCGAATAACCACGCCGGATGGCATCAACGGCAATGGGCACGAGGGCTTCTTTGTCGGCGTCGCGCACCGAAACGAAGATCTTGCCCAGGGGCGGCGCCTTGATGGCGGCTGATTCATGCGCCCTGGCAAACGCTGCGCCGAAGTTCTCGCCAACGCCCATCACTTCGCCGGTCGAACGCATTTCCGGCCCCAGGATCGGATCGACGTTGAGGAATTTCAGGAACGGGAAGATGGCCTCCTTGACGGCGTAGTAGTCGGGCACGATTTCCTCGGTCATGCCCAGTTCGGCCAGCGTGCGCCCCGCCATGCAACGTGCCGCAATGCTCGCCAGCGGACGCCCGATGGCCTTGGACACGAAGGGCACGGTGCGTGACGCACGCGGATTGACCTCGAGGATGAAGATGGTGTCGCCCTGCACCGCAAACTGCGTGTTCATGATGCCCACGACCTTCAGCTCACGCGCCAGCAGCGCCACCTGGCGACGCAGCTCGTCCTGTATGGCCGGGCTCAGCGAATGCGGCGGCAGGGAGCAGGAGGAATCCCCGGAATGCACGCCGGCTTCCTCGATGTGCTCCATGATGCCGCCAACACACACATGGCCGGTGGCATCCGCCACGACGTCCACGTCCACCTCGGTGGCATGGTCGAGGAAGCGGTCCAGCAGCACGGGTGAATCTTCGGAAACCTTCACCGCGTCCCGGATGTAACGGGCCAGGTCCTCGTCGGCATAGACGATTTCCATG
>CAYOEF010000219.1:584-4522 GCA_964402805.1 uncultured Rhodanobacteraceae bacterium | reverse complement strand
GCCGTAGGCGAAAATCGGATACATCACCAGCGAACTCTGCACCGAGGCGAAGCTGCGCAGGCCGGAATCGCCACGCTCCAGTTCCTGGCAGATCAGGCCGTAGGCCACCCCACTCATCGCGGCGCCGCCGTATTCCACGGGGAGCGAGGCCCCCAGCAGGCCGAGGCCGGCGATTTCGGGAATCAATTCGGTCGGAAAGCGCGCCTGGTCAAAGCATTCGCCGATGATGGGCAGCACTTTTTCGTCCGTAAACCGGGCCACGGCGCCCTGCACCATGCGCTCCTCGTCGGTGAAACTGGAGCGGATATCGTAGAGATCAAGCGGGTCAAGGCGCGGCGCTGGCATGCGGACCGTCCGTTAGTGTGGAATGGATCACGCAATTGTAGTCGCCACCGGCAACGGGGTCACGCGGGAGACGGGCCGCGACCCACGCTCACGCGCGACGGCGCAACAACATGCACAGGCCCAGATAGATGACGATGATGGGCCACCACGTGTGCCAGGCGAGGTGCAGGAGGAACACCACGGCAATCATGGCGATCATGGCGGCGCTCACAAGTTCGCGCAGCACCAGTGCATGGACACGGCCGGCGCTTCGATACTCGCGCAGCGCGCGATACAGCGGCACGACCGCCATGGCGAGGATCAGCCATGCCCACCAGGCGTCGGCCAGCCGTATCCGGAAGCCGAAGTTGGCGAGGAGAAGCACGATTCCGGCGGCAATCACCACCAGGGCGGCGATGGTCGGGCCGGTACGGCGCGCCACGGGGCGGACGGGATGTTCCTGGGCGTTCATGCGCGCAGCATACCCGAGGCGCGTGCAAATGCCACCTCGCAGGCACCCGGCCTTCAGGCGTTGCTTACCCCGTTGGGCACATGTCCGGTAGCGACATGGTGGCGTGCCGATTCCACGTTGACGGGCGAATCGTCGAAGAAAATGTCCGCGCCAAACGCCTCGAGGAACGGGCCCTTGTCGCGTCCGCCAAGGAACAGGGCTTCGTCGATGCGGACATCCCAACTGCGCAAGGTCAGGATGACACGCTTGTGGGCCGGCGCCGAACGCGCGGTGACCAGTGCCGTGCGGATGGGGGAATCCTCGGCCGGGAATGCCGCCTGCAGGTGATGCAAGGCCCGCAGGAACCCGCGAAACGGCCCGACCGACAGCGGCTCCTCGGCGTGCTCGGTTTCCTGCTTGTGGAAGGCATCCAGGCCTTCCTCGCGCGACACGCGCTCGCCTTCGTCGCCAAAGATCACCGCATCGCCGTCAAAGGCAATACGCAACTGCTCGCCGGAGCGCGACGTCGCGGTGGAGGGCAGCACTGTGGCCGCCGCGACACCGGCCTCAAGCGCGCGCGCCACGTCCTCGGCGTTGGCGGACAGGAAAAGGTCGGCCGAAAACGGCGCCACGTACGCGGAGGTCGGCGCGCCGCTGGTGAACGCCGCGCGCGAGATGTCCAGTCCGTAATGCTGGATGGCATTGAAAATGCGCAGGCCGGTATCGCCGGAGTTGCGCGACAGCAGGATGACCTCCACCGGCGGCACGCTCGGCGCGAGCTTGTTCAGGGCAAGCAGCTTGGTCACCAGCGGAAATGCGACGCCCGGCTCGAGCACGTCGTTCTCGTGTTCGATCTGGAAGCGCCGGTAGGCGTCCAGTCCATCCCGCTCGAACAGGGCGTGGCTCTGCGTCAGATCGAACAGCGCCCGCGAGGAGATGGCCACCACCAACCGATCATCATGGCGTGAGCACGGTGCATGCGCATCGCGTACCGTTGTGCCCTCCGTCACCGACATGGCCGTCCCGTGCGTCGAGGAATCGTCGCATCCACGATACACGCCGCGCATCACAAAGCAAATTGCTCATCCAGGATGCGCTGCTCCAGGTTGTGCTCCGGGTCGAACAACAACTGGCCGCTGTGCTCGCGCGACTGGCCTATTTCCACCCGCACCACGTCGCGCACCTCGTGAAAGTCCGCGGTGGTGCTGACCGGGCGCCGCTCCTGCTCCTGGATGTGGAAGGTGACGTGCGTCGCGTGTGGGAGGATCGCGCCACGCCAGCGCCGCGGCCGAAACGGGCTGATGGGCGTCAGCGCCAGGACATTGGCGTCGAGCGGCAATATGGGTCCGTAGGCGGAAAGGTTGTAGGCTGTCGAACCGGCCGCCGTTGATACCAGCACGCCGTCACAGATCAGTGTCTTGAGCTTTTCCAGGCCATTGAGCGACACGCCGATGTGTGCGGCCTGGTTGCTCTGGCGCAGCAGGGCCACCTCGTTGAATGCCAGAGCCACCTGTTCGCTGCCGGACGCGGTGACGGCACGCATGCGCAACGGATACAAGGTCGCCTTGTGGGCGCGATCGATCCGCGCCGGCAGGTCATCGGCCCGGTACTGGTTCATCAGGAATCCGAGCCGCCCCAGTTTCATGCCATATACCGGCAGGCTGAGGTCCAGGTAACGGTGCAGGGTGCGCAGCATGAAACCGTCGCCGCCAAGCGCGACGATGACCTCGGCTTCCTCGGGGGGCACCGATTCGTAACGTGCGGCAAGCGCATCGGCCGCCTCGCGGGCGGCCGGTGCCTTGCTGGCGACGATGGCTAGTCGCATGTGGCGGCATCCATGGTCCCGGTGACCCGAGCGGGCATCGTCAGGCTGTCTGCGCCAGCCGTGCCAGCCGACGCAGCGCCACCGAGGCAATCGGGTAGTCGATCGTCTGCGCCATGATTTCGGCCAGCACCGTCCGTGCATACTGGACCGCAGCGTCATCGCGCCCGAGCCAGGCGTCCACGACGTCGTCGGCGTCCTGCCCCGTGCTCCACGCCAGCACGTTGACCGCCAACTGGCGATGCTGGTGGGCAAGCTCGTCGAGCAGTGAGCCACGCGCCTGCGCATGCCAGCGTCCTTCGACCGGCAACGCCTGGATGCCGCTGCGCAGCCGCCCGAGCTGCAGTGCCTCGGCCAGATGGAAGAACACGCCGGCGACCCGGGCAATGGGCTGCCCGCTGTCATGCGACACCTCGGCCATGTCCAGAGCCGCGCCCAATACCGGTACCCTGGCGAGGCGTTCGGCGAGGCCTTCGGTGAAGCCGCGTTCACGCCAGTCACCGGCCCTGTCCGCGTAGCGCTCCCGTCCGCCGGCGGTCAGCGCCTGTGGCAGGGCTTCACGCAACGCCGTGACCACGGGCTCGTAACGCTCCACGTTGGCGGCGATATCGAGCGTGCCATTGGGCCGGTTCAGGAGCCAGCGTGTCAGGTGGCGCAACAGCGTCCACACTTGCATGATGGCGTCGAACTGCGCCGCTTCGCTGACCTTGCCATCCAGTTCCTCGAGTGCCGCCCAAAGCTGGCGTGCATCCAGGATTTCACGCGCGGCGGTGAACGCCTTGGCGATGGCGCCCGGTCCGTGTCCGGTGTCTTCCTGCATGCGCAGCATGAAGGTGGCGCCCATGCGGTTGATGGTCGAGTTGGTTACCGCCGTGGCGATGATTTCGCGCTTCAGGCGGTGGCGCTGCATGTGCTCGGCGTATTTCTCCCGCAACGGCTCGGGGAAATAGCGTTGCAACTCGTGCGATAGGTAGGGATCTTCGGGCACGTCCGATTCGAGCAACTGCTGGAACAGGTTGATCTTGTCGTAGGAAAGCAGGACCGCCAGCTCCGGCCGCGTCAGACCTTCGCCACGCTGCTTGCGTTCGGCGATTTCGGCATCGCTGGGCAGCGATTCCACCTGGCGGTCGAGATGCCCTTCCTCTTCCAGGGTGCGGATGAAGTGGCCCATGGAACCCAGCCGGTCGACGGCCATGTGCTCCATGAGGGTCAGGGCCTGGTTCTGGCGGTAGTTGTCCCACAAGACCAGCTTGCCCACTTCATCGACGAGACTGGCGAGGAGCGTGTTGCGCTCGTCCAGGCTCAGTTCGCCACGCCGCACGGCATCGCCCAGCAGGATCT
>CAYOEF010000219.1:0-574 GCA_964402805.1 uncultured Rhodanobacteraceae bacterium | reverse complement strand
ATGAAGTCGGTGTTGAGGATGACGCCGTTGCGTGCCGCCTCGACGCGCCCCTTCTGCGTAAAGCCCAGGTTGCCGCCTTCACCCACGATGCGGCAGCGCAAATCGCCGCCATTGATGCGCAGGCCGTTGTTGGCACGGTCACCCACATCGGCGTGCGTTTCGCTGGAGGCCTTGACGTAGGTGCCGATGCCGCCGTTGTAGAGCAGGTCGACCGGTGCGCGCAGGATGGCGTTCATCAGTTCGTTCGGCGTCAGGTGTTCCACGCCGTCGTCGATGCCGAGTGCGGCGCGCATTTCGTCGGACACCGGGATCGACTTGGACGAGCGTGGCCACACGCCACCACCGGCGGAAATCAGCGACTTGTCGTAATCCTTCCAGCTGGAGCGCGGCAGGTCGTACAGGCGCTGGCGCTCGTCGAAGCTGGTGGCCGGGTCGGGATTGGGGTCGATGAAAATGTCGCGGTGGTCGAACGCGGCCACCAGGCAGGTGTGCCGGGACAGCAGCATGCCGTTGCCGAACACGTCGCCGGACATGTCGCCGATGCCGGTGCAGGTGAAATCCTCGTTCTGGCAAT
>CAYOEF010000218.1:0-4552 GCA_964402805.1 uncultured Rhodanobacteraceae bacterium | reverse complement strand
TTCGTCCTAAAGTTCAACCTGCTGACGTCATACAGCCACGCAATGACCGCGGCTCTCGGTGATGCGATCGAAAAACACCAGCCGATTGTCGTCACGTTGTGGAGTCCGCATTGGGCATTCGCACAATGGAAGCTCAAGTACCTGGATGACCCGAAGGACACATACGGCAAGGGCGGCTATATCGATTGGATGAGCCACGTCGGTTTTGCCTCGAAACACCCACAGCTGACCCGATGGCTGGACCGCTGGGAGATGACAGACGAACAACTCGGAGGATTGATGAATATGGCGCGTGTGATGGGCAACCCCAGCAAGGCTGCCACCAAGTGGATCAGCCAGAACCGCGAGCTGGTGGACAGCTGGATCAGGCCGGACTGAACGTCAGCAATCCCACGCATCGGGGGCCGGCTTGCTTGTTGCGGCCGGCCTGCGTTCGGTATTCACCCCCCCCTCGTCAAAGTACAACTGGTGGATTCCGAACGACTGCGCAGGCACATCTCGATCAACGCCATGGGTCACCGATCGCGAAGGTTGTCGGGCACTCCGGGCCGGCCACAGGCCACGCGCCGTCAATCCGCCGGCTGCTTCACCCGCCAAACGCGTGGCGGCACCACGCCAGCAGCACGCCCGAGAAAGCGGTGATGACGAGCAGCGCCACGCCATTGAGCGACAGGGTCACGCGCAGTAGTCCGTCGCTCTGCGGCACCAGTTCGACATCGTCCTGCGGCTCGTCAAAGTACATGACCTTGACTACGTACAGGTAGTAGTAGAGCCCAATGATCGCCATGACGATGCCGATGATGGCCAGCCACAGCATGTGCGCATCGATGGCGGCCTGCAGCACGTACCACTTGGCCATAAAGCCCCATAGCGGCGGCACGCCGGCCAGGGAGAACATGGCCAGCATCATCAGTCCCGCCAGCCACGGCGAGCGCTTGTTGAGCCCCTTGAGGTCGCTGACCTGGTCGCATTCGAATCCGCGCCGCGACAGGGCCAGGAGCACGCCGAAGGCGGCGGTCGCCATGAGCGCATAGCACACGGCATAAAAGAGCGCCGCCGCGTAGCCCTCGGGTCCGGCGTTGACGAACCCCATCAGCAGGAACCCCATGTGGGCGATCGTGGAGTACGCCAGCATGCGCTTGATGTTGGTCTGCACGATGGCGACGAGGTTGCCGAGGATCATCGACAGCGCCGCGATCACCGCCAGCATCAATTGCCACTGGTGGGTGAGCAGGCCATGCGGGGCAAACGCGGAGAGCAACCGGTAGGCAAGGCCGAAGGCGGCCAGTTTGGACACCGACGCGATCAGGGTGGTGATCACCGTCGGTGCCCCGTCGTACACGTCCGGCAGCCACATGTGGAACGGGACGGCGCCAAGCTCGAACGCGATGCCGACGACCAGAAAGATCAGCCCGAACTTGACGAGATTGGGCATGTCGATGTGTTGCGAGGCGGCTGCCAGTTGCGCCAGGTCCAACGTGCCGGTCGCACCGTAAATCATGGACATGCCGTAAAGCAGCATGCCCGAGGCGAGTGCGCTCAACACGAAATACTTGATGGCGGCTTCGGCCGACAGCGGCGAATCGCGGTTGATGGCGACCAGGGTGTAGGACGCCAGCGCCAGCATCTCCAGACCCAGATAGACGAGCACGAGGTTGCCGGATGAAACGAGGATCATCAGGCCCAGGATGGCAAACAGCACCAGCGAATAAAACTCGCCCAGGTGCAGATCGCGATCGCGCAGGTAGGGGCGTGAAAAAATGAAAATCAGGAGTACGGCGAGCAGGCCGAACACCTTGAGGATCTCGGCCGCGCCATCGCGGATGAACATGCCGCCAAACGCGGTCACGCTGCCGTCGGGCTGGCCGAATATCACCAGCAACCCCGTCACGATGACGATGCCGATGGCCATCCAGTGCGTCACATTGCGCTGTTCGGGCTTCAACCACGCATCCACCAGCAGCAATATACACACCGCCACCACCAGGTAGGCTTCGGGCAGCACCACAAGAATGTCGCTCCAACTGATCATGTGACGTCCCTCAAACCTTGGTGACGACCAATTGGTCGATAAGGTGCGACATGGCCGCATCGGTCATGTGGAAGAGCGGCTCGGGCCAGATGCCGATGGCCAGCACCATCACCCCGAACACTGTCAACACGACGATTTCCTGCAAGTCCACGTCCTTCATTGCCGCCACGCGCTCGTTGAGCACATCACCCCACAGGACCCGCTTGATCAGGTACAGCGTGTAGCCCGCGCCGATGATGAGCGTGAACGCCGCCACCAGCGCCACCCAGAAATTGGTGCTGAAACTCGCCAGGATGACCATGAACTCGCCCACGAACCCGCTCGTGCCAGGCAGGCCAACGTTGGCGAAGGCAAAGAACATCCAGAAGAACGCAAACCACGGCATGGGCTTGACGAGGCCGCCAAAGGCGCTGATCTCGTGCGTGTGCAGGCGGTCGTACATGACGCCGATGCAGGCGAACATGGCGCCCGACACGAACCCGTGCGAAATCATCTGCACCATCGATCCCTGCAGGCCGAGCTTGGCCACGTTGATGTTGTGCAGGTCGCGCAGCAGCACGAAGGCGATGAACATGCCCAGGGTAACGAAAGCCATGTGCGCGACCGATGAATAGGCCACGAGCTTCTTCATGTCTTCTTGGACCAGCGCCACGTAACCGATGTAGACGATGGGGATCAGGCTGAACACGATCAGCAGCCACGCATAGTGGTAAGACGCATCGGGGAGCATCGGCAACGGGAAGCGCAACATCCCGTAGGTGCCAACCTTCAGCATCACGGCGGCCAGCCAGACCGAACCGCCGGTCGGCGCCTGCACGTGGGCATCGGGCAGCCAGGTATGCACCAGCACCATGGGCGTCTTGATCGCGAAAGCGATCATGAACCCGGCAAACAGCCACGTCTGCTGGGTCATGGTGAACGGATAGGCCATCAGCTTCTGCATGTCGAACGTGCCCGACACGTGGTGCATGTAAAGCAGGCTGATGAGAAAAAAGATCGAACCGAAAAACGTGTAGATGAAGAACTTCAGGGTTGCATAGACGCGGCGCTCCCCGCCCCACACGCCGATGATGATGAACATCGGGATCAGCATGGCTTCGAAGAACAGGTAGAACAGCAACGCGTCCGTTGCGCAGAACACGCCCAGCAGCAGGCTTTCGAGCGCCAGCATGCAGGCCATGTATTGACAGGCCTTCTCCTGGATCACCTTCCAGGCGCCGATGACGACCAGCGGGCCAACGATCGTGGTAAGCAGGATCAGCGCCACCGCAATGCCGTCCACGCCCAGCGCATAGTTCACGTCCAGCGACGGAATCCAGGCGTGGTGCTCGACCAGTTGCATGGCGGCACTGTCGCCATTGAACACCGGCAGGATGAACAGGCTGACGACGAACGTCGCCAGCGTGAACGCCAACGCAATCCAGCGCATGCACCGCGCGCGGCCGGCGAGCAGCACGGGGATCACCCCGATCATCGGCAGCCAGATCAACAGGCTCAGAATGGGCCAGTGGTTCATTTGCTTTCCCTGAAGCTGGATGGACGCGCTGCGGAACAACGTTCAACGCGTCCGGACAATGCGGACGGAACAGCCATGCCGGGCGCACTCATGGGCCACTTCCCCCGAACCACCAGAAGCCGCCGAGCAGCAGGATCAGGCCCACGATCATGGCGAATGCATAGTGGTAGAGAAGGCCGGACTGCAGCCGGCGCGCGAATGCCGAAAAACGCTCGATCATGCGGCTGGTGCCGTCGACAAGGACGCCGTCCACGAACGCGCCATCCCCCCCCTTCCAGAGCATGTGTCCGAAGCGCAGGCCACCGCGCACGAACACGGCGAGGTAAACGTCGTCCACCCAGAACTTGCGATCCAGGATCACGTACAACGGGTTGAAAACGCGCCGGATGCGATCGGCCATGGCCGGGTTGAATATGTACACGTAGGTGCAGATGAGGAACGACAGCACCAGCAACCCGAACGGCGCCGTGGCAAAGCCGTGCCAGCCCATCGCAACGGCGCCGTGGAACTCCTCGGCCATCCGCCCGAGGATGTCGTTGGCGGGCTTGACGACGATGCTCTTGCCGAACCAGCCCCCGAACAGCAACGGCTTGACGGTGAACAGGCCGATGATCAGCGATGGAATCGCCAACAGGATCAACGGCACCGTCACCACCCATGGCGACTCCTTCGGTGGATGCGGAATGCGCAGGGTGCCCGGCGCCGATTCGCCATTTTCATGGTGGTGCGGGGCTGACGGATCGACAGTGAACTTTTCCTTGCCGTGGAAGGTGAGGTACATCTGCCGGAAGGTATAGGTGCCGGTGACGAACACGCCGATCAGCACGCACCAGTAGGCATACGTCGCGCCCCAGCGATGCGATTCGCCCACCGCGTCGATGATCATGTCCTTCGAGAAGAACCCGGACGTGAACGGAAATGCCACCAGTGCCAGCGAGCCGGCCCACATGGTGAGGTAGGTGATCGGCATGTACTTGCGCAAACCGCCCATGTTGCGCATGTCC
>CAYOEF010000217.1:0-4589 GCA_964402805.1 uncultured Rhodanobacteraceae bacterium | reverse complement strand
GGTTGATGATGTGGATCTTGCCGCGCGCACCGAAGATGTACGGGGCCATCTTCGGATTCCAGTAGCGTGTCTGGTGGCCGAAATGCACGCCAGCTTCAAGCATCTGGCGCATGGTGACTTGTGGCATCGATTGTATGCTCCAAAAGGGGTTGGGCCTCCACGTACCCCGGATTCCGACCCCGTTGCCAGGGCACCCCGAAACCGTTGTCGATACGTGTGCGGATTGGTTGCCGGCGCCGGTGGAACGGCGCACCAGCACGGCACTTGCAACCGCGAACGGTTACAATGGCCGCCTTGATTGCACGCGCGGCGCCGCGTATCAACGTCGTGCATGCAAGATTGCTATCTTAATTGGTGCGGCTCGTAATCCACAAGGGCGACAAATCCCCCGGACGCGGCCGGCACTGGCACCCAGGCAGGACACAGACCATGTCAGTTGTACCCAAGACCCCTGAAGAGCTGGAAGGCATGCGCGTTGCCGGGCGACTCGCCGCGGAAGTGCTGGCCTTGCTCAAGGACTACATCAAGCCCGGTGTAACCACCGAGGAAATCGACCGCATTGCCTACGAGCACATCGTCAACGTGCAGCATGCCATTCCGGCCAACGTGGGATACCACGGCTTTCCCAAGACCTTGTGCACGTCCGTCAACCAGGTGATTTGCCACGGCATCCCGTCACCGGGCAAGGTGCTCAAGGATGGCGACATCATCAACTGCGACGTCACGGTCATCAAGGATGGCTGGCATGGCGACACCAGCCGCATGTATTTCGTGGGCACGCCATCGGTGCGTGCCCGACGCCTCGTCGAAACCACCTACGAAGCGATGATGAAAGGTGCCGAAGCCGTACGCCCCGGCGCAACCCTGGGCGACATCGGCCATGCCATCCAGCAGCACGCGGAGGCTGCCGGGTTCAGCATCGTGCGCGAGTATTGCGGCCACGGCATCGGGAAGATCTACCACGACGATCCGCAGGTGCTGCACTACGGTCGCCCGGGTGACGGCATGCGCCTGGAGAAAGGCATGACCTTCACGATCGAGCCGATGGTCAATGCCGGCAAGCGTTACACGCGGCAATTGCCGGACGGCTGGACGGTCGTCACCAAGGACCATTCGCTGTCGGCGCAATGGGAACATACCTTCGCGGTGACCGACGATGGCTACGAGATCCTTACCCCGTGGCCGGACGCTGCCTGACGTCGCAATGCCGCCGGGCATCGTGGCACGCTGCACGGCAGGGGCGCACGATGCGCCTCGCGGCCGGCTGATTGCCCCACCGCCCGTGGCGCCGAATACATGAGCGCCACCGGCCTGCTGCCGCCATTGCCCAGCCTGCCGCCCGCCGTGCCGCGTGCCGGTGTGTCGGCAGCGGCGCGCGAGGCGCTCAGGCAACTCCTCGCGAATGAAGACCGTGCGCTGGCCGAGGCGTTCGCGCGCGGTGTTGATGCTGGCCAGCTGGTGCGTCGACGTGCCGACGTGGTGGGGCGCGTGCTGGTCCACACCTGGCGAACCATCGTCGGACAGAGCCTTGGCATGGCATTGTTTGCCGTGGGCGGCTTTGGGCGCGGACTCCTGTTTCCGCATTCGGACGTGGATCTGCTCGTGCTGGCCGCGCAAGCGCCGGGTGCCGTGACCGAGCGCGCGTTGCGGGTCTTCTTTACCTGCCTGTGGGATCTGGGGCTCAAACCGGGGCAGGCATTGCGCCAGCCACATGAGTGCCGCGAACTTGCCGCCGGGGACGTCAGCGTGTTCACGAGCCTGCTGGATGCGCGGTACCTGGCCGGTGACATGGCCATGTCGGCCGCCTTGCGCGGCATCATCCACGGCCCGGGGCTATGGGAGCCGCGGCAGTATCTCGACGCCAAGCTGGCCGAGCAGCGCGACCGCCATGCGCGCCATGACGACACCGCGCACAATCTCGAGCCGAACCTCAAGGACGGGCCTGGCGGATTGCGCACCCTCGACGTGTTGCGCTGGCTGGGACTGCGCCTGGACGGTACGGGCACGTTCGCGGCCATGGTGGACGCCGGCCTGCTTGATCCCGCCGAGCGCACGCGACTGGTGGATGCCGAGGCCACGCTGCAGCGTTATCGCTTCGCACTGCACCTGGAGGCCGGGCGCGCGGAGGAGCGCCTCCTGTTCGACTACCAGCGCGCACTTGCCCGGCGCCTGGGCTTCCGGGACGACGGCGCCGGCAACCTCGACGTCGAACAGTTCATGCAGGCGTATTACCGCGCCGCGACCGTCGTCGAGCGCCTCGGCGTGCAACTGGGCGAGCGCTTCGAGGAACTGCTGGATGCCACGCCTTCGGCCATTCCGGTCAATCGCGATTTCGTGCGTGTGGGCAAGCGTGTCGAGGCCGTCGATCCGGATCTGTTCGAGCGTCGGCCGGAAGCCCTGGTCGAGGCGTTTGCCCTGCGCATCGAACACCCGGACCTGGGTGGCTTCAGTGCCACCACGATGCGCCACATCCAGCAGGCCGTGGCGCGCAAGGGCACGAAACTGGCCGACGACCCGGCCGTGCTTGCGGCGTTCCTGACTCTGTTGCGGCGTGGCGCGCCGGCAGCCCGGGCGCTGTGGCGCATGAACCGCTTCGGCCTGCTGGCGGCCATGGTGCCGCCATTCAGCGCGGTAGTGGGGCGTATGCAGTACGTCCTGTTCCACGTCTACACCGTGGACGAGCACACGGTCAGGGTGTTGCTCAACGTGGCCCGTTTCGCCGATCCCGGCCAACGGCGCGACTTCCCGCTCGGCTGCGAGGTGTACGCCAGCCTCCGGCGTCCGGAGGTGTTGCTGCTTGCGGCGTTGTTCCACGACATCGCGAAGGGACGCGGCGGCGACCATTCGGTGCTTGGCGAGGAAGAAGCGCGAAGGTTCTGCACGCGCCTGGGCATGGATGCCGACGACGTCGAGATGGTCGCCTGGCTGGTGCGTTGGCATTTGTCGATGAGCACGACGGCACAGCGCCAGGACATCACGGACCCCGCGGTGGTGCAACAGTTCGCCTCCCGGCTGGGAGACTGGGAACACCTTGACTACCTGTACCTGCTGACGGTCGCGGACATCGTCGGCACCAATCCCAAACTGTGGAACGCGTGGAAGGACCGTCTGCTGTCCGACCTCTACGTGGCCTCGCGCTACGCCCTGCGCTCCGATCTCGCGCCGCCCCTGCGCGGCGACTTGCGGGTGCGCGCATGCCGCGAGCGCGCCCTGGCGTTGCTGGCGGCGGAAAACATCGATGCCGACCGGATATCGCACGTCTGGAGTGACTTCCCCGACGTCAGCTTCCTGCGCCACCGTCCGGAGCAGATCGCCTGGCAGACCCGGGCCATACTGCGCGCGGAGGGAAAGGTGCCACTGGTCGAGGTGCATCCGTTCTCGGTGCGCGGCACGACCGAGGCGTTCGTGTATGCCCCCGATCGCGATGGCCTGTTTGCCGACATCACCGCCACGCTCGACCGGCAGCGCTTCACCGTGGTGGAAGCGCGTGTACTGAGTTCGAATACGGGGATGGCGCTGGATACGTTCCTGCTGTTGGAATCGGAAACCCTGGCGCCGGCGAGCCTGGAGCGCGTGGAGGTGCTGTGCCAGCGCCTGCAGCGCACGCTCCAGCGCGATGACCACACGCGGCCGGCGCGGCGCGGCCTGTCGCGACGCCTGCGCCATTTCCAGATGCAACCGCACGTGCAGTTCATGCACGATACCGGGGCCGGACGCACGCAGATGGCCCTGGTGTGCAGCGATCGCCCGGGCCTGCTGGCGACGATCGCCCAGGCATTCGTCGAGGCGGGGGTGCGTGTGCACGATGCCCGCATCGCGACGTTTGGCGAACGTGTCGAGGATTTTTTCCTGCTCAGCGACGGTACGGGCAGGGCGCTCGACGAGCATGCCTGCGGTGTGCTGCGCGGCCTCCTCGCCGACCGTCTCGGGCCGGATGCGGATGCGCCTGGCGAGCGTCAGTGAAGCGATATTCCGACCCGCCGGCGTGTCTTCCATGTACTCTTTAGCGTCCAGTCAACCCGGACATGCATCGTGGACGCCATCCAGACCCGCATCGAAGACGCATTTGAACATCGCGACCAACTCGACCGCGAGGCGATCGCACCCGTCGTGGAACAGGCATTGGCCCTGTTGGAGTCGGGCCAGCGCCGCGTGGCCGAGCCCGACGGTGCCGGCGGCTGGCGCGTCAACCAGTGGCTCAAGAAGGCCGTACTGCTGTATTTCCGCCTCGGCGCGAACAAGGTCGTGGACGGCGGGCCGGCGCAGGCGTTCGACAAGGTGCCGCTGCGTTTTGCCCACGGCAACGCGACCGAGCTGGAGACACTCGGGGCGCGCGTGGTGCCGGGGGCGCTGGTCCGCCGCGGCGCCTACATCGGCCACGATGTGGTGTTGATGCCGAGCTACGTCAATATCGGCGCGCACGTCGGCGATGGCACCATGGTCGATACCTGGGCAACGGTCGGTTCCTGTGCGCAGATCGGTGCCGGCGTGCACCTTTCAGGTGGCGTCGGTATCGGTGGCGTGCTGGAACCGCTGCAGGCCGGCCCGACCATCATCGAGGACGGCTGCTTCATCGGCGCGCGCTCGGA
>CAYOEF010000216.1:2497-4658 GCA_964402805.1 uncultured Rhodanobacteraceae bacterium | reverse complement strand
CTTCCATGGCCCGACGACGAATTGGCCGACCACCTGTCGGCCACCCTCCGGGCCTGATCCTCCACCCCTGCGCCGTGCCTGAGGGGACGTGGTGCGATATGCAGATTACGCGATATGTCGATGCCTGCTCTCTGTCCCCTTGGCAGGCGGTGGAGCGCGCAGGAAAAGGCCCGGAGGGTGGCTGGCAGGAGGCCAGCCATTTTTCTGCGGGCCATGGATGGCCCGTCAGAAAAACCCCGGAGCGCGGAACGGACTGGCAGGGCAACGCCCTGCCAGCGCCTGCCTCGGGGTGCCCTTTCTTTTGGTTCGTTTTCTTTGGGCAAACAAAGAAAATGAACTCGCCGCAGGCGAAACCAGATGCTCGGGCAAGCGAGAGAAAGTAACTCGCCGTCAGGCGAAACCCGACCCCCCACCGAGTGCGGGATAATGCACCCGCCGTCAGGCGAAACAAGTCCGCAGACAAGGCGACACCCCGAATGACATTCATGCACCAACTGCAACGGGCGTGGCAAACCAACGACTCACTCGTATGCGTCGGCCTCGATCCGGATCCGAAACGTTTCCCCGCCCACCTGCACGGTGACACGGATGCCGTGTTCGCCTTCTGCGCGGCGATCGTCGATGCCACGGCGGACCTGGTGTGTGCATTCAAGCCACAGATCGCCCACTTCGCGGCGCTTGGCGCGGAAGAAACCTTGCAGCGCCTGATTGCGCACATCCACGAGCGGCACCCCGGCGTGCCCGTGATCCTGGACGCCAAGCGTGGCGACATCGGTTCGACCGCCGAGAACTACGCCCGCGAGGCGTTCGACCGCTACCGCGCCGACGCGGTCACCGCCAATCCCTACCTCGGCCACGATTCCGTCCAACCGTTCCTCGAGCGCGCGGACAAGGGCGTGATCCTGTTGTGCCGGACCTCCAACCCGGGCGGCGGCGACTTCCAGAACCTTGCCGTGGACGGCGAGCCGCTTTATCTCAAGGTGGCCGAAACCGTCGCGACGCGCTGGAATGCCCATGGCAATTGCGCGCTGGTGGCCGGGGCCACGTATCCGGAGGAGCTTGGCCGCATCCGCGCCAGGGTCGGTGACATGCCGTTGCTGGTGCCCGGCATCGGCGCGCAGGGCGGCGACGTGCGCGCGGTGCTGGAAAACGGCCTGACCAGCGACGGAACCGGTCTCATCGTCAGTTCATCGCGGGCCATTCTCTACGCCGGCGGCGATGCCGATTACGCACAGGCCGCGCGTCGAGCCACCCTCGCCCTGCGTGATACCATCAACCGACACCGTCACTGATCGTCGCGCGGCGCGGCTCAGCTCCCGCCGAATACTTTCTTCAGCAAGTCCGTGGTGCGCTCCGCCGGATGCTCGCGGATGGCCGCTTCCTGTGCGCCGATCTCGGTGAACAGGCCGTCGATGGCCTTCTGGGTGACGTAGTCATCGAGGTTGAGCGTGCCGCTGTCCGAATGCGACGTGAGCGACGACACCAGGCCGCCCAGGCTTCCGCCCGACGTTCCGGAAACAAGCGCCTTGTACTTGCGCGTCACGCCGACGTCGTCGGTCGCCTTGCTGACGATCGGCTCGATGCGCTTGGTCAGCGCGGGGCCCGCCACGCGGCGGAAATAGTCGGTGGCCGCGTGGTCGCCGCCATCAAGAATGCCCTTGGCGTCCTTGAGCGTCATCTTGCGGATGGCATCGCCGAAAATGTCGGCAACCTGCGGCACCGCTTTTTCGGCAGCCTGGTTGAGACTCAGCTTGAACGCGTCGACCTTGTCGCCCATGCCGAGTTTGGTCGCCACCTTCGCGATGTCCTGCAAACTGCCTGGAAGCGGGATGCGTACGGCCGGATTGTTCGAGAAACCACCGGCATGGCCAAGTGTATCGATGGCGTGGGTCACGCCGTTGGCCAGCGCTTCCTTGAGCCCGCTGGCGATCTCGCTCTCCGGCAGCGCCGACGCCTGCGACGAGGACGACGACGACACGGACGAGGAGGCCTTCTGTTCGACCTGGTTGAGCAGGTCCTTCCAGCTCTTCGCACAGGCCAGTCCCGGAACCATGCCCACGGCCACCAGCAGCACCACGGCGACGTGCAACGGTTTGACTCGACGCATGAGGATTCTCCATCTGGACGCGGCCAGTGTAATACCGCCCACGCCCCGCAACTC
>CAYOEF010000216.1:0-2397 GCA_964402805.1 uncultured Rhodanobacteraceae bacterium | reverse complement strand
TGAGGATTCTCCATCTGGACGCGGCCAGTGTAATACCGCCCACGCCCCGCAACTCGGGGCACGGCACGCCTTGGGGCACGGCACGCCGTGCCCCTACGAAATCCCGCGCTTATGCATCGCCCTTCCCTATGCGGGTAGGGGCACGGCGTGCCGTGCCCCAAGTTACGGGGCGCCCGGGATCGCAGCTATATCGGCGGATTCGGAAACAGCACGTCGGTGAAGCCGAACTTGCCAAAGTCGGTAATGCGCGAGGGGTACAGGCGGCCGATCAGGTGGTCGCACTCGTGCTGGATCACGCGGGCATGGAAACCCTCGGCATTTCCGCTCAGGGCATTGCCATCGGCATCAAAACCTTCGTAGCGGATCAACGAGTAGCGCTCCACCGCGCCGCGCAGCCCCGGTATCGACAGGCAGCCTTCCCAGCCTTCCTCCATGTCCTGCGTCAGCGGCGTCACGATGGGGTTGACCAGCACCGTGCGCGGAACCGGCGGCGCATCCGGATAACGCTCACTCGATTCCATGCCGAAAATGACCAGTTGCAGGTCCACGCCGATCTGCGGCGCGGCCAGCCCGACGCCGCCGGCATCGGCCATGGTGTCGAACATGTCGGTGACCACGGCGTTCAGCGCGTCACTGCCAAACATGTCCTGCGTGACTGCTGGCGCAATGCGGCGCAGGCGTGGATCACCCATCCTCAGGATTTCGCGGATCATCGGACGGTCTCGTGAAGTCGCGTGGCTGTCATCGTAAGGCAATCGCCCGGCAACGCAACTGTCCCCGATCAGGCGTTTGCGCGCGTTCAGCCGACCCACGCGCGGGCGTTGCGGAACAGGCGCATCCAGGGCGAATCCTCGCCCCATGCGTCCGGATGCCAGGACATCTGCACCGTGCGGAACACGCGTTCGGGGTGCGGCATCATGATCGTGACGCGGCCGTCGGCGGCGGTGAAACCGGTGAGTCCGCCGGGCGATCCGTTGGGATTGAGTGGAAAGGCTTCCGTCGGGCGGCCGCGATTGTCCACGAAGCGCAGGCACGGCGCACTGTGCGACGGGTCGTGCGCCCCGTCCCACGCGGCCTGTCCCTCGCCATGGGCCACCACCACCGGGATGCGCGATCCGGCCATGCCGCGCAGCAGGATGCTGGGGGAATCCATGATCTCGATTGTCGCCAGGCGCGCCTCGTACTGCTCGGAGGCGTTGCGTGCAAAACGCGGCCAGTGGCCGGCGCCCGGAATGATGTCCTTGAGTTGCGAAAGCATCTGGCAACCGTTGCACACGCCAAGCGCGAAGTGCGCCGGGTCGGCGAAAAAGCGCGCGAACTGTTCGTGCAGGCGCGGGTCGTACAGGACGGCCGCGGCCCAGCCACGGCCGGCGCCCAGCACGTCGCCGTAGGAAAACCCGCCGCATGCCGCCAGGCCGGTGAAATCGCCGAGCCGGTGGCGGCCGCTGGCGAGGTCGCTCATGTGCACGTCCACGGCATCGAACCCGGCGCGGGTGAACGCGGCGGCCATTTCCACCTGGCCGTTGACCCCCTGCTCGCGCAGCACCGCCACGCGCGGACGCGCCCCACGCGCGATGAACGGGGCGGCGATATCCTCGTCAATGTCGAAATCCAGCAGTGGGCTGATACCGGGATCCTCGTCGTCCACGCGCCAGGCCAGTTCGGCATCGGCGCTGGCGGGGTTGTCGCGGCGCTGCTGCATGGCGTGGCTGGTCTCGCTCCAGGCCCTGAAAAGACCCTGCCAGCGCCACTTCGCCACCAGGTCGGTACCCATGTACAGCTTGATGCCGAGCTTGGCGCGCGGCCGCCCGATGTCATGCGTGCAGCGCTCCAGCCCGTGCTTGCGCAGCAGTTCACGGAGCGTGGCCTCGTCCGCCTCGGTTACCTGGATCGCGGCGCCGAGTTCCTCGCAGAACAACGCGCCTAGGATGGACTCGCCCCAGCCTTCCAGCTGCAACTCGAGGCCGCAGTGGCCGGCAAAGGCCATTTCCAGCAAGGTGACGGCGAGGCCGCCATCGGAACGATCGTGGTAGGCGCGGATGATGCCGGCCGCACGCGCCTCGCCGATGAAGGCGAAAAAGGCCTTGAGCAGGGCCGGATCATCGAGCGTCGGTGCGATGCCGCCCATGCGGTTGAACGTCTGCGTGAGCGCGCTGCCGCCCATGCGCTCGTGTCCGCCGCCAAGGTCGAGCAGCCACAATCGGGACGGACCGGCATCCAGGCGCAGCTGCGGGGTGAACGTGCCGCGCACGTCGGTGACGCGCGCGAATCCGGTAACCACCAGCGATACCGGCGCCACGGTGCGCTGCGCGCCCTGCGCCGCATCGTTCCATACCGTCTGCATGGACAGCGAGTCCTTGCCCACGGGAATGGAAATCCCCAGTTGCGGGCAAAGCT
>CAYOEF010000215.1:1336-4690 GCA_964402805.1 uncultured Rhodanobacteraceae bacterium | reverse complement strand
GCGGATCTACGCCAAGCTGCACGTGTCCAACCGCGCCGAGGCCACCATGGAAGGGATACGCCAGGGGTTCATCAACCCGTAGCCACCATCCGGTCCAGCGTCAGGCTGAACCACACCTGGCATCCACCGCTTTCCGACTGGCGCCACTCGATGGACGCGCCCATGTCGTCGGCGCGCGATTTCATGGTACGCAGGCCGTTGCCGCTTTCCCACGTCGCGGTGCCGCCACCGGTCCCGTCATCGTCCAGGGTCACCTCCAGCACGCCGGCGGCATATACGAAGCGCACGTCCACGACCTTGGCGTCGGCATGCTGGATGATGTTGGACACCGCCTCGCGCACGATGCGCCCGATGTTGACGTAAAGGCGCGATGACAACTCGGGTTCGGCCGGCAGCGAGGGGGCCGGGCGCGAGATGTCGCAGTGGACCTCGATACCGGCCTCGCGCAGGCGGCTGGTGCATTCGGCGCTCCACTCCTCGGTCGCATCGCCGAGCGTGATCGTCTGCGAGCGGGCGGCGGCGAGTACCTCGTGCAGGTCGTCGATTGCCGCGCGCGCCAGGCGCTGGGTCTTTTCGGCCTTGGCGGCGTAGACGACGCTCAACAGGCGCGCGCCGAGGTCGTCGTGCAGGTCACGCATGATGCGCTCGCGTTCGGTGCGCGCGCCTTCCTCGCGCGCCTGGATGGCCGTGGCCACGCGCTGCGCCACGTCGAGCAGGGCTTCGACACGCTTGACGTCCAGCGTGTCGAACAGGCGTCCGCCGTCGGCCGGGTAATAGAGGATGAGCGTCCGTGCGGGATCGAGGCCCGGCACCTTGAGCGCGGTCCCGCTGCCGACGATTTTCACCTTGTTGGAGTGCTGCCACAGTTCGCGCAGGACCAGGGGCGCCATGTCTTCCTTGAGCACCTGCGCCCATTCGGCGTGCATGCCGTCCTGCGATTTCGCCCGCGCCAGGCCGCTCGTCAGCCGCGGCAACAGTTCATGCAGGCGGCCGCGCTTGCGTTCGGTGACGTGCGTCCACATCCACTCGCGGATCGGGAAATACAGCCAGCCAACCAGCGCGAAGGACAGGAACAGCGCCTGCGCCTGTCCCATGTCCAGGCCGAAAAAGAGGATCATTTCGATCAGCAGGATGGCGACGCCGCTGAAAAACCAGGTCCACGTGCGGATCCACCAGTGCCCCAGGTTGAACAGGCGGAAGCGGATCACGCCCAGCGCCAGGCCCGTGTACATCAGGGGATGGATGATGAACAGCCAGCCCGAAGCGATCGGCGGGTGCCAACCCAGGAAGACGGGCACCCGCAGCAGGGCGATGTTGATGATGCTGGCCAGGAAAATGGCCAACACGAACAGGCGCAGCACCGCGCGTTCGACCGGCCGGTTGCGGGTCGCGCGCCACTGGCCGATGACGAATGCCGCGCCCACCGCGAAGGCGGCGTTGATGAAGAAATAATCGCTCCAGTAATCCGACGGCATCAGCTGGAACACCGATGAAAGCCACGCCAGTCCGGCCCCCGCGAAGCACAGCGCGGGAATCCATCCGTTCCTGCTCAGGCGGCACGGGTACACCCAAAGCATGGCCAGCAAGGCGGCGGCATGCAGCGAGATGCCCAGGTGTACCGCGCCGGACAACAGGTGGAACACGTTGGCGCCAAGGGCGAGTTCGCGCGTGCTGTACACCGCGGCCATGGCGGTGAAAATGACGACGCCGATCCCGGACACGAGCAGCAGGCGGGCGGCGGCCTGGCCGCGCTGGAATGCCCATACGCCCGCGCTGATCATCAGGCAGATCGCGCCCATGACGATCTGCCACCAGAAATAGGGCGGCAGGGACGATACGGGCCGGGCCATGGTCGTGACCGGCACCAACTGGCCGCTGGCCAACTCCAGATGCAGTGACCGCGTGGCCAGCGCCCTGGACAGGGCGTCCTGGTGGGCCAGGAATGCGTTGAATGCGTCGTAGGAGGGGAAGTCGCCCGGCTCCCCGGTGATGGTCAGCGCGGTCAGCGGCACCCTGGTGCCATTGCTGTCGACCAACGCCGTGGCGACTTCACCGCGCGAGACACGGGTCGCGTTCGGGTATCCCGCTTCCACGGCCGTGATGGACAGGCCCGATCCACCCGCGCGCGGCGCGAAATGGATGCCCAGCCATGGCGTCTGCACGGCCAGGTAGACGCTCAGTATCGCGACCAGGATTGCAAATACCGCGGCCAGCAGCATGATGCGCCGCGGCGCCAGGCGCCTGCGGTCGCGCCACTTCGACAGCGCATCGGCGATGCAGGGCAAGATACTCACGTCGACGTACCTGCACTACTCCGCCCCCTGCGGACAGAACAGAACTCAGTGGCGGTACATGCCATGACACCACCCCCCTAAACGTGCATGCCTGGACCGTCGCCCCACCAACCATGCGCGTGCGGCGACTACCCGTGTGTCGTGTAGTCCGACGCACGACCAGACACAGGCCGATTATATTGGCATAAAACGTGACGTTTGTCACAAATATGAGCACGAAGGCCACATTTGTGCCGCGCAATGCATGTCGCGCGGTGGCGGTCCACATGGTTGGTGATGCAAACCGGCCGCGCGCGGATGGGCGGGCAGTCGTCGGCGTGTTGGTTTCTTTCGTGCCAGGCCTGTCGACGCGCGGAGGGACAGGCAAACGCAGGGATTTCCTAATCGGACTTCGGTTCCCGCGGTCCGGTGTAGATCGGAAACGGCATCACCTTGGAGGCATCGGCATCGGTCGCCGTCACCTTGGATGCGCCGCGCTTTTCCACCTCGTCGATGCGGATCACGGTATGCATGGGGATGTACGAGCGTGTGACGCCGGCAAACTCCGCCTGCAGGCGTTTCTCGCTTGGATCGATCACGACCGAGGATTTCTCCCCAAACACGAAGCCCTCGATCTCCACGAATCCGAACAGCCCCGATTGGTTCACCTTGCGTGCGTAAAGTTCGTAGACCTTGCCCTGGTTGACATACACCACTCGATACATGGGAACCCGTTGCGCTGCGTCTGGTGAGACCGTGAATCTAGCACGAGAGCCGTGCGCGCGGCGCGCTTGCGTCCGGCCAGTGGCGAGAAAGACCGGTCGGCGCGAAAATGGGCTTGTGGATGGGTCATCCGGAGGTGACGAGATGCCTTTCGACACCCGCAAGCCGCTGACCGACGCGCAACGGCGCCGCGCGTTGCGCTGGATCATCATCGGACAGGCCGTGCTGGTCGTTCTCATATTCGCCGGCGTACTCATGGAGCGGTGGATCGCACCCCTGGTCGATGTCGCCGTGGGGCGGTGACCCCCGGTCGCGCCCGTGCGCGGTACCTCAGCGTTCCGGCCAGCGGAACAGGCCC
>CAYOEF010000215.1:0-1236 GCA_964402805.1 uncultured Rhodanobacteraceae bacterium | reverse complement strand
CCCCCGGTCGCGCCCGTGCGCGGTACCTCAGCGTTCCGGCCAGCGGAACAGGCCCGAATAATCCGCCCCGACACGCCGGCACGAACGCCATGCCAGCCCGCCTTCGGACATGGCTGCGCGGATGCTGGGCGCGAGCAGCTTGAGCGATGCCGATGCCGCGCCATCGCGCAATTGTTGCGCTCGCGATCGCCCGAGCAGGGCCAGCGACCAGTCGGGCAGCAGCGCCGCGGCCGAGCCCAGGAACAACCCGCGGCTGAGGCCGGACAGCGGAATCGGCAGGCGTATGCCATTGAGGATATGCAGCACCTCGCGTGTGCGTGGGGTGAACGCCAGTTCGGGCCGCACCGCGGTGAAAAAGGCATCGAGCGCCGCGCGCGACTTGGGTACGTCGCGCGCGCCCAGCGCTTCGGCCACGTACGCCGCCTCGGCCAGGTACTGGTCCTCGAGCCGCAGCGGAATCGGGGCGTGACAATAGGCCTGATACGCCGCCAGGAAACACCACGATTCGGCGCAATGGACCCAGTTCAGCAGGTGCGGATCGTCCGCGCTATAGGCGCGACCGTCGGGCGCGGTGCCGGTCACGTGGTGGTGGATCTCGCGTACCCGCTCGATGGCCCTTTCGGCCGGTTCGCGGGGCGCGTAGGTGGTACGGCCCACGAAGGCGGTCGTGTTGCGCAGCCGGCCCAGCATGTCGCGACGGAAGTTGGAGTGGTCCCACACCCCGGCGAGGGCGAGCGGATGCAGCGTCTGCAACATCAACGCCGCCAGGCCGCCGGCCATCATGCTCGGAAAATCCGCGTGGATCTTCCACACCACGCTGTCCGGCCCGAACAGGCCCGGATCACCGACCGGCGCATCGTAGTCGGGCGCAGGACCCGCGTGGCTCAGTACCGCAAGCACCTGCCGCCGCAACTTGCGCCGCAACGGCCGCGGCACCAGCCGCATGCCCGGCAGCCGCACCGATGACGCACCGCGCGTCGGGGTGTGCCGGGTCCCGCTGTTTTGCTCATTCATTCGCATGGTCATGCGCCGCCTCGCCGCGCGACATGCGTCTATTGTAATGACACCGCCCGGCGCGCTTTGGGCACGGCACGCCGTGCCCGTACGAAAATTGCGGGCGCGCATAGTGGCGCGCTGGGAGGTGGGCGCAATCGAGGCGTGACCGCATGGGAGGGCGGGGGCACGGCACGCGGTGCCCGTACGGAAAACGGGGGGACGCATTGTGGCGCGTCGGGA
>CAYOEF010000214.1:0-4691 GCA_964402805.1 uncultured Rhodanobacteraceae bacterium | reverse complement strand
GCACGCCGTGCCCCTACGAAATCCCGCGTGCGCGGAAACGCGGCGTACATCGCACCCCAATGCGGGTTCCGAAACCCCGCATGGGCGGGACCGCGGCATGCGCCGTACTCCCAAATGCGGGTAGGGGGCACGGCGTGCCGTGCCCTCATCGCCCGGAGCCCGCACCACGCCTCCACGTCGATCCCTCAACGCGGCAAAACCGTCTCGCCCATGAGGTACTTGTCGACCGCGTGTGCGCACTGGCGGCCCTCGCGAATGGCCCACACCACCAGTGACTGGCCGCGACGCATGTCACCGGCCGCGAACAGGCCATCCACGCTGGTGTGGTAGGCGGCCGGGCCGCGGGTATCGGCCTTGACGTTGCCACGCTCGTCCGGGGCCACGCCGAAGGCCTCCAGGACCGCCCGCCGTGGCGCCACGAAGCCCATGGCGAACAGCACCAGTTCGGCGCGGATCTCGAACTCGCTGTCCGGAATCTCGGCCATCTGCCGCCCCTGCCATTCGAGGCGCACGGCGGTGAGGCTCTTGACGTGGCCGTGGCCATCGTCGTTGAAACGCTTGGTGGCAATCGACCAGTCGCGCGCGCAACCTTCCTCGTGCGAGGTGGACGTGCGCAGCTTGAGTGGCCAGTAGGGCCAGGTCAGCAGCTTGTTTTCGTGCTTCGGCGGTTGCGGCAGCAGCTCGAACTGGGTGATGGTTTCCGCGCCCTGGCGATTGCAGGTGCCCACGCAATCGGAACCGGTATCACCGCCGCCGATCACCACGACGTGCTTGCCGCTGGCGAGGATCTGGTCGACGACCATGTCGCCAGCGTTGACGTGGTTCTGCTGCGGCAGGAAGTCGAGCGCGAAATGCACGCCGGCCAGTTCACGGCCGGGAATTTGCAGGTCACGCGGCGTTTCCGATCCGCCCGCCATCACCACTGCATCGAATTCATCGAACAATTCGGCCGGCGGGATGGTTTGCGCCGCACCGGAAGCGGCGGCATCCCCGGCGTTGCCGATGTAGACACCATTGCGGAACACCACGTCTTCGCGCTGCATCTGGTCGATGCGCCGGTCGATGTGCATCTTGTCCAGCTTGAAATCGGGGATGCCGTAGCGCAGCAGGCCGCCGGGGCGGTCGTTCTTCTCGAACACGGTGACGGCATGGCCGACGCGCGCCAGCTGCTGGGCGCAGGCCAGGCCCGCCGGACCCGACCCCACGATGGCCACTTTCCGCCCCGTCTTGTACGGCGCCGGTTGCGGCACCACCCAGCCGTTTTCCCAGCCGGTGTCGATGATCTTGTGCTCGAGCGCCTTGATGCTGACCGGATTGCCGGAAAGGTTGAGCGTGCAGGCGGCCTCGCACGGCGCCGGGCAGATGCGCCCGGTGAACTCGGGAAAGTTGTTGGTCGAAAGCAGGGAGTCGAGCGCCTTTTTCCAGTCGCGCATGTAGACGTGGTGGTTCCAGTCCGGAATCTTGTTGTCGACCGGACAGCCGTTCTGGCAAAAGGGAATGCCACAGTCCATGCAACGCGCGGCCTGGATGCGGGCGCGTTCGTCGTCCAGATGGTCCTTGAACTCGCGCCAGTGCCGTTTGCGCTCGGCCACGGGCTGGACGGGTTCGTCTTCGCGCTCGAATTCGAGAAAGCCGGTGATCTTGCCCATCGTGACAACTCTCAGACTGTGGTTGGCGTGGCGGAAGCCGCGCCGGTTTTCGGTGCCATCGCATTCAGCGCACGCCGGTATTCGTGCGGCATCACCTTGACGAAACGGCTGCGCGCGTTGGTCCAGTCACCAAGGATTTCCTTGGTCTGGTAGCTGCCCGTGTAGCGGAAATGGGCTTCCAGCAACTGATGCAGGATGGCCTCGTCGGTCGCCGGGGCAGTACCGAGCACCACGCGATGCCAGCACGCGTGCGGCACGGCGAGCTCCTGCTCGACACCCGAGATGACCGGCTCCAGCGCCACCATGGCAAGGTTGCAACGTGCCGGGAACTTGCCGTCCGGGTCGTATACGAAGGCGACCCCGCCCGACATGCCGGCGGCAAAGTTGCGACCCGTTTCACCCAGCACCACCACGGTGCCGCCGGTCATGTACTCGCAGCCATGGTCGCCCACGCCTTCGACGACTGCGCTGGCGCCGGAATTGCGCACCGCGAAGCGTTCGCCCGCGACGCCGTTGAAATACGCCTCACCGCTCGTGGCGCCATACAGGAGCGTATTGCCGACGATGATGTGCTCCGGCCCGAAGCCGTGGAAGTCGTTCGGCGCACGCACGATGACGCGCCCGCCCGACAGCCCCTTGCCGACGTAATCGTTGGCCTCGCCGACGAGATCGAAGGTCACGCCATGGGCCAGGAACGCGCCGAAGCTCTGGCCCGCGGTGCCTTCGAACTGCACGTGCAAGGTGTCCTCGGGCAGGCCCTTCTGGCCAAAACGCCGCGCGATCTCGCCCGAGAGCATGCTGCCGACGCTGCGGTGCGCGTTGCGGATGTCGACCATGATGCGGGTTTTCTCACCGCGCTCGAAGGTCGCCTGCGCCTTGTCGATGAGCACGTGGTCGAGCGCATCGCCCAACTCGTGGTCCTGGTCTTCGCAATGGCGCCGGGCCACGTCGCCCGGCACGTCCGGATTGTGGAACACGCGCGTGAAGTCGAGGTCGTGCGCCTTCCAGTGCGCGATGCCGCGGCGGGTGTCGAGCAAGTCGACGCGGCCGATGAGGTCGTCGAAGCGGCGCACGCCCAGGCGCGCCATGATCTGGCGGATCTCCTCGGCGACGAAATGGAAATAATTGACGACGTATTCGGGCTTGCCGACGTAGCGCTTGCGCAGGGTCGGGTCCTGCGTGGCGATGCCGGTCGGGCAGGTGTTGAGCTGGCCCTTGCGCATCTGGATGCAGCCTTCCACCACCAGCGGTGCAGTGGCGAAGGCGAATTCATCCGCGCCCAGCAGGGCGGCGATGACCACGTCGCGCCCGGTCTTCATCTGCCCGTCCGCCTGGACCCGGATGCGGCCGCGCAGGTGGTTGAGCACCAGGGTCTGCTGGGTTTCGGCCAGGCCCAGTTCCCATGGCGATCCGGCGCGCCGGATCGAGGACCACGGCGAGGCGCCGGTACCGCCGTCGTGGCCGGCGATGACCACGTGATCGGCCTTGGCCTTGGCCACGCCGGCCGCGACCGTGCCCACGCCGACCTCGGCCACGAGCTTGACCGACACCGATGCGCGTGGGTTGCAGCACTTGAGGTCGTGGATGAGTTGGGCCAGGTCCTCGATGGAATAGATGTCGTGGTGCGGCGGTGGTGAAATGAGGCCCACACCCGGCACCGAGAAACGCAGTTTCGCGATGTAGTCGGAGACCTTGTGGCCGGGCAGCTGGCCGCCCTCGCCCGGCTTGGCGCCCTGCGAGATCTTGATCTGGATCTGGTCGGCCGAGGCGAGATAGGCCGCGGTCACCCCGAACCGCGCCGACGCCACCTGCTTGATGCGCGAGCGCAGGGAATCGCCGGCCTTGAGTTCCAGATCATGCACCACGTTCTGCTTGCCGACGATGCTGGACAGCGTGGCCCCCTCGGCCACCGACTCGCCACGCATTTCCTGCTGGTAGCGTGCCGGATCCTCGCCGCCCTCGCCCGTGTTGGATTTGCCGCCAAGGCGATTCATGGCGATGGCGAGCGTGGTATGCGCCTCGATGGAAATCGAGCCCATCGACATGGCGCCAGTCGAGAAGCGGTGGAACAGCGCCGTTGCCGGCTCCACTTCGTCCAGCGGGATGGCCGCGGCTGGGTCGGTCTTGAGCTCGAACAGCCCCCGCAGCGTCATCAGGCGCTCGCTCTGGTCGTTGATGATCGCGGCGTATTCGGCGTAGGTCTCCGGATCGTTGGCGCGCGTGGCGTGCTGCAGCTTGGCGATGGCATCGGGCGTCCACATGTGCTCTTCGCCGCGCACGCGCCAGGCATAGTTGCCGCCATCGGCCAGCGCATCGGCCAATACCGGGTCGTTGCCCCAGGCCGCCGTGTGCTGGCGCAGGGCGTCCGCGGCCAGTCCGAACAGGCCGATGCCCTCGATGTTGCTGGTCGTGCCGGTGAAATACTTGTCCACCAGCTCGCGCGACAGGCCGACAGCCTCGAATATCTGCGCACCGGTGTAGGACATGTAGGTGGAGATGCCCATCTTGGACATCACCTTCAGCAGCCCCTTGTCGATGGCCTTGATGTAGTTGCCGATGGCCGTATCCGCCGTGATGCCGGTCACCCCTTCGGCATAGTGGTGCACCAGCGTCTCCAGGGCGAGATACGGATGCACCGCCTCCGCGCCGTACCCGCCCAGCGTCGCGAAGTGGTGCACCTCGGTGGCCGATCCGGTCTCCACCACCAGTCCCGTGCTGGTGCGCAGCCCGCGCTGCACGAGGTGCTGGTGGATGGCCGACGTGGCGAGCAGGGCCGGGATGGCCACGCGCTCGCGATCGGCGGCGCGGTCGGAAACGATGAGGATGTTGTGACCCTGGTCGATGGCATCGACCGCCTGCGCGCACAGCGAGGCCAGGCGCGCCTCGATGCCGGCCGAGCCCCAGGCCGCCGGCCAGGTGATGTCCAGGGTATGGCTGCGAAACCGGCCCCTGGAATAGCGCGCGATCTTGCGCAGCTTGGCCATGTCGGCAAAATCCAGCACCGGCTGGTCGACCTCCAGGCGCATCGGCGGGTTGATGTTG